>DASRPN010000015.1:0-28189 GCA_035646355.1 Pyrinomonadaceae bacterium | reverse complement strand
TCATCGTAGATCTCTTTTCCGCGTAGAAAAGTTTTTCGCACGACACCGTTAAGCCGTTGACCATCGTATGGTGTGAGCTTGTGACGGTGATGAAGGTCAGCGGCGTTTACAGTAATCTCTCGATACGGATCCCAGATAACGAAATCGGCATCGTGACCCGTGGCAATCACTCCCTTGCGTGACTCCAGGTTCACTTGCCGCGCCGGATTCGCACAAAGCCACTTCGCCAGATCGTGAAACGAGTATCCCCGCCGCTGCGCTTCGGTCCAAACGATCGGCAATCGCAGTTGGACCGACGAAATGCCACCCCAGGCAGCGAGAAAATCGCCTGACTCGCGCAACTTCATCGTCGCGGGACATGGCGAGTGATCGGAGACGATCATGTCGATCGTTCCGTTTGCCAAACCATCCCATAGCCATTCACGATTCTCGCGCTCGCGAATCGGTGGACAACACTTAAACTCCGTCGCACCCGCGGGTATCTCGTCGGCTGAAAAGTAAAGATAGTGCGGACAAGTCTCGGCCGTAATCGCAACACCCTCACTCCGCGCTTCACGCAATAAGGGAATAGCGTCGGACGATGAAAGATGAACGATGTGCACGCGCGTTCGAAACTCGCGGCTCAAACGAATCATCAATTTAACTGCTTCATTCTCAGCAGTTCGCGGCCGTGAA
The DNA here is from genome assembly GCA_035646355.1 of Pyrinomonadaceae bacterium. Taxonomy (GTDB): domain Bacteria; phylum Acidobacteriota; class Blastocatellia; order Pyrinomonadales; family Pyrinomonadaceae; genus PSRF01. The sequence continues at coordinate 27,514 of DASRPN010000015.1, read as the reverse complement.
TCGAGAAACGTCTGGTAATCACCACCCGACCCGCTTGGAGCAGCACGATCGATCGGCCCAGGCAATTCAGCATGGACGATCAATAACGCATCGAGTCGCGCGATCTCCGGCATTGCTTCGCGCAGATGGGTCTCGGTTACGTGCTGAAACTCATCAACGCCAGACGGCACCAGAAAACATTTGAACCCAACCACGCCTGCTTCAAGCATCGGCGCAAGCTCAGCAGTATTTCCGGGCACAACGCCACCCCAAAACCCAACGTCGATAAAGCACTTGTCTTTCGCTTCATCAAGCTTGGTTCGGAACGCAGCGAGTGTCGTCGTCGCCGGAATCGAATTGAGCGGCATGTCGACGAGCGTTGTGGTCCCACCGGCAGCAGCGGCCGTCGTTGCATGCTGGAAACCCTCCCAGTCCGTGCGGCCGGGCGCATTAACGTGGACGTGCGTATCAACCAGTCCAGGCATGATGACGGAATTCTCATCAGCCTCGACCAACTCGCAGTCGCCGGCGATCTCCTCATAGTCACGCACAGATTCGATCACACCATCGCGCACATAGATCGATTGAGCGCCGATCGAATCGGGCAACACAACGTTGCGTCCGCGAATAATGAGATCCGGACTCGCCATTGAGATCAAGTAAAGACCGGCGGTGGTGGGGGCGTGCTGGGCGGTTGTGGACCCTGCCGCAACCCAAAGATCTGCTCGTAAGCGACGGCCATGCCCGCATAGCTGATTGGCAAAACGAAGTACACCCCGATGATGCACATGAGTAGGCCCGCGAGGCTCAACAGAAAATTCAAAAAGATCATTCCCAGCAGTCCCCAGAAGTTTGCGAACGCGCCCCTGAAACTCATCTTGATCGCGTCGAGTCCCTGAAGCCCGCGATCAACGATTAGGGGGTACACAAACATAAACCCGATCGAGAGGAACATGATCAACCCAATGATCGCTATCCAGAACACTGCATACACGAGAAAGACAAGCATCATTGCTCCGCCGCTTGGTTCTCCGTTCGTCTGCGAGAGCATCGCGAAAAGGAAGAAAACGTAGAACAGAACGTAAGCTCCGACCACGAGACAAATAATCGGCACTACGTGGATCAGCGTTGCGACAATGCTCTGGCCCAGGTATTCGAAACCCTTGAATAGAGTCCCGAATTCAATGGGCTCCCCACGACGCAGTTTGAAAAACGTCAGGAACAGGCCACACATCATCGGTCCCATCAATATTCCGAACGGAACAGCCGAGGCAATCATCCATCCGACAATGACCATGCCCAGGATCAACCAGTACTGGTTCTTGATCAGGTTCCATCCACCCTTAAGGCATTCGACAGGACTGACTGCATTTCGATTGAACTCGACTGGAGGGACAGTTGACATTTAGTTTTTCCTTAACGGGTCAGATTGTTTTGCGAACTTCAGATTACGGGATCGGCCGCACGGGGGCGGCGACGGCTCTTGGTCCACGCAGGGGACCCATGGCTCCGCGGTCCACCTGAAAGAACATTGGCCCGCGCCGCGGCGACAGAACGCTCGAGTATGTTCCACCGTATGGCGAGCGAAAGTACGTCGAAAAGAAAGGCACGAATGTGTACTGCCCTGCTGCCTGAGGTTGATACCAAAAGCCGGTGCTTTTGAAGCGACGCCGGCGCAGTTGGCCCAGGCGCGTGGCCATGACCAAACCGGTGAAGTGCTGACCTTCACCACGATGCTGGCTCCACACGTCGAAGTTATCAGTGATCTTGCGGTCGCACTCGAACGTGTTTCCGCCGGTGATAATTCGACAGGAGCCGATCGATCGGTCCTGAATCAGGACCTTGCCTCTGCGAACTATGATCTCATCGGTACTTGGCTTGGCATTGACGCGGAAGTTTCCTTCTTCTCCGACGACGGCGGAACTCGATGGTCCACGTACCGTTATCTCGGGTAGCTCTTTTCGATCGAACCTCGCGACGTCGAGTATCGCGGAACCTCGCAACACTTTAAAGGCAACTGACTCGTTCGACAGTTGTTCGAGCAAGACCTCCGACTCGCCGTCAATTCGCAGGTAAAGATCCGGAAACATCGTCAACTCGGCGAAGCTATGGCGGCCCGTACGCACTTTGTCGCCGGATACAAGTATCGTCTTGTCGGTTAACTCCTGCCAGGGTTTATCTGTTGATGTAAATTCAACTCCCATTTCGACAAAATTAACTGCGCCCGGTCTCGCAGACACCACGTGAGGATTGCCGCCTCGCTGGTCGGAAGCGGGAATGTCGACGATCGGTTCACGTCCTTCTTTCTTCTTCGCCCATGGGGAGTCTTTCTTTAGCGCGTGATTGGCTTCGATCAGTTTGTCTGAACGTTCGCGGCCCCATTTATCAAACGAGTCTTCTACTTTTACGTCGGCCTCACTGACGATCACGGATCCTCCCGCGGCAACAGCGGAGCGTTTTTCCTTTACGCGTCGCCCGTCGATCAACGCCTCGCCTCGGCGGACGAGGAGTTCCGTTCGTCCGTCTGCGGTGTTGATACGAAAGACTCCGGGTTGAGTGATGAAGACTTCCGCGTTCGGGGTGATCACGCGGATAAGCTCAAAGCCCTGTTTGAGTGTTTCGAAGAAGTCTGATGTGTCTTCCCAATCGTTTTTCAGCAGCTCAAAACTCAGCGTGCCCTTGTTGAGGACAAACTTCAAACGATCGTATCGGTCGTCGACGAAGTGGCATTCAGTGTTTGCGCCCGCACGCAGGAGATTTCCTGGTTGCAGCAAGAGTTCGATGCGTGAGTTAGCGCCGGTGCGCAACGTGTCCGCCTGCTTCAATTCGAGATCCGCTTCAATCGGAAACTTTGCGTTTTCACGCACGTAGACCACGTCGCCTTCCACCGCATTCGCCCGCAGACCACTGAGGACAGCCGGAATGTTCGGGATCGGTTCTTCCGGATCCTGGTCTTGCGCCGGAATGTGCACCACAAGAGTTGCTAAGGTCACCATTAGCAACACTGTGCGACGATAGTTTGACATGCTCGTTGATTACGATTTCAGCGTTGCCACAAAGTCGGCGAGTAAGTTCAACGCGACTTGCAGACGGTAATTTGCAGTCGACCGAATGTCGTCAATGGGAGAGATCTCGCGTCGCAGCGTCGCCTGTGCCGACTTCACGGTTGCGGCGTCGGGCGACTGATCTTTCAGCGCGTTTTCTGTTTGCACGCAACGAACAACGATCGGGGCTACGCTGCCGACAGCGATGCGCACGTCTCCGACGTGGCCACTGTTCGTACGCGCTACACCGGCAAAACAGACTTTAGAGATCGCCTGCGCTTTTCGCGTTCCGACTTTGCGATAGTAATGGGTCGCGCCGGTGGTGTTGCGCGGCAACCTAATTCTCGTCAGCAGTTCGTCAGGGCGAATCAGCATCTGCTTGTAGCCGGTGTGAAAACCCTGGTACGGCAACCAGCGCGAACCTTGCGTTGAGACTAACTCAACTTCGGCGTCGTAGGCGAGCAACGCGGGTGGTGAATCCGCCGCAGGTGAGGCATTGACGATGTTGCCGCCGAGTGTGCCACGGTTCTGGACTGCGAGCCCGCCGGTTTCCCCCGCGGCCTGACAGAGCATCGGAAACTCGGTGCGCAAAACTGGATGCGTTTGAACATCGGTGTAGGTTGTTAGCGCACCGAGTGTGACGTGATCGTTGTTAACTTCAATTCCGCGAAGTTCAGCCAGTTGCCAAATGTTAACGTAGTTGCGATGGTCCAACCTGCCGGCTTCGAGCAGGACCATCAGATCGGTCCCCCCGGCGAACGGCTTCCAAATCCCCGGTTCGTTCGCGAGCAGGGAAAGGACATCTGCGAGCGAAGTTGGTGTAGTGAGCTGGTAACTTGGAATGTAGGCTCTCATTCGATCGCTTTAACTACGGATTCGAATATCTTCATGTACCCGGTGCAGCGACACAGATTACCCGCGAGCGCGGTGCGAATGTCTGCTTCCGTCGGCTTTGGATTCCGTTCGAGCAGATCGATCGCGGCGAGGACCATTCCGGGGGTGCAGATCCCGCATTGCGCTCCACCATGTTCGATGAACGCCTGTTGGACCGCGTGAAGTTCTGCCTCTCCGGCAACACCTTCGATCGTTGTGATCTCGCTGCCATCAACCTGGGCCACCGGGACCAGACAACTATTAACGATCCGGCCGTCGATGTTCACCGTGCACGCGCCACACTCACCCTCGCCACAACCCTCCTTGGTCCCCGTGAGCTGCAACTCCTCACGCAACACGTCGAGGAGACGCGCCATTGGAAACACTTCCACGCGATGTTGCCGGCCGTTAACCTTGAACGAGACTTCGCTCTTGTTCATGTCGTTCCATCAACAGTTCGGGCATAAGCGGGACGTGAGTAAAACTCGTGCCGGTGGCGTTTTCGATCGCATTCAGGATTGCCGGGGCCGCGCCGTCCATCGGTAACTCGCCGATTCCTTTTGCTCCACCTGGTCCATAGGCGTATGGATTCTCTTCGAAGTAGACGCGAATCGGAGGAATGTCGACCGGTGTCGGAATGATGTAATTCGTCATCTGGTTGTTGATCATGCGGCCGTCTTTCCACACCACATTTTCAAACAACGTGAACCCAATCGCCTGCGCCACGCCTCCTTCGATCTGTCCGGCCGCGAGCACCGGATTAAGCACACGCCCGACTTCCTGCAAGGCTACAAAATCTTCAACTCGCGCCTCGTAAGTCAGCTCGTCGTACGAAACTTCGGCAACGTAAACCGCCCATGCGTAGGCGCCGTACGCGTCGCCCTGGTACTTATCGTCGTCCCAATAAATGTTCGGCGGCGGTTGATAAGTAGCCGACGCTTTCAACGGACCAAACCGCGTCACGTAGTCGCGGCATGCGGCGCGGAAGCCTGACGCAGTGTAGCCGTCGGCGAGTAATCCGGCGCCAATCAACGTTTGCTTCAAGGCTGTGACGGCGGACTCCACCAGTTTGCCGACAACCATGGACGTGCGTGACGCGACCGTCGGTCCACTATTTGGGACGCGTCCCGTGTCAGGCTGGACAATTTCGATCGTGTCGAAGTCGACGCCGAGAGCTTCGGATGCGATCTGCGAAAAGATCGTGTTTGTTCCCTGGCCAATTTCGGTGCTCGCCGCGAGTATTTGTACCTGTCCGTCGATCGTCGCTTCAGCGGAGACAACCGACTGCAAATAAACTTCGCCGGATCCGGTGAATCCGGCGCCGTGCATGAACGTTGCGAAACCGATGCCGCGCTTTTTGCGGAATGGACGATTGCCGTTAGCCGAGTTTGCCAGCGCGAACCGTTCGCGTTTCGCATGGTAGTCGCTCAACTGAAGCGCGCGATCCAACAACCCGTTCATATCGACGCGTTCGTGAATTACCTGACTCGTCGCGGTTGTTTCACCTTCGCGAATGAAGTTGCGACGGCGAAATTCTTCCGGGGTTAAACTAACTACTCGAGCGACCTGGTCCATGTGACGCTCCTGCGCGAAGATACTTTGCGGCGCGCCGAAACCTCGGAACGCGCCATGGGGCGGCACGTTCGTCGCAACTGCACGGCTGTGAATCCTGACATTCGGGCAGAAGTATGGACCGGCAGCGTGAATCGTGCCGCGCGAAAGCACTACGGGCGAAAGCGTGCAGTAAGCGCCGCCGTCGATCGTGAAGTCGATCTCCATCGCCAGCAGCTTGCCGTCTTTCGACACGGCGGTCTTATGACGGGTGCGCGAAGGATGTCGTTTGGTCGTGGCTGCCATGTCTTCAGCGCGGTCGTAAATGATCTTCACCGGCTTGCCCGACTTCCATGCCAGCAGGGCGGCGTGGCCGGCGATTAGCGACGGATACTCTTCCTTGCCTCCAAAGCCGCCACCCGTTTCGGTTTGAATGATGCGGATCTTCTCGTCCGGCAGGTCAAACAACTTAACGAGCGCCTTGTGAACGTAGTAAGGACACTGCATCGATCCCCAAACGGTCACGCCTTCCGCGGGATTCGCAACCGCAATCGCGCCGTTGTTTTCAATGTAGAGTTGTTCCTGCGCACCCGTTTCGTACTCGCCCTCGACAATGAAGTCCGCGGTGGCCCACGCTTCGTCGACGTTCCCTTTATCAACGAGAAACTTTTTGAAGACGTTGTCCTCGCCCCACACGATTTCTTTCTTCGCGAGCGATTCCTCGAGAGTAAACACGGCGGGCTGCTCTTCGATCTCGATCGCGATGTTTCGGCGTGCTTCTTCGACGAGGTATTTGTCGCGGTGTGCGATCAGCAACACAGGTTCTTCGGCGTGGTTAACGAAGCCTTCGGCGAGGTATGGCTGATCGTTCAGAATTAACGCGACGTAGTTCGCGCCGGGAACGTCTTTGGCGGTGACAACGGTGAACTCGTCCCAGGGTATGTTGCCGCCGAAGTTGATGTTCTTAATTCGCCCGCGAGGCCTCGGGCTGCGAACCGTGGCTCCATGCAGCATCTCGGGAAACGACAGATCGTCGATATACAACGCCTGCCCAGTAACCTTCTTGCGTCCCTCTTTTCGAGGAACAGACTTGCCGATGGGGTTATCCATACACGGAGTTAAATGACTAAGGCTTTGCGATTACGAGCGGATTTGCTTCCAACTCGCGGCGATAGAATACGCGCGGGCGCTGCACAGTTCGCTGCTGCGGATCGGCGACGTCCGCTTCGCCTTCAGTGAATGCGATCTGGATACCAAGCCCACGGCCCTGCGCCATCTTTTCTTCCTGCATGCGAGGCACACGCTCAGTCGCGAAGTTGAGCCACTCGCGCGCGATTAGCACACCGTCTTTCGGCTCCGCGTCGGCGATCGGCGTTTTCAGTCCTTCTTCAACCAAGGCGTACGTCAGGTACCCGTGGCCCAACTGCGCCGCTTCGAGTGCCGCCTGAAAACTCTGCGCAGCCGTCAGGATATACATTCCCTTTTCGTACGCGAGTTGCGCTAGGCCTTTTGAATTCATTGGACCACGACGCTTTTCCTCGGCCTCGAGCGCTTGTCCTGAATTGCACGCGTCGATGATCAGCAGAAGATGACCCGCATCCAAACCTTCGACGGCCGCTTCCAGTTCGATGTCTGAAATGCTATGCGACAGCATCGTGTTCAAACCAGCTTCCGTCAATTTCGTCCGGTCGCCGGTGTATCCGAGATCGTGTGGGATCAGATAGAAGCGCTGTGCCTGCGCAGTCCCGTGTCCGGCGTAGTAAATGATCACCGTGTCTTCAGGCTCGACGCGTTTGAGTCCATCGCCGGGACCGGCCTTCAGCGTTGGTGGCCCAGGCTGACCGGTGAGCCGCTTGATAACTGAAAGGATGTTGTCCTTCGTGGCGTTTGCGTCGAGTAGTTCGACAACTTCGACGCGCTCGAAAGCTCCGATTTGCGTTTGCTTGCGACGCATCTCGTCACCAAAGCTGCGCGCATCCGCGACCGCGTACTTCAGATTGTACTGAGTGTTCGCGTATTCATTTACTCCTATCGCAACGATGTACGCCGTGGCTTTCCTCTTAAGGGTCTCCGCGCCGGAAAGTTCGAGCGGCGAATCCTTGCTCTTGACGTTGTCGCGATTAAACGCGTAGGCCACGAGCCGATTCGGTCCGGCGGTAACTGTAATCTCGTGTTCCAGCGACACCGAGGCCTGTCCGTTCAGCACGTCGCCGCGCCATACCTTCACCAACGATCCATTGCGAAACAGGCGCAGATCGCGCGCGCCGCTTCCTTTTGGATTGTCCTTGTCAGCGGGCGCGTCGGTGACGTCGATCTTCACCTTGATGGTGCGCGCCGCAATACCGGATTCAGGTGCCGATGGTCCAACCAGCGACAGCTTCACCACCGGTTGTCGTCGATCTTTCTTCGAAACATCCTGCGCCACGCGCGGACGTTTTCCATTAAAGACGTCAGCCAGCAGGCCCGGATAGTAAAACTCGTTGAAGAACCACTCGATCGGCGCGACGTTGAAGGTGTCCTGGTTGTACCGCCAGAGGATCTGATTCCAGGAAACAGGTGTGCCGTCAAACAAACCCTGCGGCGTGACGACCATCCACTCACTACCATCGTCGAGCGAGATCAACGTCAACAGGTGTTCGCCGCTCTTGCTGTCCCACAGAAACGTACTGCCATCGTCGCTTGATGAGGCGAGCAATCGTCCATCAGGAGTGAAGTCGATCGACTGAATACTCGAAGTATGGCCCGTCAAGGTGCGTACGTCACGACGATTCTCGACGTCCCAAATCTTGATCGTGTTGTCAGACGCAGCAGTGGCAAGAAACTTTCCATCACGACTGAAGACGAGTTTAGTTACGCCGCGCCCATGTCCTTTCAGCACACCAATCTCACGGCCGCTCCCGATGTCCCAAAGTTTCACCTGGCCCGTCGTCTCAACTTTGAGGTCCTTTATGTCGACCGGGTCGGGCTGCTTTGAACCCTTCGAACCCTTTTGCGGACGTCCGCTCATCGCGGCGCTCATCATTGCCGTGAAATCGATGTTTGCCTTCGACTCGAAGCCGCCGGTTGCGAGGATACGTCCATCGACGCTAAAGGCGAGTGCCTTCTCGCCCATCGTTCCGGAGGAAACCATTCCGAGGGTGTTGTTCAACATAGCCGTGAAGTCGGCCATGTTTGGCATTGCGGGCATCTGGCCGGGTTTGATACTGCTGGGATCGATGGGTTTCATAAAGCCGCTCATCGGCGACGACGTCAGATCGCGCACTTTGTTACCCGTCTGCGCGTCCCACAGCGAGATTTGGCCCATGCTTCCGATCGTGGCAATGGTCCGGCTGTCGCGACTGAATTCTGCTTCAACCGGATTGTCGGCCGAGATGGACCGTAGTTGTCGACCTGTTTTTACGTCCCAAATTTTTATCTCGCCGGACGGTCCCGCGATCGTGGGTTGTTGTTTTGTATAGTCCGGAAAATAGATGACGACAAGCATCGTCGAGTCAGGACTGAAACGAGCGCGTTGGACTGACGCGTTTGCGGGAGGCGCCAGCGCGTGTACCTGGTTCCCACTCGAAGTCTCCACGACCGACACCATACCGGTGTTTAGAGTCATCAGCGCCAACCAGCGCCCATCCGGACTCGGAGTGCCAAAGCTTTTTTCAGGCGGCTTTGCGGTGAGTCGTAGGCCACGCCCCGTGCGCAAGTCCCAACGGGTGCGGTCACCTGAATATAGATGCATTCCATCAGCGCTGAACGAAACATTGCCGGCCATGTTGGTGCGGCCGCTCAGCTTGTTGAGTTGTTTACCGGTTTCGGTTTCCCAAACGATCGTGTCGGTATCGAAGCCGCCGGTGGCAATGCGCTTTCCGTCTTCGCTGAACCCGACATAAGCATCGCCGTATGTACTCATCCCAGTGGTTGGTGCTTTCAGACTCGACAGCTCGCGTAGCGAAGTCACTTCCCAGATGCGAATGTTGTAGTTGTCAGACAAGGCAAGCAGCCGGCCGTCGTTGCTAAATTTGGCGACGCTGTAATCTTTTGTCGTGCGGGTGAGCTCCTGGTCCTTTTTAGCTGTGAGGTCCCAAAGTTTGAAACGGCGCTCATCATTAACACCTGCGGCAAGCAGGCGCCCATCGGCCGTAAAGGCTAGTTGTAGGGTGTTGATTCGATCGTCAGATAGCTTGAAGCGTCGACTCTCACGGCCGCTCGTGACATCGATCAACTTTACGTGCGGGTCGGGGTCGTCGCTGAGCAAAGCTAACTGGTTACCGTCAGCCGAAAGGGCCACCCCGCCGTCCATGCCGTTGAATCCAGTCACAGTTGGGGTCGAGTTGCTGTGCAGTGTCCGCAGTTCGCGACCTGTTGTGACATCCCAAACACGCGCCGCGTCGCTGACTGTGACGATCTGATTGTTAGAAGCGAAACCTATGAAGTAGACCCCGAACGAGGCAATGACGACACCTTGTGGACCAGCCAGAGTCTGTATTTCACGTCCGGTAAGTACGTCCCAAACCTTCACTGAGTTGTCAGCGGTGGCAGTCGCGATCAAACGACTGTCACGACTAAACGCTACATAGGGAGCGATGCCCGGTGCGTTCTGTCCGCTACTGGAAATGTCGCGCAGTTTGCGACCGGTAGCAGTCTCCCACAATTTGATCGTGTTGCTGCGAAGCGTGGCAGTGGCGAGCAGTCGTCCGTCAGGACTAAATACCAGACGCGTCGCGCCGATGTAGCTGTTGTAGCCGGTTTGCAGCACGAGCTCGGGTTTCGCTTCTCTCGGTTGCTGCCCAGCTTGTGACGTGGATGTGGACGTAGCGCTTTGAATGCCAAGACCACGTTGATCGACGGGAGTCGAGCTCGGCGCGGGATTCTGGGCCTGCACCACGAATGCACTCGACACGATTGCGATTAGTAGAACGATGTTTCTCATAACCTGTCTGCCCACGCCGAATGCTCGAGCACTAACAACCCGACAGCAATCAGCGCCAAAACGTACATTACTGGATGAATATCTCTCCTGCGGCCGACAACCAGATAAAGGCCAACATGCGCAATGAAGCCCCAGAGTATTCCCTGGGTGATCGAAAAGGTCAGGGGGATGAGGATTATAGTCAAAAACGCCGGAAGACCTTCCTCGATTTTGACGAAGTTTATGGCAGCAACGCTTTTAAACATCGCGGCGCCTACCAGCACGAGGACAGGGGCGGTCGCGTAAGCCGGAACCATGCCCGCGAGCGGGGCCAGGAAGAAGCACGGGAGAAAACAAAGCGCTGTGAAAACGGCGGTTAGTCCGGTGCGGCCGCCGACGTTAATACCCGCGATGCTTTCGATGTATGCCGTGCCTGACGACGTGCCCGCCAGTCCGGCGCCGAAAGTCGCGACCGAATCCACAATCAATCCCTGGCGCAGATTCTTTGGATTTCCTTCTTCGTCGAGCAGGCCGGAAGCGTGGGACACGCCCATAAATGTGGAGATTGAGTCGAAGAGGTCGGTGAAGAGTATGGCGACGATCGCGGGTAACAACGAAAGTTTCAGCGCACCGAGGATGTCGAGTTTGAGAAAGACGGTGTGGAAATCGGGATAGCTGAAGAGTTGAGGCGGCGCCGTGATGTGCCCGCGCAGCAGAGCGAGCACGGTAACGACGAAGATTCCCGCGAGATACGCGAGCGAGCTGCCGCGAATGATCAGGAAGACGATGATCGCCATTCCGATAACGGCGATCAGTGTTTTTTCGTCGAGCTTACCGAGTTTGACGAGCGTGACCGGGTCGCCTGTGATCAGTCCGGCGTTCTTGAGCCCGATGAACGTCAGAAAAATTCCGATACCGGCTGCGGTGCCGATGCGGAGCTCTGACGGGATCGCCTTTGCGATCGTTTCGCGGATCGGGGTTATCGAAATTAAGAGAAAAAGAACTCCTGCCCAGAAGACGATGCCGAGTGCTGTTTGCCACCAGACGCCTTGTGTCAGAATGATCGTGAAGGTGAAGAATGCGTTAATGCCCATGCCGGGTGCGACGCCGAATGGGAGTTTGGCGTAGAGGCCCATCAGCAGTGTCATCGTGAAACAGAGCAGGACTGTGGCTGTCAGTGCGCCGCTGAATGCGATGCCGGTTCCGGGTGTTGAGAGGATCGACGGGTTTACGACGACGATGTACGCCATCGTGAAAAAGGTGGTAACTCCGGCAATTGCTTCTGTGCGTATGTGTAGGGGAGTGGGGGCGGCCGGGGTCGTCATCAGCGGGAGAGATTAACAGATTTTATCTGTGTTTCCCGCTCACCTGAGGACATGAAAATGTTTTTGAATTCCGTAAACACAAGGCTTTGCCCCGAAAGTCATTTACTCGACTTTTCTTTGTATAACCTCTGCTCTGTGCCTCGGTGGTTATTTTTTCTAACAAATAGTGAACCACCGAGCACACAGAGAACACAGAGCTTACACAGGGAGAGCGGTATCCCGACTTTTAGGGTAAAGCATAAACACAACAACCCAGAGCCACTGGCGACTCCGGGTCGTTGCTTGTTCAGCCTGCAAGGAGTTCCCCAACTTCTGCCGGCCGATTCCCTTGTTCGATCCCCTTTGTTCTAGTGAGCAACGATCGCGACGACGGTACTACTGTCGGGACGCTTCATTGCCCGTTGCGTTGCACGCTCGGCGCGCGTTTTGGTTGCGGCGAGACTCATCGTATCGCCAGCCATTTGCGCTTGCGCGAAGAAGTACTGCTCGCCATACCGGCGAAATACAAGCTTCGGGTCCTTGGCGAGTGCGCTGTTAACACCGAAAGTCTGAACCATCGCGCTCACCCGACCGTTTTCACTTCGTATCTGCAACGTCTTTCGATCTGAAGTCGGATTCAGAATTCTGACGGTGTAGTCACCTGCCGGCAGACTCTTGTCTCCCACGGTAAACGTAAACGGAACGTGAGCGCGCATCGTTGGCGAAACGCTCGTTTGCGCCTGGCCGTTGATTGCAAAAACCCCGCAGATAATCATGATTGCAATGGACAAATAAAGATTCCTTTTCATGGCTAAACCTCCTGAAAGTTGTCGTCCGGCCAACGAAATTGCTTTTGGCCTTCACTAACTTACGCGCACGTTGGAAGTGGATTCCCTCACGGTCGCAAAATTATTGTTGTAGAATTCGGCTCGTTTTTGCGGCAATTATGCGCGCCGGAAGCGTTTGACGATGGAATCGCCGGAAGGCATCACGCAGCTTTTGGTCGATTGGGGTGAGGGCGATCAGGCGGCGCTCGACCGGTTGATGCCGCTCGTTTACGCTGAGCTCCGTCGTTTGGCGACAAACTACTTGCGCCGCGAACGGGTGGGCCATACGTTACAGCCGACGGCCCTGGTGAACGAGGCGTATCTAAAGCTGGTCGGGCAGAAGAATGCGAAATGGCAGAACCGGGCGCACTTTTTCGCTATTTCGGCGCAGTTGATGCGGAGGATCCTGGTGGACCATGCGCGCCGGCACCAGGCTGAAAAGCGCGGTGGATCGGAGCAGCAACGGCTTTCGATTACGAGCGTGGAAGAGGTGGTTGCGCAACCGGTGGTCGATCTGCTGGCGCTGAATGAAGCGCTCGATGAGCTGTCGAACTTGGACCCGCAGCAGGGTCGAATTGTTGAACTGAAGTTCTTCGGCGGTCTTTCCATCGACGAAACCGCCGAGGTCATGGGCATCAGTCATGCGACGGTGGAACGAGAGTGGAAATCGGCCCGCGCCTGGTTGCGCCGTCAACTGGAGTGAGTCGGAGCGGCATAGCCGTACCGTCGCGTCAAAGCTGTAGTGAGGGACTTGGAAGGTATCAGCCGCGTATATAGCTAGACGAGTGTTTTAAGGACAGATGACCCCGGAACGCTGGCAACAAGTTAAGGAGATCTTTGATTCGGCAATCAAATACCTGCCGGAGCACCGGCCCGCGTTTATATCGCAAGCCTGTGGCGGCGATGACGAACTGCGTTCTGAAGTCGAATCGCTGATCACCTCACACGAAAAGGAAGGCAGCTTCATCGACGAGCCTGCCTACTACGCCGCTGCCGAACTGCTCGCCAACGAAAGATCGGAGCTCCCAACCGGCGACACGATCGGCAACTACGAAGTGCTTTCGTTCATCAGCCGCGGCGGCATGGGCGAAGTCTATCTTGCCCAGGACAAGCGGTTGAGCCGCAAGGTCGCGCTGAAGCTCCTGCCCAGCGCGTTCACAAAAGACAACGATCGCCTCCGACGATTCGAACAGGAAGCGCGCGCAGCGTCAGCGCTCAACCATCCCAACATCATCACCATCTACGAAATCTTCCAGGCCAACTCGACCCACGTCATCGCAACCGAGTTTGTCGAAGGTGAAACACTGCGCCACCGCCTCGGGCGCTCGTCCCTCAGTCTGAACGAAGCCCTGACGATCGCCATCCAGATCGCCGACGCACTCGCCGCGGCCCATAAGGCAGGCATCATCCATCGCGACATCAAACCGGAAAACGTGATGTTGCGTCCCGACGGCTACGTCAAGATTCTCGACTTTGGACTCGCGAAATTAAGCGAGGACCCCACGGGAGCCATCGCCGCCGAAGCACCGACAATGCAGGTGCGCACCGGTTCGGGATTCGTGCTCGGCACAGCCGGGTACATGTCGCCCGAACAGGCGCGCGCACTCGTCGTCGATAATCGATCCGACATCTTCAGTCTGGGCGCGGTGATGTACGAGATGCTCGCGCGTCGCAAGCCTTTCGAAGGCGAAACACCAAGCGACACACTCGCGTCAATCTTGAAAACCGAGCCGACGCCGCTTCAGCACATCGTGCCGCAACTTCCCGCGGAACTGATTCGCATCATCAACAAGTCGCTGCGCAAGGATCGTGAAGAGCGTTATCAGGTCGTCAAAGATCTGTGGCTCGATCTAAAAGCCCTCAAGCAGGAACTGGAGTTTCAGGCGAAACTGGATCGTTCGGTCCCATCTGAGAACGGCGATAGTCTCACCGGCGTAATGGATCGCGCACACGCGACCACGACCGAAGCGCCACTCAATCCTACGGAAACTCGCAGCGCCATCAACACGATCACCCAATCGATTAGCGTCGAGTTAAAGCGTCACAAGATCGGCGTTGCCGTTGTGCTCGCAATTGTCCTCTCAGTGCTCGGTGTCGGTGCTTTCGGAATTTACAAGGTCGCCAATCGCAAACCTGAAGTCGGCGCGTTTCAAAACATCCACCTCGCACGGCTCACGAACTCCGGCGACGTGATCGACGTGACGATTTCTCCGGACGGTCAATTCATCGTCTACGTACGCAGTGACAGAAACAATCAAAGTCTGTGGATCAGGCAAGTTAGTACAGCCAACGATAAGGAAATCGTTCCGCCAAGTGCCGTTGGGTTTTTCGGCATTACGTTTTCTCCGGATGGCAACGATCTTTACTACGCGGTAAAGGCAAACCTTGATGCCGGCACGCTCTATCGCATCCCGACACTGGGGGGCTTGCCTGTAAAAGTGCTCGAGAAAATCGATGCTCCCATCAGCTTTGCGCCGGATGGCAAGCGCTTCGTACTGGTGCGCGGAAATTATCCAAACCCCGGCGAAAGCGCACTCGTGATCGCAAATGTCGACGGCAGCAACGAACGCACACTCGCCGTTAGCCAACGTCCCGATCGCTTTTCACCCATCTTTTTTACCGGTCCTTCGTGGTCGCCAGATGGCAAGCTGATCGCCGCCACGGTAGCGACCTCTCCCCGAGTGAACAATGTCGTTTTGTTTTCTGTCGAAGACGGCAAGCAACAAGTGTTGACGGGCGAGCCATGGTCGTTTGCGAGCCGCGTTCAATGGCTGCCTGACATGAGTGGTCTACTAGTTGTTGCCGGTGATGGAGTTAACAACTCGCAACACTGGGTACTCAGTTATCCAGCTGGTGAAAAACGCCGAGTCACAAACGACCTGAGCGCGTATCGGGTTATAAGCTTGACCACCGGTGGCCAGAAACTTGCCACGATTCAGACCAATGGATTGATAAATGTTTGGGTCGCGCCCGAAGGCGACGCGGCGGAAGCGGTGAGGCTGCCAACGGGCAATGTAGGGTTCTATGCATCAGCGGGAAACAATCTGAGCTGGACCATCGACAATCGCGTCCTTTACATGTCGAATGAGGGTGGCGTTCCGGATATTTGGATTGCCGATCCGGGTGGAGGCAACCGCAAGCAATTGACAACCAGGGGCGGCGGTAGCCCGGTTGCCACAGCCGATGGTAAGTACGTAGTTTTTGTTTCGGCACGCGATGGCCAGGTGGCTATTTGGCGAATGAATATCGACGGTGGCAATCCCGTTCGCCTGACTAATGGTTCGATTGATGTGTTTCCTTCGCTGACGCCCGATGGCAAAGAGGTGGTCTACATCGCTAACGGTGGCGCGAAGCCGACGATGTGGAAGATCTCAATCGACGGCGGTACGCCGGAGCAACTTTCCGATCACATAGCGAGTTCTGCTGTTGTTTCACCGGACGGAAAAATGTTGGCGTACACTTATCCTGAATCGCCGGATCCATTCGCGCCGCCCAATCGTGTCGCAGTGGTGAACTTTCCCGACATGACGCCGGTTGCGACCTATAATTTTGGTCCGAGCAGCACGGTGCCGACGCTGATCCAGTGGAGCCCGGACGGAAAATCGATCCTTTACTCCGTTAACCGAAATAGCGTTTCGAACGTGTGGAGTCAACCGGTTGCCGGCGGTGAGCCGAAACAAACGACGTCTTTCAAAGAAAGTCTGATGACAGGATTTGCGTGGTCCAAGGACGGCAAAATGTTTGCGGCAACGCGCGGAACCTTGATGCGTGATGCGGTACTGATCAGTGATATGAAATAGTTTCGGAGTCAACCATGGATTTTCGTGTACTGCTGACGACTTTCGGCATCATCTTTCTTGCCGAGATGGGTGATAAAACTCAACTGGCGGCGATGACGATGTCGGCACAGACGAAAAGACCGTGGGCCGTCTTCATCGGCGCGAGTCTGGCGCTTGTAGCGGTGTCGGCGGTTGGCGTGTTGGTCGGCAGTGTTATCGGTGAATATGTTCCGCTTGTCTGGGTTAAGCGCGTTGCTGCTGTTGCGTTTATTGTGATCGGTCTGCTGATGCTGGCCGGAAAGTTTTAATGCCCCAAACTCCCCACACGGAACGTCACTTCACGTCGAGTGCAGTTGTTCGCGACACCGTAATTGGAATGGCTGATGGTTTGACAGTACCTTTCGCACTCGCAGCAGGTTTGAGCGGAGCTATCGATCAGACCGCCATCATCGTTACCGCGGGCCTGGCTGAGATCGCCGCCGGATCGATCGCGATGGGCCTCGGCGGTTACATGGCCGCGAAGAGCGACGCCGAACACTACGCCAAAGAACGCGAACGCGAGAAACGCGAAGTCGCCGAGATTCCGCATGAAGAGATGCGCGAAGTCGCGGAAGTTTTTGAAGCGTACGGCCTAACTCCGGAGCAAACATGGCCAATCGTAGAAGCGCTACGAAAGCAGCCGCGCGCCTGGGTCGACTTCATGATGCGTTTCGAACTCGGTCTCGAAAAACCCAATCCAAAACGAGCTTTGACCAGTGCCCTGACCATCGCGGGCGCGTACGTCGTGGGCGGGCTCATCCCTCTCTCGCCGTACATTTTCCTGCCCAAGACCTCGGATGCCCTGCTGCTTTCAGTGGTGCTCACTCTCATCGCCCTGCTGGTTTTCGGCTTCGTAAAAGGCCGATTTACCGGCACCAGACCCCTCAAAAGCGCTCTTCAAACGGCTTTCATAGGCAGTGTCGCCGCAGGCGCGGCCTTTGCCATTGCCCGGATGATCGGCGGCTAATATAATTTCCGCAGTTTCGTTTACCGGCAATAAAAATTATTGCCTGGCAATACCAAGGAGGACACTGAATGGCCACCCAAATACAGCGCTCAGCTACGGTCGATCGAATTGCAGAGCTTCTCGGAGCCGACGCTTCGAAGCTTCTCGATTACTCGTCGCAGACAATTTCGAAGGATCTGATCCACTTACCGGGACCGGACTTCATCGATCGCGTATGGGCCATCTCGGATCGTCCCACCAGGGTCTTGCGTTCGCTGCAGTCACTTTTCGACAACGGCCGTCTGGCAGGCACCGGTTATGTTTCGATCCTTCCGGTGGACCAGGGCATCGAGCATTCAGCCGGGGCATCGTTCGCACCAAACCCGCAGTACTTCGATCCTGAGAACATCATCAGGCTCGCAATCGAAGGCGGTTGCAACGCTGTTGCTTCGACCTTCGGCGTGCTCGGAACTGTTGGCAGGAAGTACGCACACAAGATCCCGTTCATTGTGAAGATCAATCATAACGAGCTGCTGACGCTGCCAAACAAGTTCGATCAGGTGATGTTTGGCACCGTGAAGGAAGCACACAATCTTGGGGCGGTCGCGGTCGGCGCCACCATATACTTTGGTTCTGACGAGTCAACGCGGCAGATCACGGAAATCAGCGAAGCGTTTGCCCAGGCACACGAACTCGGCATGGCTTGTATCCTCTGGTGCTACCTGCGCAACTCGAAGTTCAAAACCTCGGAGGGCGACATGCACGCGTCAGCCGATTTGACTGCCCAGGCGAACCATCTCGGCGTCACCATCCAGGCGGACATCATTAAACAGAAACTTCCAGAGCGAAACGCCGGTTACAAATCCGTCGAGACTGCGTCGGGTGGTTCTTACGGCAAGACGCACAAACTCGTTTACGAGAAACTCACTACCGAGAACCCGATCGATCTGGTCCGGTACCAGGTGGCAAATTGCTACATGGGCCGTTGCGGGCTGATCAATTCGGGCGGCGAATCGAAGGGCGCGAGCGACATGGCCGAGGCGGTGCGCACGGCAGTCATTAACAAGCGCGGCGGCGGTATGGGTCTTATCTCCGGCCGTAAAGCGTTCCAGCGTCCGATGAATGAAGGCGTTCAACTGCTGAATGCCATCCAGGACGTTTATCTTTCCGACGAAATTACCGTCGCCTAAATCCGTGATCCGTGTACCCCTCGTATTTTCGGGTACACGGATACTCCTCTTTTGCGACCCGAACAACCACACGATTACGACGTCGAGCTGCTGAAGGCCGTAGCCAAAAGGGACGAGGCCAGCGAGAGCGCTCTGGGGCAGCTCTACGACCGCTACCGGGTAATCCTGTTCGGGGTGCTCATGCGTATATTAAATAACCGCGAGGAAGCGGAGGACGTGCTCCAGGAGGTGTTTTTGCAAGTTTGGCGGCGCGCGGCTGACTTCGACGCAAATCGCGGGAAACCGTTCACCTGGCTGGTTACCCTCGCCCGGAGCCGCGGCATCGATCGGCTGCGCGCACTCGCTTCTCGCGAGCGAGTGGTGACCACTGCCGGCGACAGCGAAGCGGCTGAACAAGTTTCCGACGCGGCCATGGACGCGATCCGGTCGGAACAGCGCGGCGTCGTAAACAGCGCCCTCTCCCAACTCCCCGAAGAGCAAAAGCGCCCTTTGATGCTTGCGTATTTCGACGGTCTCACGCAGTCGGAGATCGCTACGCAACTGGGCGCGCCGCTTGGGACCGTGAAAACGCGCATGCGCACTGGCATGATGAAACTACGCGAATTGCTCTCGATGAAGGGACAGTATTTTGATTAGCTGATCTAACGATGGTGCACGACGACTACAAAGAGTTGCTTCCGGCGCATGCGCTTTCGTCGCTCGACGCAGAAGATGCGCGTGTGTTGAATCAGCATCTCGCGGAGTGTGACGAGTGCCGCAGAGAACTGGCGGATTGGGAAAACACTGCGGCGGAATTGGCGCTCGGCGCGAATCCTGCTGAGCCTTCTTCTCACGTGCGAGCGCGGATCATGAACGCTGTTCGCAAAGAGAAGCAATCGCAAAGCGAGTCACGTGTTGTGATGTTCCCACAGAACCGCAAAGACACGTGGGCGTCGTTACGTCCGATCGGCGCGATTGCCGCGGGGGTTCTGTTCCTCGTTTTGATCTCGTGGATCATTGTGCTGGTGCAGCAGAACCGAAGGTTGCGCAGAGAAAACGATACTCTGGCACACCAGAACCAATGGATGGATACAGAACTCAATCGCTCCTCTCAATTTGTCGGAATGTTAGACGAACCCGGAGCGAAGTACACAATATTGCACGGCAGCGACCATGCAATGGGGGGAACTGGACACCTCGTTTACGACAAAACCGGCCAGGCGATGTTGATGGTCGATGGTCTGCCGCCGATTCCCGAGGGCAAGGAGTATCAGTTCTGGTCTATCGTCGGTAGAAATCCACCGATTCCGGGCGGCACGTTTGTTCCCGACGACGTCGGACGGGCGCAATTAACGCATCGAGTTCCTGAGCAAGCGCTTGAAGGGGCCGTGTTTGCTGTGACGCTCGAACCAGCGGGCGGTGTCCGTGCACCTACCGGCGCAATCTATCTTAGCAGTGGTCAGTAATCATCCTCGCCTTCGTCACGAGTCTGAAAAAAGACATCGTCGAGAAATAATCACGACACACAGGTGTTGCGATCTGTGTGGTTTGGAGAAAAGACACGGATCGCACATCTTGATTAAAGCTGCTACACTTTTATTCCACAGCTTTCGAGGTAAGTAGAGTAACGGAAATGAATACGGGAGAGCGGAAGAAAGAGCCCGAACTCAATAACGAGGTTTCAGACTCCACCGGTCAGTACGACTTGCGGTTCGTGTTGTGGCGACAGTTTTGCGCGCAGCACGGGCTTTCAGTCGACACCTTACCTAGCCAGTTGGACGACGATCAAAAAGATCTGTGGGAAAAAATGAAGTCGAAGCGCCTTCGCTGATATTCTAAAACCGACCACCGCCGCGCGAGTAGTTTCCAATCAAAAATGGGTTCGTCAATCGTTCCTCTCCAATGGTCGTTGTTGGTCCGTGTCCGGAAAAGACCTCGACGTCGTCGCCAATCGTCAACAGCTTGTTCTTGATTGAGTCGAGCAACTGCTCGGTCGAACCACCAGGCAGATCAGTCCTGCCGATCGATCCGGCAAACAACACGTCGCCTACAAACACCTTTCGCTCTTTCGGTTCAAACAGAACAACGTGACCGGGCGTGTGTCCGGGGCAATGAATCACCTCAAACGTTAGCTCGCCGACGAAATATTTCTGCCCGTCAGTCCAATACTCATCGACCGGAGGCGGCGCTTCGAACTCCATTCCCAACTTGCCCCATTGCGCACGCGGAATCCCGATCCACGCCGGCTGTTCCGGCAGTCCGACGTACATGAACTCATCGCCCTTGTGCAGGATGATCTTCGCTTCCGGCTGTAGCTTTTTTAGCGCGGCAACGCCGCCGACGTGATCGAGGTGCGCGTGAGTGAGCGTGATCGCCTGTAGCGTCAACCCATGCCGTTCGAGAACCTCAACAATTCGGTCGGCCTCGTCACCCGGGTCGATACAGATCGCGCGTTTTGTAGTTTCGCAGCCGAGGATACGAGTGTGTTGCTGAAACGCCGTGACCGTTATTTGTTCGATGATCATTTACTTAGTGCTTCGTACTTTGTTCTTTGTACTTTGTGTTTTTGTCCTTCGGCTCGTACGATAATACTCACTCCCCACGACGAACAACAGAGAACAACGAACTAAGCACCAGTTCTAAGCAATGCCTATTACCGTTACACCAGCGCCCCTGGCGACGAAGCTCGATGCGATGACCATCGAAGCAGCGCCTGAACTGATCGAAGAACTCGACGGCGGCGCACTGAAGTGCTACGCCTGTGGCCATCGCTGCCTGATCAAACTCGGCAAGCGAGGCATCTGCAAAGTTCGTTTCAACGAAAACGGACAACTCCGCGTGCCGGCAAACTACGTCGCCGCACTTGCCTGCGATCCCACCGAAAAGAAACCGTTTTTCCATGTCCTGCCAGGCTCTGACACGCTGACGTTTGGCATGTTGGGCTGCGATCTGCACTGCGCGTATTGCCAGAACTGGCTGACCTCGCAGGCGCTGCGCGACGATTCCGCGGGGACGAACCCGACTCCAGTTTCACCCGATCGACTGGTGACGATGGCGAAAGCTTACGGCGCGGCGATGGTCGGCAGCAGCTACAACGAACCGCTGATCACGGCGGAGTGGGCAGTGGCAGTTTTCAAGAAAGCGCGGCCAGAAGGTTTCCGCACCGCTTTCATCTCAAACGGAAACGCGACGCCGCAAGTGCTCGACTACCTGCGTCCGTGGACCGACTGTTACAAGATCGATTTGAAGTCGATGAACGACAAGAACTATCGACAGCTCGGCGGTGTGGTCGACAACATTCTCGAGACTGTGAAGATGGTCCATGAACGCGGTTTCTGGGAAGAGATCGTGACGCTTGTGATCCCCGGCTTCAACGATTCGACCGACGAGTTGCGCCGCGCGGCAGACTTTATCGCTTCTGTATCTCCCGATATTCCCTGGCACGTCACGGCGTTCCACCAGGATTATCGAATGACGGAAAACGCGAACACGACCGCGGAACAACTGATTCGCGCCTGTGAGATCGGAGGAGAAGCGGGACTGAATTACATCTACGCGGGTAATCTGCCGGGAAGAGTGGGACGTTGGGAGAACACTTACTGCCCGTCGTGCGACGAGTTGCTGGTCGAGCGTTACGGTTACATGATCCGGCAGGTGAACGTCACGATGGAAGGTCGTTGCCCGAAGTGTTCAACGACCATACCCGGCATTTGGAACCACTGACCCGTGTTATGGCTGCTTTTGTATCCCGGTGGCTTGCGAGGCCACGATCTGCCAGCGGCCGTTTCGTTTTGCAAAGACATCGAGAAAGCGATATTCACCGCTGATGTCGATCGTCTTCTGTGTCTTCGGATGCTTCAATTTTCCATTCTTAACCACACTTCGTCCGGTCATGAATGCGGCGTCAGCGTCGAGTACGGTCACTTTTGAATCAAGTGTTTCCCACGCGTCGGCGGTAATTGCGCCACTCTCGACCATCTGTATTTCATCGTTTTTCGTGCCGGTAGTTCCATCCGGATAAGTGATCACGACATCATCAGCAAGGACGCGTCTTACTGCGTTCCCGTCTTTCGCGTTGGCTGACGCCGCCCAATCGGTTTCCAGTTTCTTCACTTCAGCTTCAATTGACGCCACATTCACCGTTTCCGCCGGTGGCGTCGGGTTTCTGTTTGTTGTCAGGGACGAATTCGTTTCACCGCCTGGACTGCAAGCGACCGACGCGAACCCTATAACCGCGACTGTCAATGCCAGCGCAATCGATAAAGCGTTTCTGTTCATCGGGTCATAACTCCTTCTTTGAAGACTGGTCCAAATACACCCCCTGCTTCTACGCCAAACTGGCATCCGAGTCAACAGTGTTATTCACAGGCCGCTAACATTTGACATCGCCATTTCTTCGGATTATTGTTCGCGACATGTGAGCCAGTTGGGGTGTTTTGGAATGCTTCGATCGGCTCCCTAGCCTGCCAGTTTTGGTCCTAACATAGTATTCCTTGAAAGGAGTAACGATGACTCACCTTTCGAGATCCTCAAGTTTTTGGATGGTAAGTCGATTTGTGCTTGGCGGCCTCTGTCTGTTCGTCGCAGTCACGTCAGTGACCGCGCAGACGACACGAAAGACGCCAGCCGGCGGTGCGGCCACGGGCGGCCCCGATGACCCGGTGTTTCTCGACTACCGCGGGATTCAGATCGGTTGGCTTGCCGACGAAGTGCGTAAGAAACTGGGTGCGCCTGCCGATAAGGGCGATGAACAGGATCTGTACGTCTTCAATGAAAAGGAAATGTGCTCTGTCATTTACGACAAGGCCACGCGCAAGGTGACTGCGATCTCCATCGATTTCATGAACGGCGCCAGCAACCCAATCACGCCACAACAGGTGTTTGGGAGCGATATCGAAACGAAGTCTGACGGGTCGAAGTACAAACTGGTGCGTTATCCGAAAGCCGGCTACTGGGTGGCGTACAGCCGCACTGCGGGCGAGTCGCCAATGATTACGATCACGATGACGCAGATTCCAACTCGGCCGTAAGCGGTGGAGTTTCGAGTTTCAAGACGCGGGGACGGAGTGACGCGGGGACGCGGTGACGCAGTGAATGTCGATCGATAATAGTTCCAATGGCCGAACACCCGGTCCCCGCGTCTCCTCAGACGAGATCAAAGAGCGCGCACGCGCCGAGGGATTCACGAAGGTCGGAATTGCGAGCGCTGCCTCGCTCGACGAAGAAGGGCGGCGCTTGAAAGAGTGGCTGGCCCGCGGCTATCAAGGCACGATGTCGTGGATGGCGCGCGACGTTGAAAAGCGCATCAACCCGCGCGAGATCTTTCCCGAAGCGCGATCGATCGTAGTCGTCGCACTCAACTACTACACACCTCACCAACACGATCAAAATCCGGCCGTCGGAAAAGTCTCGCGCTATGCGTGGGGCGACGATTACCATGATGTAGTTGCGGAAAAACTGCGCGCTTTGCTTGAGTGGATCAAGGAACAGGATCCGCAGGCGGAAGGAAAAGTTTGTGTTGATATTCAGCCGGTGATGGACAAGGCGTGGGCCGTGCGCGCAGGGCTCGGGTGGATTGGCAAGCATACAAACGTGATCACGCAGGAATACGGATCGTGGGTCTTCATCGGCGAGCTCTTGTTGAACCTCGAACTCGATTACGACGTCGAGCGCGTTGAAGATCACTGCGGCACGTGTACGCTGTGCATCGACGCGTGTCCCACGGACGCGATTACCGAACCTTATGTCGTCGATTCAAACAAGTGCATTTCGTATGCGACGATAGAACTGCGCACGCCGGAGTTGCCGCCGCAGATCGAGCAGAATCTTTCGGGTTGGGTGTATGGTTGCGACATCTGTCAGGATGTTTGTCCGTGGAATCGTTTTGAACAAGTGACGGACGAAGCGCGTTTCGCGCCGCGCGAGGGGAACGTAAACGCCGAGCTTCGTGATATCGTCGAACTGGGCCACGACGCTTACGTCGAACGTTTTCGTGGCAGCGCAATGAAACGCGCGAAACTTTCCGGATTACAGCGCAACGCACGTGCTCTAATTTCGAATCTATGAAACTCCTTCTACTAATCCTGCTTACATTCGTGTCATTCACTTCAGTTCAAGCTCAAACACCCGCCGATCTTCGTCGCATGGCGGACGAGTATTACCGCTGGCGCGATAAGAATTTTCCCGTCGTTTCGAGCGACGCCGGTCTGCACACCTGGGACGACAAGCTGACGGATTACTCGTTGTCGGCTGTTTTGGCGAGGCGGCTCTACGTCACCGATTTGCTGAACAAAGTGCGAGCAATGCCGGTGGCGAGCTGGTCCAAAGACGATCGGATCGACTGGTTGCTGTTTCGTTCACAGCTCGAAGGCGTCGCGTTTTTCAATCGCGTGATCGATCCGGAAGCGACTGATCCGCAGCTTTACGTCAACGAGTGCAGCAGCGGAATCTTTTCCCTCTTGAAAAAAGAGTACGACACCCCGCGTGTGCGTGTCCTCGCCGCCACGGCGCGTCTGAAGCAGATGCCTTTCGTGATCGAGAAGGCAAAGTCGAACCTCACGCGTCCCGTTCAGCTTTACGCACGGCTTGCGATCGACTCCGCGCGTTATATCGACGGTCTTTTCAACGATAGTTTGATGACGCTCGCGAAGGATCTTCCGGCGGCGGAGAAGACCGCGCTCGTCGCAGCGCGTGACGCGGCGCTGAAGTCGATTCACGGTTTTGCTGACTGGCTGGAGCAACGTCTGCCGGGCATGGTGCCGTTCAAGCCAATGGGCGCGGAGAACTACAACTACCTGCTCAAGAATATTTACTTGTTACCGCTCGACGCCGGGCAGGTCGAGATGTTGGGCCAGACGGAGCTCGCACGGTATCGCGCGTTGGAGTCGCTGCTTTCCGATCCATCGCTCGCTGATCCGAATCCGGCGCGCAGCAAGAGTATTCCGACAGACCAGCAGGACTTTCTCAAGAAGTACGAAAGCCGTCAGGCTGAGATGATTGAGTTTTTGAAGAGCAAGCGGCTGGTAACGATCCCTTCGTTCGTTGGTCCATTCGAAATTCGCCAGTTGCCGGAAGCGTTCAAGCCGACGAGTCCCGGCGGGTTTATGAACGCGCCGGGCGTCTACGACAAAGACAACAGCGGTTTTTATTTCATTCCGACCTACAACCCCGCGAGTAAAAATTTTTACATCCGGGCTGCGATCGAGGACCCACGTCCGATCCTGGGCCACGAAGGCATTCCCGGTCACTTCCTGCAACTCTCGATCGCGAACCACGTGTCGAACGAGATCCGGCGGCAACACTTTGACGGGATTCTTATCGAGGGTTGGGCGCTTTACACCGAAGAGATGTTGATGCGCACCGGATTTTATCCGGACAACTCGGCGGCGCAGGGGCAAATTTTGCGACTGTCGCGTTATCGTGCGGCCCGCATCGGCGTCGACGTGAATCTGCACACCGGGAAGTGGACGTTTGATCAATCGGTGAACTACTTCATGGAAGCAGGTGGACTCGATCGCGAGGCCGCTGTCGGTGAAGCGGCGGGCGCGGCATCGTATCCGTCACAGAAGATCACGTACATCACCGGCAAGTGGCAGATCATGCGGCTGCTCGGAAAGTACCGCGACAAGCGCGGCGCTGGTTTTCAACTCGGGCAGTTCCACGATGACTTGTTGAAAAACGGCAGCCTGCCGCTTTCGATCATCGAATGGATTTTGCTTGATGATTCTTCCAGTCTGGACCAGGCGTTGAAATAAAGATGATGCGGCCACCGAGTAATCCCTCGTTTGCGGACGAAGTAAGGCAAAGTTTTGCGAAGCAGGCGATCATGGGTTTGATCGGCGGCGAGTTGACTCGTGTCGAGCCGGGCGTCGTAGAGATCACGCTGCCTTACCGCACGAATCTCACTCAGCAGGATAACTTCGTTCATGCGGGTATTATCGCGACGATTGCGGATTCAGCGTGTGGGTACGCGGCCTACAGTTTGATGCCGCCCGAGTCGGAAGTCCTCGCGGTCGAGTTCAAAGTGAATCTGCTGCGTCCTGCGAAAGGCGAGCTCTTCGTAGCGCGTGCTGAGGTTATTAAACCTGGAAGAACGTTGACTGTTGTCCGTGCCGATGTGTATGCGACAACCGGCGAGGAACAACAGCTAGTCGCCACGATGCAGGGCACGATGATGCGCCTACCGCGACGCGCGGCTAATCAAACGCCACGACGCGGCGACTGATCGAGAATGTGTCTCATTCATACAATCGGCGGCGCCTTCAGACGACAGCCAGATGAACTGTCCACAAACGGCATCAATCCTTCCGATCCGCAGTGCGATCCGTTTTATCAGAGGAATGAAGGATCTCAAGCTTGTGTTGTTGAGTCATGGTGGAGAGGAGAAGGCGGTCGAAGCGGAAGAGGATCAAAAACTCCGCAATCCATTGTTGTTGCGGCGTCCGTTGGACCATGGCGTGAAAGTGATCGTCGCGCATTGTGCCGGGTTGGGTACGAATGAAGATCTCGACGATAAATCGTGTAAGCAGGTCGACAATTTTGATCTGTTCATGCGGTTGATGGACGACAAGCGTTACGAAGGCCTGGTGTTCGGCGAGACGTCGGCGATGACGCAATTTAATCGTGCCGGAAAGCCGCTGAATACGATTCCTGGGCGCGAGGATCTCCACGATCGGATCGTAAACGGCAGCGACTATCCTCTGCCGTCAGTCAATATGCTGATTCGCATGCGTCCACTGGTCCGACGTGGGTACATCAACGCGGACGAGGGCGACGCTCAAGGAGATCTACCAGTACAACCCGCTTTTATTCGACTTCACGCTCAAGCGGACACTCCAACATCCCGAAATACGACGCCGTCTGCCCACATCTGTGTTCACGAGAGACCCCGCCGGTTAAGGTGTTTTTTCAATCCGTGTTACCATTTTCACGCATGTCGGGTTTACGTGACTCATTTGGCCGCGCCATCCGGGATCTCCGCGTTTCGCTTACGGATCGCTGTAATTTCCGCTGCTTTTACTGCCTGCCGCATGGCGAACCGCCCATCGCGCCAAAAGAGAAGATGCTCTCGTACGAAGAGATCGATTACGTTTGCGACATCTTC
>DASRPN010000014.1:0-6695 GCA_035646355.1 Pyrinomonadaceae bacterium | reverse complement strand
GTAACAGAGGTTCAAGCGATGATCGCCTCCTTAAGAGCTAAAACTGCCGGCATCACCATTACTGGTAAGTCTGCTGAGACGAAGGACCGTCCTGGCTTGATCGAGAAACTAGACGAAGCGAGCCTTAAGGTTGACCAGGCTAAATTCTGCGACGCCATTCAGAAACTCAACAATTTCAAAACGAATGTGAACCATTTGATCACCGTCGGCAGAATAAATCAGGATCCCGCGCTCGGCGCGACCGGACAGGAACTGCTGGCCGACGCTGATGCGATCATTGCGGCCATTAACGAACTCCAAGCGCAAGGCACTGGCGCAGCCTGCGTTTTCTAACGCAAGTCTGGAATTGCGAATGCGGCCGGTCTTATCATCGTTAACGATGTAGTGGTTTAAGAGACAAGCCGGCCGCTATCGCATAACCAGCATAGCTTCACTGCTGACTCAACGGCAGTCAGCGGACTTCAGGAAACCCCGCAGTACAAATTTCACGAACACAGTCATTCCACTCACGGTTTAGCCGTCCGACCAACGGGAGAGGGAGTGGCCCTCAAGTGTGCACTCATGATGAATATCCCGAGCTCTGCGGAAGAGCAACAGACAATGAAAAAGATAGTGGACTCGGTTTCCCCAACGTTGAACGAGACGTATCAGACCACTGACCTGACGCTCACAAGCTTTCTGCGCTGTCGTGGTTTCGCGATTGAAAACATCAAGCAGAATAACGGGCGCACACTCTTCATTTTTCAAGAGTCGCCGGAACTGCGTCGAGCGATCGTCGAGTTTGCTAATGACGCGTTTGTCGCCGTGCGGTCCTTCTGCAGCACGATGCGCGACTTGAAAGCGATAACCCGTTAGCTTTCGCGACCGCGTTCGTTAATCGCCGCGCTGACAGTCGCGCTTTTTTGGGACACTTTCCATTGAAACTAAATCTTATGAAGACGACACAAAAACATCTCCTCCGCATGGTCCTGCTTTTCTCTATGGTTGCAGGGAATTTTATCCCGGCGTTGGCCCAGGAGAAATCCGGCTCTAAAGCTTCACCTGCCGCTCCCGCGGGAGTGGCGCAAACTAAAGTCTCCCGCGGTCCACAAAAGATCGAACGTGAAGGTGTAGAGATCGAGTTTACAATCGAGCCACTCGAAGAGGCAGGTAAGCCCTCCGAATTGATGGAGGCAAAAGAAGCTACTGTTCGTTTCAAGATCAACGACAAGGCGACCAAGACACCGCTCTCCGGAGTGAAGCCGTCAGTATGGCTGACTCAGCGCGGCGCAGGCGAAACCGATCAGAAAGAGTGTCGTGAGAAAGTCCAGTCGTTCCTCCAGGGTAGCCTTCGTTCACGTCCCGATGTGGACCTGAATGCCTACTACCTGCTTGCGCTTAATGACGAGGCGAATATCTCCGTAATCGATCCGTTGCTCGGTTTCGGCTCGAGCAAGCTCTTGACGCTCGTGATGCTGAAGGGCCGCGGCGAGGATTGGGCGCAAAAGGCGAGCGACGAGAAACTTTTTGTCAGCGTGCCACTCGTCAACCAGGTTGCTGTAGTTGACACAAGCACCTGGAAAATCATCGCCAACATAGACAGCGGCATGAAGCCGGCACGCGTTCGCTTGCAACCAGACGAGCGATACCTCTGGGTCGGTAACGACGCGACCGCGCCGAACGAGCAAAGTGGCGTTACGGTGATCGATGCCACCACACTTAAAGTCGTGGCACAATTGTCGACCGGCAAGGGCCATCACGAGATCGACTTCAGCAGTGACAACCGGTTTGCGTTCATCACTAATGAGGAGGATGGGACACTCTCGGTTATCGATATTCCGAAACTCGTGAAGGTGCGAGATCTCAAGATCGGCGGCCCGCTTACATCTGTTGTCTTCTCGGAGCTTGGCAATGCGCTGTACATTGTGAACGGCGTTGAAGGGAGCATCGCCGTAGTCGATACGCGCAGCCATGAGGTGGCAACTCGTATTCAGACGAAGCCTGGCATTAAACATTTGCGTTTCGCGCCGGGCGGCCGTTGGGGCTTTGTTCCCAATCCCGTAGAAAATGTCGTGTATGTCCTGGACGCTTCCACAAACCGTCTGGCCCACACGATCAGCGTTGAAAAAGGTCCAGATCAGGTTGCGTTCACCGACACGTTCGCTTATGTCCGTTCAGCTGGATCGAGCGAAGTGAGTATGGTTCGCCTCAGCACATTGAGCGATCAACCCGACGTCGCGAAATTTCCAGGCGGGCAGAACGCGCCCGCGGACGTGCCGCTGGAGACGAGCGCCCGCGACGTTATCGTGCCCGCGCCGGAAGGTAGCTCAGTGTTGGTCGCGAACCCTGCCGACCGTATCATCTATTACTACTCGGAGGGCATGGCCGCGCCGATGGGTAGTTTTCAGAACTACCGGCGCAAGCCTCGCGCGGTAATGGTGATCGACCGTTCGCTGCGCGAAGTGTCTTCGGGCGTTTACGTGGCCACGACGAGATTGCCGAAGAGCGGCATCTACGACGTTGCGTTCCTGCTCGACTCGCCTCGAATCACCCACTGCTTCAATGCCGAAGCGAAGCCGAACCCGGATGTCCGCAGAGAAAAACCAATCGCGGTTCGAATCGAATATTTAAATAAAGGCACCCAATTGCGCATCGGTGAAAACTACAAACTTCGTTTCAAGCTTTACGACACTTCAACGTCCAAACCGAAGAGCGATTTGAAGGACGTGCGTGTGCTAACGTTTCTAGCGCCAGCGACCTGGCAGAAACGCGACTTCGCCCGCTCGGTCGGCGATGGCGTTTATGAACTCGATATAAAAGTTCCGCAACCCGGTTTGTACTTTGTCTTCGTCGAGAGCAAGTCTCAGGGCGTGACTTTCAGACAACTGCCTCACCTGACTCTGCAAACTGCGGCGGCCACCGCGACCAATACGTCTGAAGCACAGAAGAAGCAATAGCCGAGGACGCTGACAATGAATGGAGAAAAAATGAAACACCTGCACCCGAAACATCTGACTCTCAGCCTGCTCATCTGCACGCTTGCATTCATACCTGCGCTGGCGCAGTCGGGAGAGCCACACCATGGTGCCAAAACGACGTCAACAAAAGGAACCAGGCAGAGCAAGCAGCGGCCGCAAGCAAAGGATAAGGTTCATTACTCGTGCCCAATGCACCCGACTGTGAGATCTAAGTCAGCGGGCAAGTGCCCGAAGTGCGGCATGAAGCTGCAAAAAGAGGAAGCTAAGGTCGCTTCACACGAGGATGAGGCGAAAATCTCGAACGCCCAGTTCACAGAGACGGCCGGTGCATCCGCCGGACAAATATCGAAGATGGATATCCCGGATATCGAACTACTGGATCAGGACGGACGCAAGATCCATTTCTACACCGACCTCGTCAAGGGCAAGACGGTCGCGATCAATTTCATCTTTACGACCTGCACGACAATCTGTCCGCCGCTCGCCGCGACCTTCGCACGTGTGCAGAAGGCATTGGGCGAAAAGGTGGGTCGAGACGTGCGGTTGATTTCCGTCAGCGTCGATCCAGCGACTGATACGCCCGAACGGCTCAAGGCCTGGGGCGCGAAATTTCACGCCGGCGATGGCTGGACCTTCGTCACCGGGAATAAACCGCAGGTTGACGAACTGCTACGTGCTCTCGGCGCGTCTTCAGCACGCCGTGAGGATCACACGCCGACGGTAATCATCGGCAACGACGTGCATGGCACTTGGACCCGTAGTTACGGTTTGGCGAAACCAAGCCAGTTGGTGCAAATCATTAACGACGCCATGGCAGGCAAGAACGCAACTGCCAGAGCGGAGAGATCGAACCAATGAGACTACAAATTTTCATTTCACTTGTATTGTTAGCAGTCGTTTTAACGGCGACGCATGACTGCTTGGCCCAAACACAATCCACGCAAGGGACACCCGAGCAGAATCCCGCACCGCAAGCGAAGCCTGCGCCGAAATCTCCGCCAGCTCCACACGATCATTCGCACATGACGAAAGCTTCCGAAGCAGCTTCACCCGCACGCAAGTACTTTACGGACGTTGAGCTGCTAAATCAGAACGGCCAAAAGGTGCGCTTTTACACGGACGTGCTCAAAGGTAAGACGGTTGTGATCAATGCATTCTTTACGACCTGCACTTCCGTATGCCCGCCGATGAATCGCAACATGGAGAGGATTCAGGAAGCGCTCGGCGACCGCGTCGGTCGAGACGTCTTTCTGGTTTCAATCACGGTCGACCCGGAGGTTGACACGCCTACGCGTCTTAAAGACTACGCGAAGAAGTTTAACGCTGGACCGGGCTGGGTTTTTCTGACTGGTAAGAAAGAGAATCTCGATTGGGCACTCTACAAACTGGGCCAGTACGTAGAGACGAAAGAAGATCACAAGACGATTTTCATTATAGGAAACGAACCAACCGGACTTTGGAAAAAAGCCTTCGGAATGGCGAACGTAGGCGAACTTGTGAAAATCGTCGAAAGTGTTGTTAACGATAACGGCGCAACGCGGTAGTCTCTACCTGACCTCCGCGTCTTCTGCGTCCTTTGCATATCAGCGGGAATGCATCGGTAAGAGTTTAGTAACCCGCCGAGACGCCGCGGACGCAGAGGTTACGCTGAAAGATGAAGGCAGACGCACATTTGGTTTCTAAAAAGATGAGTCAGAGATCACAGTTCTTCGCCATTTTGTTTTGGGCCGCATTAGCGTTTGGCGTTTCATGCGTTCTTTTGCCGAATGCGGCGTCGGTGGCCCAGGTACAGGAGCAGAGAGCAACGTCCGCCGAGCGCGGGTTGTCACCGGCGGAGAGGCGCGGCAAGGCTATCTACCTGCGAGGCGCAAGCCCTTCCGGAAAAGAGATCACGGCAATGGTCGGCGACATGGACTTGCCCGCGTCAACGTTAACCTGCGCCGGCTGTCACGGTCTTCGCGGCGAGGGCAAAACTGAGGGTGGTGTTACGGCTGGAAATCTGACCTGGGCGGATCTGGCCAAGCCTTACGGACACACCCACTCAACCGGCCGCAAGCATGGTCCATTTAATGAAAAGCTGTTTACTCGCTCGCTGGTCCAGGGGTTGGATCCGGCGGGAAATGAAATGGCTGTTGCGATGCCGCGTTATGAGATGTCAGACGAAGACATGGCCAACCTCATTGCCTATCTCAAACGAATCGAGTCCGACCGCGACCCGGGTCTTACGGCAACCAGCGTTCGACTGGGCACGATCCTCCCGAAAGAAGGAGGGCTCTCGGAGATAGGCGCGGCGATGAAGGATGTGCTCACTGCATACTTCGCAAACGTCAACGATAGGGGCGGGATCTACAACCGCAGCATTGAACTGCAAACGATCCAGACGGGCTCTGACGCTGCGGCAACGGCAGCTAACGTCAGGAAGTTAGTCGAAAATGGCGAGCTTTTCGCAATGGTCAGTGGGTTAAGCGCCGGAGCGGACAAAGAGCTTGCTGCTTTGACGCAAGAAACCGAGATACCGTTCATGGGACCTGTAACGCTTTTGCCGCAGACGGGTTTTCAGTCTAACCGCAATGTTTTCTACTTGCTGCCGGGTGCGAGCGAACAAGCACGCGCCCTTGTCAACTTCGCAGCCAACAAGCCGGAGTTGCAAAAGCGACGGCTTGCAATCGTCCACTCCCAAAACGAACTCGCTCTGGCCGCTGCGGAAGCCATAGAGGATCAGGCCCGAAAAAAAAGTTGGACCACCACCAGAAAATCCTATTCGGGCAAACTCGTCGATGCGGCTGGAATCGCCGCAACTTTAAAAGGAGAGGGAACGGAAGCTGTTTTCTTTCTCGGTGCAGGCGGTGAGGAGGCACTCTTCATCAATGCTGCGGCAGCCGCGAATTGGACTCCATATGTTTTTTTGCTCGGTGCATTAGCGGGAAGAGAACTGGTCCAGAGTGTACCTTTGAGTTTCAAGGACCATGTATTCCTGTCCTTTCCGACTGTGCCGGGCGACGTAACGCCCGAAGGAATGGCGGAATTGCGCGCGCTCCAGGAAAAGTACAAGTTTGCGACTCGACATGTTGCATCGCAACTGATGGCTTTCGCCGCCGCCAAGATTTTTACGGAAGCGTTAAAGCGAGCCGGAAGGGATTTGAGCCGTGAAAAACTTGTGACCGAGCTGGAGGGACTCTACGAGTACGAGACAGGCGTGACTCCCCGCATTACTTTTGGACCAAACCGTCGCGTCGGGGCGATGGGTGCCTACGTTGTCTCAATCGATCCTGCAAAAAAAGAATTCGTCTCAGCCAGCGGTTGGGTCAAGAACAATTAATGATAACCAAAGGATGAAATATCTACGTCATGAAAAAACTTTTATTCAGTCTTCTTATGATGGTTGTGGCCGGTGCACCGGTCGCAGCGCACGCGGTTGAGCAAACAGGCTCAGCCCCAACTCAAAAACCAGCGGCTGCTCAAAACGCGCCCGCAACTTCAACGACGCCACCAGGTACCGATGACTGTGGATGCGAAGATAAGCGACTGTCGGACATTCTCGGGGTGGTCAACGGAGTAAAGATCACCAAACACGATCTCAGTCCTGAAACACGGACACGCATCGAACAGTTACAGCGCGAGGTAATCGACGCTCGTAAGCGCGAGCTCGATCTGCAGATCGACACGCTACTCCTGGAAGCTGAGGCGAAAAAGCGGCAGACGTCTCCTTCGCAGGTCATCAAGGATGAGGTGATCGCC
>DASRPN010000013.1:0-28939 GCA_035646355.1 Pyrinomonadaceae bacterium | reverse complement strand
GAAGGTGTGACGTACTTCTGGAGCGAGTATCTACTTTACAACCCACAAATTGGTTTTCGCTGGTTGGTCCATAGCGACGATCACTGGAACTACGTGCAGGCGGTGCCGCCGGGCGAGGTGACGGAATCGGCGAAGTCCGTCAGCTTTCGGGGCAAGAACTACAAGATCTTCCAGGACGCGCAGGCGAAAGTCGAAGTCGTGCTGGGTGAGTTTTACTGGAAAGTCGAAACTGGCGAGCAGGTGCGTGGAGTCGATTACGTGCGTGCGCCTTACATGCTTTCGAAAGAAGTGTCGACGGTATATGTGACTGACCCGAACGATCCGGAGAAGACGCGACGCGCCACTGGCGAGGTCAACTGGTCGCTCGGAACATACATCGAAGTTCCGCAGATCGAAAAAGCATTCAGCGTGACGGGACTGCCGCGTCCGTCGGGCGTCGCGCCGAATCAGCCTTACAAACACAAGTGGGTTTACAAGTACTGGCTATTATTTCTTGGCGTCCTGCTTTTGACCGGATTCCTGATGCTTGTCGTTTCGGGGTCGGAGAAAGAAGTATTCAAGCAAACCGTGACCCTTCAGCCACTGGCAAACGCTGACGCGACGTACGTCTTCTTCAGCGAGCCGTTCGAATTAGCTGGAAGACGGAATATTCGCATCGAAGCCGAGTCGCCGGTGCAGAACACGTGGGTCTACCTCGAAGGCGACCTGATCAACGACGACACTGGCGTGGTCCAATCATTCCCAATCGACATTTCTTATTACCAGGGCGTCGAAAACGGTGAGTCATGGACTGAGGGCGACCGAAAAGACTCAACTTCCACCTCCTCGATGCCCGCCGGGCGCTACATCCTGCGATTGGAAGGACAGTGGGAGAAGTGGCAAGAGCCCGCTGTTGTTTCAGTAGCGATCCAACAGAACGTGCCTACGGGCCTCAACCTGCTGCTCGCACTGATTGCGATAACCATTGGACCAATCGTGATGTTGATCTATCACATCAGTTTCGAACACAAACGATGGTCCGAAAGTATGTTTACGACCAGCGGGGGCGACGACGATGATGACGAGTAGTTTCCCGCAAAGGCGCAAAGCCGCAAAGAAAGACCAAAGATGTGTTTCAGTGAATGGTTTGACGTCTTCCGCCTTTTCTTTGCGCCTTTGCGTCTTTGCGGGAACTTTCTGAGGAGAAACGAATGCTCAAAACACTTTACATGATCTTTGCAACCGGCATTGTGACCTTGTACAGCGCGGCCGCGCTCCTTGGTTGGGAACTGGGCGGTGGTACGCGCAGACAGTTGCCGCCTGACGCGCGGCAGAATGGTTATCGATCATTTCATTTCTGGCACTACGGCTTACACGGAGGAAAATGATGCTGCTTGAATCAGTTGCTTCTCTTACGTCTTTTGTGCCTTTTGGCTCTTTTGTGCCTTTTTGTGGCTACGGTTTAGTAGTTCCGATGGAACAGCTCCTGCCAATCGTCGTCACGACCGTAGTATTCGTCGTCATTGGCCTCATCGTCTTCGCGCTCGCGTTCCTGGTGATCGCGAAGGCGACGCCGTTTTCGGTGCGGAAAGAGATCGAAGAGGATCACAACGTCGCGCTCGCGATCGTGATCGCGGCCGTCATTCTCGGCAGCGCGTTGATTATCGCGGCGGCGATTCACGGATGAGGTTGTTTTTCATTTTCCGTTTGTCATTTTTCATTTAGACGCAAACGTTGAATGTGCGGAGCGTCAGGAAATGACAAATGAGAAATGCCAAATGTGAAATGGAAAATGAAACGACCGCCGCTACTTTTTCTCAACGTTCTCATCGTCGCAACCTGCGGATTAATTTACGAGCTGTTGGCCGGAACTCTCGCCAGCTACGTTCTCGGCGACTCCGTCACTCAGTTTTCCCTCATCATCGGTATCTACCTTTTCGCCATGGGCGTCGGCTCGTGGCTCTCAGGCTTCATCGATAAAGGACTCGCACGCAAGTTCGTCGACATCGAACTGGCGGTAGCCATACTCGGCGGGTTTTCCGCGCCGTTGCTGTTCATCACTTTTTCGCGCGTGAGCTATTTCTACGCTGTGCTCTATTTCGTCGTGTTTGCGATTGGCGTGTTTGTTGGTCTCGAGATACCGCTGCTCCTGCGCATCCTGAAAGACAAAGTTGAATTCAAGCAACTCGTTTCGCGAGTGCTCGCGTTCGACTACATCGGCGCGTTGCTCGCATCGATTCTGTTTCCGATCTTGTTTGTGCCGCGGCTGGGTTTAATCCGCACATCGCTCGTGTTCGGCATGCTGAACGCGGGCGTTGCGTTGTGGGGCACGTGGTTGCTGCGTCCTTTGATCAAGAGCGGCATTGTCGGGTTGCGAATGAGGGCAGTTGTGGTCATGGCGCTGCTGCTCGCGGGTTTGATTTACGCAAACAAGCTCACGTCGCTCGCGGAAGACGAGATGTTTGCGGACGAGATCGTCTACACAAAAGACACGCCGTATCAGCGAATCGTCATCACGCGCGGGCGCGCCGGGTTTCAGTTGTTCCTGAATGGCAATTTGCAGTTTAGTTCGACCGACGAGTATCGCTATCACGAGGCCCTCGTCCATCCGGCGATGCTGCTGGCGAACAATCCGAAGCGCGTGGTTGTGCTGGGTGGCGGTGATGGATTGGCGTTGCGCGAAGTGCTGAAGTATCCATCGGTTGAACGTGTCACTCTCGTGGATCTCGATCCCGACATGACGAACTTGTCGACGCGTTTTCCGTTGCTTGCGAACTTGAATCAGAAGGCGTTTGACGATCCGCGTGTTCAGGTTGTGAACGCGGACGCGTTCGTTTGGATCGAAGAGACCACGGAGGCGACTTACGACGCTGCGATTGTCGATTTTCCCGATCCGAACAGTTTCTCGCTGGGCAAGCTGTATACAACGCGCTTCTACCGGATGCTGCGGGCGAAACTGGCGCCGGAGGCGGCCGTGAGTGTGCAATCGACGTCGCCGATGTTTGCGCGCAGTTCGTACTGGTGCATCATTCGCACGCTCGAGGCGGCGGGCTTTGTAGTCAGGCCTTATTACACCGCGGTGCCGAGCTTTGGGCTGTGGGGATTTGCGCTCGCACGCGCGTCGGCTTTCGAGATACCGCGGCACCCGCCGGCAGGGTTGCGATTTTTAGACGATCAGACACTCGTGGCGATGTTCACGTTGTCAGGTGATATTGGACCAGTGCCGGTGGAGATTAATCGTCTCGATAACCAGGCGCTTGTCAGATATTACGAAGGCGAATGGCGACGATTTGAGTGACACGGATGACGCTCTTTAATCGACGTGAAATTCTCGCTGCCTTTCTGGGTGCTCCGTTTGCGCTCGCGGCGTGTAAGCGGAACTCGGCGCCGAGGTTTCCCGAAGGCGAGATTGTCGGCACGTCAGACGTGTTCGGACACAGATTGCGTGACGGCTTGAAGGTCGAGGTGCCGGCAGACGCCTGGACCGACGTTCCGATTGTGATCGTCGGCGGCGGTGTCGCAGGACTGACCGCTGCGTGGCGACTGCAAAATTCAGGCTTCAATGATTTCGTACTCGTTGAACTTGAAAACGCACCGGGCGGCACCTCTCGTTCCGGATCGAATCGCAACATTTCTTTTCCCTGGGGCGCGCATTACATCCCCGCGCCAATGAAAGAAAACGCCGCGCTTGTTTCATTGCTTGACGAGATGGACGTGCTCGAAGGCAAAGACGCAGAAGGCGAGCCCATCGTGCGTGAACAGTTTTTGTGTCGCGATCCGGAGGAGCGCGTTTTCTACAAAGGCCGTTGGTATGAAGGACTGTATCTGCACGCAGGCGCGTCACCCGAGGACAAGCTTGAGCTCGATCGGTTCAACGCTGAACTGGCGCGCTGGATCACGTGGCGCGACGCGAAGGGACGACGAGCGTTCACACTACCCGTTTCTGCATGTTCGGACGATGCTGAAGTCACCGCACTCGATCGCATTTCGATTCTCGAGTGGTTGAACCAGCACGGGTTCAAGAGTTCGCGGTTGCAATGGTGGGTTGATTACGCGTGCCGTGACGATTACGGAATGACTCTCGTCGAGACAAGTGCGTGGGCTGGACTGTTCTACTTTTGCTCGCGTGTGGCGAAGCCGGGAGTCGAGTCGCAGTCGCTGATCACGTGGCCCGAAGGCAATGGCCGTCTCGTCAATCATCTGTTTGAAAAGACCAAGTCACGTGTGCAACTGGACCGTGCAGCGGTCGAGCTGATTCCGATTCAGAAACATGCACGTTTGGGTGTCGAGGTGGTGACGGTCGATCGCGAAGGGCGCAATCCACGTGGTTTTCGGGCGGAGCGAGTGATCTTCGCGGCGCCGCAGTTCATGGCGCGCTACGTCATCAGACCATATCGCGATAACCCGCCGCCGCACATTGCCGAATTCCAGTTTGGATCGTGGATGGTGGCGAACCTTACGTTGCGCGATCGTCCGCAGCAGTCGCCGCGCGATTTCCCCCTCTCATGGGACAACGTGCTTTACGAGAGCCCTTCGCTGGGTTACGTGGTCGCAACGCATCAACGCGGACGGGATCATGGACCAACCGTACTCACCTACTACTATCCCCTTTGCGACGCCGACACGCGCCACGCGCGTACGCGTCTACTCGAGACCGGTTGGCAGGAGTGGACCGACGTCATTCTCACCGACCTCGAGCGCGCGCACACGGACATTCGCGACCTGACTGAGCGGGTCGACGTGATGCGCTGGGGCCACGCGATGATTCGACCACGAACCGGATTCATGTGGGGCCAGGCGCGTCGCGAAGGCGCAAAACCGTTCCAGTCGATTCATTTCGCGCATTCGGAACTGAGTGGCGTCGCCTTGTTTGAAGAGGCGTTTGACGTTGGGTTGCGTGTGGCGGATGAAGTACGTCCCCTTATTTCACTCAGCCGCGCTTGATTTCGCCGTCGATCATGCGCCGGATGCCGAGCGGATTTTCGTCCTGGAGTTCAGCGGGCAGTGCAGCGTTTGGAAAATCCTGGAAACACACTTGCCGAGCGAACCGATAGATCGCGCGTGTGCCGACAGAGGTGGAACGGCCGTCGGACGTCGCCGGGTATGGACCACCGTGGACCATCGCATGTCCGACTTCCACGCCCGTGGGAAACCCGTTGAAGATTAATCGTCCCGCTTTGGTTTCGAGCAGCCGAATCAACTCCGCGTTGGCGCGAAGATCGTCTTCAGTGCCGTGAATTGTCGCAGTGAGTTGTCCTTCGAGCGCCTGCACCAATTCAATGAGTTGATCTGAGTAAGTAACGACGAGAGTGGACGGTCCGAAGAGTTCTTCAGCGAGTTCTGGATGAGCAAGAAACTCAGCGGCTGTAGTTCTGAAAAGCGCACTTTCACCAATGGTTCGGACTGCCGCATGTTTCATTCGCGCCGCGACACCGCTTCGATAGCTACTCGTGATTGCCGGCGTGAGCATTGTTTGATCGGTTGTGCCGGCCATTAACTCCCCCAGTTTTTTCACAAAGGCATCAGAGTCTTTGTTGTCCGCCAACAATACCAATCCCGGGTTGGTACAAAATTGTCCGACACCTAACGTCACCGACGAATGCAGGCCGGCCGCGAGCTGATCCGATCTCGCGCTGAGCGCGCCGGGCAGAATAATCACCGGATTGACGCTGCTCATCTCCGCATAGAACGGTATCGGATCAGGTCTGGAGGAAGCGATATCGAACAAAGCTCGCCCACCGGTGCGCGACCCAGTAAACCCAGCAGCCTTGATAAGCGGATGCTTCACCAGTGCCGTTGCGACGTCCGTGCCTGAGTCAAACAGCAACGAAAAAACGCCCTCGGGCAATTCACAATCGCGAACAGCCGTTGCGATTGCGAGGCCGGCGAGTTCAGAGGTGCCAGGATGTGCCGGATGTGCCTTGACAATCACCGGGCAACCAGCAGCGAGTGCAGACGCCGTGTCGCCGCCGGCTACCGAAAATGCAAGTGGAAAGTTGCTTGCTCCGAAAACCACGACTGGTCCAAGCGGCCGAAACATCGATCGCACATCAGGTTTAGGCAACGGCTCCCGCGCGCGATCGCCGCGATCAATGCGCGCGTCAATCCAGGAGCCCTCTTCAACCAGATCCGCAAACAGACGCAATTGATTGCTCGTGCGTAAAGTCTCTGTTCTCAAACGCGCCTCGGGTAGGCCAGTCTCCTGATTGGCCCGAGTAATCAGTTCATTGCCGAGTCCTTCGATGTTCGCGGCGATGCTACGCAGAAAATGCGCTTTTTCTCGGCCGGTTGTTTGCGAATAGATTGCGGATGAGGCATGTGCGAGTTGTGCAGCCTGGTCCACTTCAGCGGCACTCGCGCTGTGATAAATCGGAAGAAGATCCTCACCAGTGGCTGGATTCAAACCCTGCAAGGTCGAGCCGTGCAATGCGCCACGACCAAAACCGATAATCGATGTTCCTTTGAGCTCCTTCATTTGCTCCGCGTATTCAATGCTTCCCTGATAACTCGCTTCGCCTCTTCCAACTCCGGCCCAACGAGTTCCAAACGCGGCGGTCGCACGCGCGCGTTGCCCATGCCGACTTCCTGCTGGACGAGTTTGATGAGTTGCACAAACTTCGGCACTGTATCCATGCGCAACAACGGCAGAAACCAGTGATACAAACGCATCGCCTTCTCATGCTCGCCATTCATCGCATACTCAAACAGGTCAACAGATTCTTTCGGAAACGCATTAACCAATCCTGCTATCCAACCCATGGCTCCCACCGCGATCGCTTCGACGATCGCATCGTCTACACCGACGAAGATCGCCAATCTGTCGCCTGACAATTCTTTGATCCATGTCACGCGACGGACATCAGTGCTCGACTCTTTCACCGCCTCAAAATTCCCGTGCTCTGCCGCGAGTTCGCGAATCTGTTCGGGAAGAAAGTCGGTACCATACGCGACCGGGTTGTTGTAGAGCATGCACGAAAGGCTCGTCGCACGGAACACTGCTTCAAGGTGCGCTTTCATCTCGCGCCAGTCGCCTTGGTAAACGTAAGGCGGCAGGACCATCAGACCGCTGCAACCGAGATCCGCCGCGCGATTCGATAATTCGACCGCTTCAGCCGTACTTAACGACGCGATCGCCGCTACGACCGGAGCTCGATCGCCGATCGCCTTGACGACGGTGGACCAAAGCGACAGTTTCTCGTCGACCGTCAGCGTCGCGCTCTCACCCAGCGACCCCGGCGTCACGATTCCGGTGCAGCCGTTGTCAACGAGCCACTGGCAATGCTTCGCCGCGAACAAGTGATCGATGTTCAGTTGTTCATCGAAAGGAGTTGTGATGGCGGGCATCACGCCGCGCCAGATCATGTTTTTCATAAGAAACTCTCAACTCTGACCGGCAGCACCGGTGGCCGCACTGATTCAACCTTCCAGTCAAACAAGAACTCAACCGCACTGCCGCAAATTCTTCCCTGACACGGGCCCATTCCGCAACGCGTCTGCAACTTCGCCACTCGCCACGACTCATGCGCACGCAGGCGATCGAAGACAACGTCTTCGCAACGGCAGACGATCGTCTCGGGCGCAGCGAGTGTCTTCAATTCATCGCGCAAGGAGAACGTGCGGTTTAATAAATCGGCGAAACGTCGTTGCTTCGCGCGCTCGGGGAATAAACGCCTTGCGTCCTCGCGGCTTTCCCTGGTGGCAAGTCCAGCGATCTCGCCTTCGACAAGCGACAGTTCAAGTCCGCCGATCCCGGTTGACTCCCCCGCGGCGTAAATGTGCGGCACGCTCGTCTGCTGAAACTCATCAACACGGACCGCGCCATTTGCAATCTCACAACCAAACAACTCGGCCAATTCCAGATTCGGCACTAAATGAAACCCGCACGCCAGGTAGTCGCACGAAACATTCCAACGCTTGCCGTGACGCTGCAAAACCACGGATTCCAGTTTTTCTGCGCCATGCGCCTCCACTATCCAACAATTTCTTAGATATCTGACGCCGCCGAGCAATTGACGTGCCTGCGACAACTTGCCGGGCTGGTTGATGAGTCCTAACCCAAACCGCGCGAGTCGCAACGCCGACGCCTGCTCGGCGATCAACAGAACCTCCGCACCGTGCGAACGCAAATAACCCGCGACCGCCAGCAACAATGGACCACTGCCCGCAAGAACAACCTTCTTCCCTTCTATGGGCAGACCAGTCTTCACGAGCGCCTGCAATCCACCGGCACCCATGACGTTCGGCAAAGTCCAACCTGGAAACGGTAAAAACCGTTCGCGTGCGCCAGTCGCCAACACCAGATCTCTGTAAGCGAACTCGAGCACGCCGCTAATCGTCTCGGCCAACAACGAGCCGGGTCCAGTGTGTTGAAACACGCGCGCGCCGGAGACGAAATCAATCTCAACACTCCGAATTCGTTCAAACCAAACCTGCGCCTCTGGCGATTGCGGCTCACGTTTTTCCCCACGCCAGATCTGCCCGCCTAAGGAGGGATTGTCATCAGCGACCACGACGCGCCGTCCCGCTTGCGACGCGCGAAACGCGGCGGCGAGTCCTGCGGGACCAGCGCCAACGACCAGCACATCGCACTCGTTTCGCGATCTATCCATCGGTGCGCACGTCCATTCCATCCCTGCAAACCGTCTGGCAACTGCGACAGTGCGCTTCGCCGTCGATCGTCACGCGACACTCAAAACAGATCCCCATGCCACACAATGGACCACGGGGCTCACCCGTCACTGAACGCCGAACCACAGCCACGCCAGTCTTCAAGATCGCGGCCGACACCATGCTCCCGGCCGGCATCGTCACCGCAATGCCATTGACCGACAGGCGCACCGTCTCAGACATGCGCCAGCTCCGCCCCAATCATCGCCACCCGCGACGGCAAATACGGCGCGATAGGAATCGCAGGCGTGCGATTCACAATTTGATCGATGAGAAGCTTCGCCGTCGCCATCGACGTCGTAATACCGAGTCCCTCGTGTCCAGTCGCCAGGTACAATCGTGGATGCTCAACGTCCGGTCCTATCAGCGGCAGCTTGTCAGGCGTCGCCGCGCGAAACCCGGTCCACGCGCGCAAAGAAGACAGCTTCCCCAGCCGAGGCAAAAACTCAATCGCCCGCGACAACATGCGATTCAGAATCGAAACATCAACCCCGGTCTCATCAACTTCAAACTGACGCGACGAACCAATCAGCAACTGGCCGGTCTTCCGCGGTTGAATATTGAACGCGACAGACTCCGCCGTCATCGTATGCGCGCTTTTCAG
Organism: Pyrinomonadaceae bacterium; assembly: GCA_035646355.1. GTDB lineage: Bacteria > Acidobacteriota > Blastocatellia > Pyrinomonadales > Pyrinomonadaceae > PSRF01. Next base: position 19,689 of record DASRPN010000013.1, on the reverse strand, counting down.
GTACCCAAGCTCCACCAGTTGATGTCGCAGAAACTGCGGATAACGATCTGTGATTACGAGATGTCCCTTGCGTTTCTTTACATCAATCCCGGCCGTCAATTCAGGAGACCAGCTTCCGGCCGCGTTAACAATTACACCGGCGGAAAACACAGAACCATCACGCAAGCGAACCCCATCTGCCGTAATCTCACGCACCGGCTGCCCAACGAATACCTGCGCGCCCAACGCGCGCGCCTGATCCACGAAAAACTGCGCCGCACACGGCGGATAAATGACGCTGTCGCCCGCGACACGAAGCCCGCCAACCAGACCCTCGCGTAAATTCGGCTCCGCTTCTTTCAGCGACTGCGCATCCAGCACTTCAACTGCGACATCACGCTCGGAATAAAACTTGTGCTTGCGTTCGACCTCGCGCATTTCATCATCGTCAGCAGCGACCCAGATCGTTCCGCACGCGTCGTACTCCACCTCGAGCGGCAGCTCGTCTCGCAAACCTTCCCACAACAATTGCGAATAACGAGTCAAAGCAAACTGCGCGGCAGAATCATCCATCACCGTGAGGTGGCCCATGCCTGCGGCAGTCGCACCGCCGCCAATCATCTTTGCCTCGACGATCGCCACCCGCAGCCCTTCGGCTGCACACTCCGCCGCGCAGGCGGCGCCGACGATGCCGCCGCCGATAATCACTACGTCGTAAACAGGAGAACTCATCCGCGAATGCCCATGCAGAATGGGTCGCGCACATCCAGGATCAACTCAGCTTCCGCGGTGATGAAGGCGGAGCCTTTGATGTGCGGATGGATTGCGTTGCCAATTATCGAAACGCTTCCTTCGAAGACGCTGCCCACAATACTTTCCTGCCGCCACGCTTGTCCCTCGGCGAGTTTGCCATCGGCAAACAGGCAGGCCAGCTTTGCACTCGTGCCCGTTCCGCAGGGTGAACGGTCGTAAGCCTTGCCCGGACAAAGCACGAAGTTCTTGCTATCAACACCGCTGATGGCCGATGGTCCAAACAGTTCCACGTGATCGATCTCGTGCCCGTCCTCGCCGGTGATTCCGTCGCGCGCGAGTGATTCGCGCACCGCCCACGTGAAGCCGGTCAACGCTTCGAGATTGTCGAGTGACAGTTCAAAGGAATGATCTTTCACGAGAAAGAACCAGTTGCCGCCCCACGCAATATCTCCAGTGACCGGGCCGAAGCCAGGTACGTCGACGATGACATTCGCCTTCAACCGGTAACTTGGCACGTTTGCGATTTCGACTGACCCATCCTCGTCGAGCTTAGCGGTGACGACGCCGACCGGCGTCTCAATTCGATGTGTTCCCGGTCCGATCCGGCCGAGGTAAGCGAGAGTGGCGACTACGCCAATGGTCCCGTGGCCGCACATCCCCAAATAGGCAACATTATTGAAATAAATTACGCCTGTAATGCATGAATCATTGAGGGGGGTACACAACAACGCCCCCACCATAGCGTCTGACCCGCGCGGCTCGTTGACAACCGCACTACGGAAATCGTCATATTGCGTTCGGAAGCGCTCTAGTCTGGTGGCGATCGTGTCGCTGCCAAGATCCGGACCACCACTTATCACCACACGTGTCGGCTCACCGCCCGTGTGCGAATCGATTACTTTGACGCGTCTTATATTGGAATCAGGCATTCAGCTCGTCTGAAGTATCGCGATTGTATATTGGATTGCTACAACTCAGAAACACGGATATAAGTGCCAAATGCGAAAGTTGATCCCTCTCCTTATCCTCCTCCTGCGCAGCAGCACAGTTTCATTAAAAGCCTGCGGGCCTGCATCCTGGCGCGCATGGGGCGGAAAAAGGATGCGATGGCAGCGCTGCAGAAATCGATCGAACTCGATGCTGAGCTGCTGAGCTTCATTGCTGAAGATGAGGATTTGAAATTGCTTCGATCGCTTCCCGCGTTCCAGAAATTGCTCCGCGAAGCCGAGAGACAACGCGCTGAGACCGATCCAAAGTAAGCTTTTTCCGACACGCGGCTTCTTTGCGTCGCCAGCAATCCCCGTCATACGTCAGAAATTCTCTGCGTCTTGCGCCCACGAAAGCTCCGGCCCTGTAGCGTTTCTTTAACGAATGCTGCGGGAACGTAGCTTGCACTGTCTTCTCTTGAAGTCTTTTACTTCATAAGGAGAACAAGCATGAAACGCAAAACTCTTCCCCTGATAGTCGTCGTCTTTCTTCTTTCAGGGCAAATGTCATGGGCCGTCGCGCAGCAGACGGCGACCGGCAGCGACTGGGCTGCGGTCCAACGAATCGGGACCGATGAGAAGCTCGTCGTTAAAAAAACAGACGGCAAGGAAGTCAAAGGCCGGATGATCGAGGCGACTGACACGACGCTCCGGATCGATCGCGATGGCAAGCCGTTTGAGATTACGCGCACTGAGGTGCGTCAGGTGCATGTGATTGCCGGGAAAGCGGAGAAAGGAAAATGGGCGTTGATCGGCGCCGGAATTGGTGGCGGCGTCGGCACCGGAATCGGGGCCGCTAAGTATCGCTCTGATAGAGATGATTACGGGATCTACGTCTACATGGGCGCGTTGATCGGAGTCGGCGCGGGTGCGGTTGGCGGACTGCTCTTCGGGCAGAGCAGACGGGAACGCAACCTGGTCTATTCGATCAATTAAGCTGTGCTTGAAGAACCGAGCAGCGCGGCTCTTGCGGTTTTTAGTTCCGCCAGTTCGTCCTTGCTTAATTTTGGATACGAAAGATCGAGCGCGCTGAGACGCTGCGCGATCGCTGAGGCGACGACAAGCCGTGTGAACCACTTGGTGTCGGCAGACACAACGTACCACGGTGCGTGTTTGGTTGCGGTATGCCGTACCGTCTGTTCGTAGGCGTGCATGTATTCGTCCCAGTGCTCGCGTTCTTTCACGTCCTTCATCGAGAACTTCCAGTTCTTGGCCGGGTCGTCGATACGCGCGAGGAAACGTTTCTGCTGTTCTTCGTTTGAAACGTGCAGGAAGAATTTGAGGATGATGGTCCCGTTGTTCGTCAGGTAACGCTCGAAGTTGTTGATGTCGTCGAAACGCTGCTTCCAGAAATCTTTTTGCTTCGCAGGTTTTTTCGTTTGCAGGTTGGGGAGTCGTTGGCTCTCGAGGTATTCAGGATGTACGCGGACGACGAGTGTCTCTTCGTAGTAGCTGCGATTGAAGACACCGATACGGCCACGTTCGGGAAGACGCTTGGCGCAGCGCCAGAGAAAGTCGTGCTCGAGTTCTTCGGCTGATGGTGCTTTGAAGGAAGTCACTTCGCAACCCTGAGGGTTGACGCCTGACAAGACGTGTTTGATGGCGCCGTCTTTTCCCGCGGCGTCCATCGCCTGGAAGATCAGCAGCACGGCCCAGCGATTCTGTGCGTAGAGTTCATCCTGGAGTTTGGCGAGCAGCTCAACCCCACGCTCCAACATCTCCTTAGCCCCCGCCTTATCCTCCGCGTCGAGATCGAGCGTCTCTTCTGGATCGATTTGCTTCAGCTTGAATTTACCGCCGTTTGTTATGCAGAACGGCGTCGCATACTTTTTCGCTTGTTTGAGAAACTCTTTGTCAGTCATTTCGCCTCCAATTGAACTCATCTATGCGGTCCTTCCAAACAGCTTCCGCCTTCGCTGATGGGTTATTGCCAGCACAAATACCCCGTTCGCATCAAGAGTGAAGTCAATACGATAGTGAGACCCATTCGTCAACACGCGCCTGACAAAGTCATCAACTCGCAAAGACGAACTTCTGCTCGGAATCAGCGAGACAAGTTTGTTTCTATGTGGTTGTACCACCGCGAGGAGCCGGGACCAAAAATCTGGACGCGCAACCATTAATTCGGCACTTACCCCTACCTTTCAAATTTTAAATCGGGATGCCGTAAACAACCCTGCCGCAGGGTCTTAGCTACTAAACTGACAACGTGCTGAAGCTCGCATCGGTATTGCAGCCCCCACACGGGGCCGCGTGTATAATGACGAGCAACAAAAAATGAACCAATTTGTACGGTTTCTGTTCGGACATGAGCAGGCCGTTTTTACTAACGGCCGGTTTGGCTTTGACGTGCGTCCGGGTCCGTTGCTGTTGGTGCTCATCGTTCTCCTCGCCGGTGCTTTCATTTATTTCGTTTACCTGCGCCCGCGCATCCGTCTGTCAAAACGAACGACCGCAACACTGATCGCCCTTCGTGTCGCTCTGCTGACCGTATTAGTGACGCTGTTGTTGCGACCGGTCGTCGTCGTCTCTTCGGTTATTCCCCGCAGTAGCTACGTAGCGATCATGGTCGACGATTCCGTCAGCATGAAACTGCGCGACATGCCCGACGGCAACGCGCGCATCGATACCGTCAAACAATCGCTGCTGGCGACAGGCCCGAATTCGTTTCTCAGTCGACTCGACGCGAAGTTCAAGACCAGTCTCTACGGTTTCGCAGGCGCGGTATCACGACTCAAAGGCGCCGACGATCTTTTCGCGGAAGGACGGACTAGCGACGTCGCCGGTGCTTTGGACGAGGCAATCAAACGATCCTCCGGCATGCCGCTTTCCGCAGTCGTACTTGCGACTGACGGCGCTTCCAACGTTCCGCGCGACCTGGCGGCAACGCTGCGAGAGTTGCGCGCGCGCGATATTCCGGTTTTCACGGTCGGCGTCGGCAATACGGCTAGACCAATCGATGCTGAACTGACGCGCATCAATATGCCGCGCCGAGTGTTGGTCGGATCGCGCGTGAATATCGAAAGCTACGTCGGTTTAAGCGGATACGAGGCGACGAAAGTCCTGATCGGCGTACGCGAAGACGGCCGCGCAATCAAAACAGAAGAGATCAACTTACGCGGCAACGACACGCAGGCTGTAAATCTCGAGATCACACCGACGACGCCGGGCATTCATCGCTACACGGTCGAGGTCACACCACTCGACGGTGAGTTGACCGTCGAAAACAACAAGCAGGACGCGGTCGTCGAAGTCATCTCCGGACCATTGCGACTGCTCCACGTCGAAGGCGAACCACGCTGGGAACTCGGCAAGATTCGCGAATCACTCGCGCTAAACGAAAAGAACATCACCCTCGTTTCACTTCAGCGCACCGGCGAAAACAAGTTCTACCGGCAAGGCATTGGCAGCCAAACTGAGCTCGTCTCCGGTTTCCCGGTCACTGAAGAAGAGCTTTTCGCCTACGACGGCCTGGTCATCGGCAGCGTCGAAGCGGGCTTCTTCACGGCGGACCAGTTGCGTAACATCGAAGCTTTCGTCGCGCGCCGCGGTGGTGGACTACTCGCTATCGGTGGCCGCCTGTCGTTTGACGGCGGCAAGTACAAAGGAACAACGATCGATGATCTGTTGCCAGTGTCGTTGACGGGTGGAGCAACAGACGACGCCATGTCGTTTGCGCCCGTCTACAAACCGGTGCTGACCGGCGCGGGCCAAACACATCCGATCACGCGTTTGCAGGACGATCGCGGCGCTAACCAAAAAGCGTGGAACGAATTGCCCCCGATAGCCGTGTCACAAGTGCTTGCGAACGTAAAACCCGGTGCATTAGTTTTGCTCGAAGCGCGTCGCGTTGAGGGCGGAGGACCGCAAAGCGCGCCGCTGCTGGTCCAACAACGGTACGGTCGCGGACAAACGTTGGCCCTAACCGCTGCGGACACATGGCGATGGCGCATGCGAATGGATTCAAAAAACAATGCGCATGAGACTTTTTGGCGACAGATGCTCCGCTATGTTGTCAGCGGCACACCTCGACAAATCGAAATCGGAGCAGAGCGAGACGTCTACGCGATGGACGACATCGTCAACATCGTAGCCGACATTCGCGACAAACGTTTCAATCCAGTCAGCGATGCTCATGCAACTGCGAGAGTTACAAAACCTTCGGGACTCGTCGTCGATGTGCCTTTGACGTTCACCACGCTCAACTCCGTGAACACGTACGCCGGCCAGTTCAAGGCCGACGAATTTGGCGCGCATCGCATCGAACTTGTGGGGACCAGCGCTGGTCTTGGCGCGTTGAACGCGACGTCGAACGTTCTGGTAAGCGATTTGAATCGTGAGTATTACAGTGCGGCACAGAACAGCGATCTACTGAAACGCATTTCGACGGAAACCGGCGGGAAGTACTACACGCCCGCTGAAGCACAGTCGTTACTCGACGATCTGGTCTACCGCCAAACACCTTATTCGGAGCGCGTAACGAAAGACCTGTGGGACATGCCGATTAACTTCATGTTGATAATTGGATTGCTGAGCGCCGAGTGGTTCCTGCGCAAACGCGAAGGCCTGGCTTAAACTTTAGCTTGATGAAATTTATCGGTTCGTTAGCTCTGATTCTGTATATCGCGGCTGCATCCGTGGCCCAGAAAACAGATCCGAACAAGTTCGCTGTGATCATCAACGGCGCCGGCGGCGAGGCTGAGTACGCGAAGCAATTTACCGAGTGGACCACACAGCTCACCGCGGTGCTGTCGAAGCGATACGGTTTCGACAGCAGCCGGATCAAAGTTTTATCCGAGAAATTGGCAAATGCCGAAGAAGTAAAACGCACGTTTGGCTCACTAAAATCAGAATTAGACGCAAATAACGTCCTGTTCGTTTTTTTGATCGGCCATGGATCGTTCGATGGAAAGCAAGCGAAGTTCAATCTCGTTGGGCCAGACCTTTCGGCGTCGGATTACAACCAGTTGCTTACGTCGCTCCCGACGCGCCGGATCGTCGTATTCAATATGTCGAGCGCAAGTGGTGAATTCGTCAAGCCGCTTTCGGCAAAGGGACGCATCGTCATTACCGCCACGCGTAACGGACAGGAAACCAACGCCACACGCTTCGCTGGATTTTTCATCACGGCGCTTAACGCCACTGACGGCGATACGGACCAGGACGGTCATACTTCCGTGCTCGAAGCGTTTGTTTACGCGAATCGTCTAACGGAAGAGTTCTACAAACGCGCCGGCAGACTCGCGACCGAACATGCGTTGATCGACGACAATGGCGATGGCGTAGGACGTGAAAAACCCGAAGCCGGTGAAGGACTCCTCGCGCGTGCTACCTATCTCGACTCGCTGAGCGGGGACGAAGCGGCGGCCAGTGCGACCACGGGACGACTTCTAAAGGAACGGTCCCGGCTCGAGGGCGAGATCGAACAACTCATCGCACGCAAGGCAAACATGGCGGAAGCCGAGTATGAAGCCACGCTCGAACGGCTCTTCATCGAGCTGGCAAAGGTGAATCGATCAATCAAGCAAGCAGGTTCGTAGAAGTAAGTGAGGGCGTAAAGTTTTGAAGCGAAGTTTTCCCGCAAAGGCGCAGAGACGCAAAGAAACCACTTCCGCCGTCCAAAAACTGTCTTTGCGCCTTTGCGTCTTTGCGGGAACAATCGTTGCTGTCCTTGTGATAGCGGTTTGTGCCGCGCAAACGCAAACAAACGAACTGCGTGGCCTTGCCGAACTGAAGCGGGGCGATTACGACAACGCCTTCAAACTGGTCAGCGCACGCCTGGTTTCAAATCCCACTGACATCGTCGCGCAAAAGGCGTTGCTACGTGTTTTCATCGAAACCGGACGGTATGCGGAAGCCGAGGCAACAGCGAAACGTTTTCTGACAAAGACTCCTGACGCCGGAACTGTGCGCCACGAGTTGGGCGAGGTGCTCGCGCTCACTGGCAAACACACCGAGGCCATTACAGAGTTTGAACGCGCCGGGAGTGATTCGGAAAAAGCGAATGCCCCGCACGACAAACTCGCCAGCGATTTACGTCGTGCGGAAGTGCTCGATCTAATTGGTCAGGAAGATCGCGCGAATGCAATCTACGAAAGTTTCGTCAAGTACTATACCGATAGTGATCCCGAATCCGCGTTTGAGCTCACGTTGATCGCCCGCGCCCTCGTCCACCTCGAAAGGTTTCAGGACGCGAACGACATGTATCGCTCGGCGATCGAGGCTGATTCCGATTATCTCGAAGCGCAACTCGGCGCTGGTGAGTTGTTCACCGGGAAGTATCAATACGGCGACGCCGCGCAGTTTCTCAGCGATGCGCTGAAAATCAATCCGAACAGTGCCCGCGCCCATCTCGCCGTGGCGCTCAACAAACGCATCGAGGGCGGCGACGACGAGGCACTCAGCCGCGCGCTCGCGATCAATCCCAATCTCGTCGACGCACTCGCATTAAAGGCGGCACTGGCTTTGGAGTCGGGCCAGTTCGACGCGGCCGCCAACGAGATCGAGAAGGCGCTCAAGGTCAACGCGCGTTCTCTGGAAGCACGCTCGTTACGCGCGGCAATGTTCTACTTGCAGGACAAAGACTTCGAACCGGAAGTCATCGCAACGCTCGCGATCAGTCCACGTTACGGCGCTGTCTACAACACTCTTTCACGCTATGCCACGATTACTCGCCGCACTGAACAAGCCGTTGCGTTTGCTCGTCGCGCGGTGGAGATTGCCCCACGACTTTGGGATGCACATCTGAATCTCGGCATGGCGTTGCTGCGTCTTGGTCAAATGGACACGGGCCGGGCCGAGGTCGAAAAAGCGTTCAAAGGGGATCCGTTTAATCTTTGGGCCAAGAACACACTCGACCTGCTCGACACGATGGCCGAGTTCCGCGAAACGAAACGCGCCGGTTTCATTATCAAAACGTCGGCGCAGGAAAGCGACGTGCTCGCGCCCTACGCGGGCGCTTTGCTCGAAGAGGCCGCGGCGAAGCTAACGTCGAAGTACAAGTTCACTCCCAAAGGTCCAATCATCGTCGAGATCTTTCCGAACCACGAAGACTTCGCCGTGCGCACGTTGGGCATTCCCGGTCTTGGCGCGCTGGGCGTTTGTTTCGGCGTGGTCATCGTGCAGGATTCTCCTTCGGCTCGGGAGGCCGGTGAGTTTAACTGGGGCAGCACAATGTGGCACGAGTACATGCACGTCATCACGCTCCAGATGACTGACTATCGCGTGCCGCGCTGGTTTTCGGAAGGATTGTCGGTTTACGAAGAGCGCCGTGGCCGACCGGGTTGGGGTGACGATTGGAACCCGATGCTTGTTCGTTCGTTCATCGATGGCAAATGGTTCAAGATCGCGGACCTCGATGCCGGTTTTCAGCGTCCACGCAGTCGGGAGGATCTGCCAATCGCTTACTTCCAGGCTTCGCAGATCTGTGAATTCATCGCGGAGCGTTTTGGCTTTGACGCGATCCTTCAAATGCTTGCGCGTTATCGCGACAAAGCCCGCACACCAGATGTTCTGCGAGACGTCTTAAAGCTTACTGAAGCAGAATTCGATCGGCAGTTTTTTGCGTACGTCGAGAGCAAAGCGCGACCGCTGCATCAGGCACTGAGCACACAGAACAATGTCGTTGCGTCGATGTCGAAAGACGAAGTATTAAAGCAACTCGCAACGCAGGATACGTTTGCGCTGCGTATTCGTGCAGCTGAGTTACTGGCTGCTGACGGCGACACGTCCGGCGCGGTGCAACACTACAATCGCGCGATCGAACTTTTCCCTTACATGACGGGCCGTGGAAACCCGTACGAGTCGCTGGCAAAGCTGCTCGAACAAAAAGGCGATGCCGCGCAGGCAGCACTTGTTCTCGAAAACCTCGTCAAGACAGACGAGAACAACCTCGAAGCCTTAAAGATACTCGCGCGGATTCGTTCGACGCTCGGTGAGAAACAAAAGGCGCTGGACGCGTTGCGCGGCAGTTTCTTCATCAGTCCATTCGATTACAAGTTGCACACGCAAGCGGGGGAGCTGAGCGTCGATCTAAGAGATAATGCGCAAGCGTTGACGGAGTTTCAGGTGGCGCTCGCGTTGCAGCCGCCAAACGTCGCGGAGGCAAATTACAATGTGGCCACCGCGTTTCACGCGCTCGGTCGCCAGCTCGACGCGAAGCGTTCGGTGCTGCGCGCGCTCGAAGCCGCGCCGCGTTATGAAAAGGCGCAGGAGTTGTTGTTAAGGATTACGGGACAGTGAGGCCTGGAGCTTTATCATTAGTCAGTTGGTCAGTGGTTTGACAACTGACAACGGACAACTGACTACTGACTACTGACTACTGACAAAGCAGAAAGAACAAAGCACAAAAATATGGCCGTTGACCAATTAACAATCAGCGACGAGCAATTGCTCGACAAACTGGGTTCAGCGCGCGAGCGCCTCCTCCGGGAAATCAGAAAAGCCATCATCGGTCAGGACGAAGTCGTCGAGCAGGTATTGCTCGCGCTCTTTGTCGGCGGCCACTCGATTATTACCGGCGTCCCTGGTCTGGCAAAAACTCTTTTGGTTCGCACTATTGCCAGCGTTCTCGATCTCTCGTTCAAACGCATTCAGTTCACCCCCGACTTGATGCCCGCGGACATCACCGGCACCGAGATCATCGAAGAGGACCGCGCCACCGGACGTCGCGCATTGCAGTTCATTCCTGGTCCAATCTTTGCCAACATCGTTCTCGCCGACGAGATCAACCGCACGCCGCCAAAAACACAGGCCGCGCTGCTCGAGGCGATGCAGGAAGGACGCGTCACGGTCCAGGGTGTCAGTTACGATCTGCCGCGCCCGTTTCACGTGCTGGCCACGCAGAACCCGATCGAGATGGAAGGCACGTATCCACTGCCCGAAGCGCAGCTCGATCGTTTCATGTTCAACGTAAAGATCGGATACCTGCCCGAAGAAGAAGAAGTCGAAGTGGTGAAGCAAACGACTTCGCCGCAGGACTACGAGTTCGAACGGCTGATGTCCGCTGATGAGATCATTGCGTTTCAAAGACTGGTGCGGCAGGTCCCTGCTTCCGACACTGTTGCGCGTTACGCTGTGCGGTTAGTTAACGCCAGCCGGCCGGGAACGCCACCCGCACCGGAGTTTGTAAACAAGTGGGTAACGTGGGGCGCATCCCTGCGCGCGTCCCAGTTTTTGATCTTTGGCGGCAAGGCACGCGCGATCCTGCGAGGCCGTTACAACGTTTCGTGCGAAGACATACGCGCGGTCGCGCCGGCCGTTTTGCGTCATCGCGTGCTGTTGAACTTTCAGGCTGAAGCAGAGAAAGTCGATTCCGATCAGGTGATCAAGCAGTTGATAGACCACGTGCCTGAGCCGAAGAGCGGACTATAAAGACATGATTCCCCAAGCAGTGACACCAGCGAGGTTTTTAGATCCCGAATTGCTCGCGCGGATCGGATCGCTCGAACTGCTTGCGCGCGCGGTCGTCGAAGGCTTTATGTCTGGTCTGCATCGTTCACCGTATACAGGTTTCTCAACCGAGTTCACCGAGTATCGACAGTACAATCCAGGCGACGACCTGCGTTATCTCGATTGGCGACTGCTTGGTCGCACCGATCGCTACTTCATCAAGAAGTATCGCGCCGACACGAACACCCAGTGTCACATTTTGATCGACACCAGCGCTTCGATGAACTACGCGCATGCCAGTTCAGTGACGAAGTTGCAGTACGCGCAGTTTCTCGCCGCGTCCATCGCTTACTTGCTGAACAGACAACAGGACGCGGTCGGTCTCGTTGCCTTCTCCAACAAGGTGCACACTCACGTACCCGCGCGTAATCGCACCGGTCACATGCGGACGATCTTCGGCACGCTGTCGATGCTTCAGCCGGGCGGGGAAACAGGTTTGGCGGAATCACTGCATCAACTCGCGGAGATCCTGACGCGTCGCGGCATCGTCGTGCTCATTTCGGATTTTTACGATCAGGCAGACCGGTTGAAAGAGGCGTTTCAGCATCTGCGGTTCAAAGGCCACGACCTGGTCGCGTTTCACGTGCTCGATCAAAACGAGCTCGATTTTGATTTTACCGATCCGGTGTTGTTGCTCGAAGACGCGGAGACGCAGGAACAAATGCCGGTCCTTCCCGACGTCGTGATGGGCGGCTATCGAGAGCGCATGCGACAGCATGTTAACGACATGCGAGAGTGCGCGGCTGCGAACCACGTTGATTACGAAATGTTGACCACAAAACAGCCGCTGGATTTTGCGTTGTTCTCGTTCCTGTCGCGGCGAGCAGGACGATAAAATTAGTCAGTGGTCAGTAGTCAGTAGCCAGTTATTCACTATTGACCACGGACCACGGACCACGGACAACTGACAACCATAGAATGTCGTTTCTTACTCCATTATTTTTCCTTGGTGTCGCTGCACTGGCTGCACCGATACTCGTGCACCTCGTGCGTCGCACGCGCGCGCGCAAGGTGCAGTTCCCTGCCCTGGTTTTCGTGCGCCAGGTGCCGCAGCGAACCATCCGTCGCCGCACGCTTCAGAACGTGCTGCTGATGCTGCTTCGGTGTCTTGCGATCCTGCTGATCGTCATTGCTTTTACGCGCCCATTCTTTAGCGGTGGCAGCGCGGCGAAAGAAAACGCAGCCGCGGGCGCAACTGTGGTCCTCGTCGATAATTCGCTGAGCATGCGACGCGAGCCGCTGTTCACCGAAGCACTAAAACGCGCGGAAGCGACCGTCGACGAAGCACGAAATGACGAGCAACTCGCGGTGCTGTCTTTCGACAAGCGCTACGCAGTCGTCAATCGCTTCACCGTCGACAAGAATCGTTTGCGGTTGGCGATTAGAAGTATCAACGCGGGGTGGGACGGAACGGATTACGAACAGGCGTTGCGTGGAGCGGAGTCTTTGCTCGGCGAGATCCAGACGAGCGGCCCGAAGAAGATCGTGATGATCTCCGACTTTCAGGCTCCCGGTTGGAACCAAAACACTGCGACTTTCAAACTTGCAAACACCACGCAACTCACGACGATCGACGTCGCCTCGAACGATCCTGTTCCAAACATCGCCGTCACGAACGTCGAGGCGCGCGGCGTGGTCTTCGGGCAAAAGTATCTCGACAATCTCGCCGTCCACATCAGTAACTTTGGCGACGCACCGCGCGATCGCATTCAGGTCGATTTTCAGATCAACGAGCAGACGGTTGAAAAGCGAGATATCAGTCTTAACACCCGTGAGTCGAAGGTGATCGAGTTCACCGGTTTTAACCTGAACGAAGGCGCGAATCGCTGCACGATCGATGTGGTCTCCGGCGACTTTGCTCCCGATAACCGTTTCTATTTCACTTTGCGGCGCGAGACCCCGTCGAAGGCGCTAATCGCCGAGAGCGCTTCGCGCGGACGTAGCGACAGCCTGCACCTGCAAAGCGCGTTGACCACGAACGACGATCTGCCATTCACGTTCACGCTAAAGAGCACCGGATCGGTCGATCCGTCGAGCATTTCAGAGTACGCGTTGGTAGTGCTCAACGATGCTGGTCCAGTCAGCGGCGCACTTGCCGATGCGTTGATGAAGTTTGTCGAGGCGGGCGGGCAGCTCATCGTCTCCACTGGACCACGCTCGACCGCAGACAGTCTGAACGCTCTACAACGCATCATGCCCGCATCGTTGCGTGACGCTGTGCAGACGAAGGCGGGCGAAAGTGTCGCGATGACGAACGTGAAGTTTGATCATCCGATATTTGAAGTTTTTCAGGAGAGCGGCAGGCTCGCCGCGGCGCACGTCATCGGTTACTTCCGTTCGGAAGCTGCTCCCACCGCGACCGTGCTCGCCCGTTTCGAAGACGGCAGTCCGGCGCTGCTGGAATCGCGTACCGGTAAAGGACGCGTGTTGCTGTTTACTTCGTCGCTTGGTCCAAGCTGGAACGATCTGCCGTTGACGCCGCTGTATTTGCCGTTCATTCACCAGATGGTCCGATACACGGGCGCGCGCGACGAGAGTTCGTGGTATGGCTTGGGCCAGACGTTTACCGTGCGGAAGACGGCTAACGGCCAGCTACCACCGGTCGATACTCCCGCGGGTGCTCGTCTCTCCGAAGGACGCAACACGCCGGATGGTGACCTGCTTGTCACGGCGCGCGAACTTGGTTTTTATCGTCTGCGCTACGACGGGCAGCCGGGTTTTGCGGCGATCGATACTGACGGCGCCGAGGGCGACTTCACCAAGTTGAACTTCGCTGAATTCGTGGCGGGCGTGACCGGGGGAACCGGCACTGGTGAAGGGGGCGATGCGAGTCGAAACGCGAGCGGCGAAGAAGTTGAAGGACGGCAAAAGGTGTGGTGGGCGTTGTTATTACTGGCGCTCCTGTTGTTGGTTGCGGAATCAGTATTGGCGCGCCGAACAAAAATGGTGAAAATGGTCGGGTAAGGTAGATCGGGGGTCCCAGGAATGAATGCAATGAACCCTGAAACGAACCTGTTACAGGATCTCCTTCGTAAAGCGAGATCGCGGCGGCAACTTCTGCTTACACTGCGCGGAGTGGCGATCAGCCTGGGTGCGATTGCCTTGCTCCTGTTGCTGCTCGGTTGGGCCGCCCACCGATATCGCTACAACAGCACCGCACTCATGACTCTGCGCATAGGCGCGCTTCTGACCTGTCTCGCAACGATCTACGTCGCACTCGTTCGTCCGCTGTTCAAACGCATCACCGACGCGCGACTCGCTCGACTAATAGAAGAACGCACCTTCGGCACTGAAAACCGGCTGGTAACGGCAGTCGAATTCGCAAACGGAAACGCTAAGGGCATCTCGCCCGCAATCGTCAACCGGCTTTATCGCGATGCTAACGACGTCTCGGCAACGCTCGACGTCCGAACCGTCATTCGCCGCTCGCGGCTGATGATGTACGGTGGCGCCGCGCTCGCGAGCCTTTTGCTGTTTGCAGGCGTGCTCAAATGGGGCCCACGCGAGATCTCCGAAGGCGTGGCCCAACTTGTTACGCCGACAACGCTCGCCGCATCGACCAACGCGCTAAGCATTAAAGTCAAACCCGGAACCGCTCGCGTTCCGAAGGGTTCCGATCAGGACATCCTGGCGACACTCATCAACTTCGACTCGCAAACTGTAACGGTCTTCGCCCGCCCCGCCGGATCCAGTGAAGACTTCGTGGGCCAGACGATGGAGCCCGCGAAAGCGCGGAGCGACTTCCGTTTCTCGATCTTCAACATTCAGGACTCGATGGAGTACTTCGTCGAGTCGAACAGCGTCCGATCGGAAGTCTACAAACTCAACGTCGTCGATCTGCCTTACGTCAAGCAACTTGATGTGACACTCAACTTCCCGGCGTTCACCAATCTTCCGACTAAGACCATCGAAGACGGCGGCGACATCGCTGCCTTGAAAGGCACGAGCGCAACCATCATCGCGAAACTTTCCGGCAAAGTTCGCGCAGCTCGCCTCGTCTATCCCGACGGCAAGAAAGTCGAGATGAAGCAGCAGGGCGGTGATTTTGTTGGCGAGCTTACAGTCACCGGCGATACGAGTTACTACATCGAACTCGTGAGCACTGACGGCGAAGCGTATCGCGGCTCAAACGAGTACGACGTCTCGTTACTCGTCGATCAACCACCGACGATCTCGTTCGACAAGCCCGGACGCGATAAGAAAGCGACCAATCTCGAAGAGGTCTTTACGCAAGCTCGCGCCGAAGACGACTACGGCGTCGTGTCGATGGATCTGCACTTCTCGGTCAACGGCGGCGACGAGAAAAAAGTCAATCTTCAACAACTGACGCGCGAATCACCACGTTCCCTCAGCGGAGCTTACACGTTCTTCCTCGAGGAATATGGTCTTAAACCCGGCGACTTCATCTCCTACTACGCGAAAGCACGCGATGCGAGTAACGAATCGACCAGTGATATTTACTTCATCGAAGTGAAGCCGTTTGAGATGGAGTACAAGCAGGCTCAGCAGCAAGGCGGTGGTGGCGGCGGTGGTGGTGGCGACCAGGACCAGAACGCACTTTCGCGCCGGCAAAAGGATCTGATTGCCGCGACGCACAAGTTGATTCGCGAAGGCGAGAAGTACACCGAGCAGGAACGTAAAGACGGTTACGAAGCGGTCGCAGCCGGTCAGGAGAAACTAAGGACCGACACGCTCGAGTTTCTCGATCGCATGGGACGACGGCTCGGCGGCACCGACGGTCAGAAGCAGGTCGCCGAAATGGCCGAGCACCTGCGACAGGCTGCGAAAGAGATGGAAGGCGCGCCGCCGCCGTTGAGAAAACAGGAAGGCAAAGATGCGCTGCCTCCCGAGCAACGGGCGTTACAGCGATTGCTCGCCGCCGACGCAATCTTTCGTGAGGTGCAGGTCGCATTCGATCAACAGAGTGGCCAGGGCGGCAGCGGTGGTCAACGAGAACAACAGGAACTCGCTGGTCTCTTCGATCTTGAGCTCGACAAGATGAAGAACCAGTACGAGACCATCCAGCGGGCGCAACAACAACAAGCAGAGCAACAGAAGACGGAAGCCGAGCGGCGTTTGGAAGAACTTGCCCGGCGGCAGCAAGCGGCGCTCGAAGAACAGCGCCGCCGTCAACAACAGATGCAAGGCGGCGGATCGAGTGGTAACCAGCGACAACAGCAGGAGATGATCGAGGAAACGCGCAAAGCAGCGCGTGAACTCGAACGTCTCTCGCGTGAACGCCGCGATTCGCAGATGCAGCAGTTGGCCCAACAACTCAATCAAACGGCCGACGAACTGCAAAAGGCTCAGGCATCGGCACGCAACAATCCGAACGAGGCGATTGCGCAGAACGAACGCGCCCTCGAACGTTTGCAACAGGCGCAACAACGTCTGCAACAGATGAGCGGTGCGAACGGTCAGCAACGTGCGGGTCAGAACGGTTCTTCGGGCAGACAACAACAGATTTCCGATCTACGCCAGCGCGCCGCGCAAACCGCTTCGCGTCAGCGCGAGATTGCGAAAGACATGGAGAACCTGTCGCGTCGCGGCGGTCAGAATGCGCAGGATGAAAACTCGCGCAAGGCACGCGAGCAACTGGCTGAACGGAAAGATACGCTGGCGGACACGGTTGCGGGTCTGCAACAGGACATCGAACAGTCGGCTCGCGCGATGGGCCAGGGTGGACAAGGCCAACAACGTACCGCGCGGCAGTTGAAAGATGCGGCGGATTCACTCGCTCGCGATCGAGTTGCCGATCGTATTCGCGAGAGCAAGCAGTCGCTGAACGGGAATAACCAGGGCGAACAGGGCCAGCAAGGTCAACAGGGCCAGAGCCAACAAGGCCAGGGCCGGCAGGGTCAACAGGGCCAGAGCCAACAAGGCCAGGGCCAGCAGGGTCGTTCCGACGAACGCGCGATCGAACGCAGTCTCAACAATCTGTCCGAACGATTGCAGGCGGCCGAGCAGAGCGCGCGCGGATCGAACGGCTCAAGCGCTGAAGAAAACCTGGATCGCACGCGTCAACTCGCGGACAGTCTCGATTCGCTACGACGGCGTCTGGATGAGCGAAATCAACGCGGCCAACAGGGTCAACAGGGCCAACAGAGTCAGCAAGGACAGCGCGGCCAGCAGGGCCAGGAGGGCCAACAAGGCCAGCAGGGACAACAAGGTCAGTCCGGGCAACAGGGCCAACAGGGTCAGGGACAATCAGGTCAACAACAAGGCCAGCAACAGGGCCAACAACAAGGCAGCCAGCAATCCGGCGGCACGCAGAACGGTGGTGACGGTCGCAGCAACCGGCAATATGCTGGCCCACAGTGGGGACCGATGGGCGGTGACTGGGGTGACAACCGTCAACTTTCCGCCGAAGTGCGCGAGCGACTTCGCGAAGCCCAGGACTTGCGACGAGAGTGGGGCACAACCGGATTGGGCGCCGGGCGTCTCGACGAAGTGATCGAAGAACTCAAACGTCTGGCCGACGGGCGCATGGAAGGTAACGCTGCAACTGCCGCACACGTGAAAGAAGCTGTCATCGAACCATTGCGCCAACTCGAACTCGAACTAAGCCGGCACTTGCAACAACTCAGCGGACGCACAAACCTGCGACTCAGGGATGAAGGCGCGGCGCCCGAGAAATATCGTCGTGCAGTTGAGGAATATTATCGTCGCCTATCAGGCGCACGACCCAGACAGTAGCCATTTTCCATTTGTCGTTTTCCGTTTGTCATTTGTCATTTCACCCGTCACAGATTCAGTCGGGCTGAGGCAAACGATAATGGAAAATGACAAATGACAAATGAGAAACGGAAAATGATTTCTAAGTTTTTCAAACGTCTTTTGTTGCCAACGCTCACGGTCACCGCGCTGCTGATTCCAACGGTGGCAGTGTCGCAATACGATCAGTTCGGCAACTTCCGCAACCGCCGTCGCCCAACAACTACGAATACCGATACGGGCACTGGCCTGTCCTTCGGCGAGTTCACCTTCGTCCGCACCATTTACGAATCGCCGATGCGCGGCTACGGACGTCGCGGTTACGGCGGCGGCACCTGGACCACCGACTATCCCGAAGCAGACAACAACTTTATCGTCGGCCTGCGTGAATGGGCCGGTACCAATCTCAAGATCGCACCCCGCCCGGAAGCACTTGAAATACTCGACGATCGCATCTTTGACTATCCGATCCTCTACGTCGTCGAGCCCGGCTTCATGGAACTGACCGACGAGCAGGCCGCGCGCCTGCGTGAGTACATCATGCGGGGCGGCTTCATCTTTCTCGACGATTTCTGGGGCGAGTATGAATGGCAAAATGTCCAGGAACAGTTTCGCAAAGTCGTTCCTGAATTGGAGATTAAGGAGCTGTCTTTGACTCACCCGATCTTTCATTCCTATCTCGATGTCGAGGAGATCGTCCAGGTACCGAATGTCTACAACGCGCAGCGTGGAATCACGTCAGAAAAGGGCGGCGTCGTTCCGTACTACATGGGCATCGAGAACAAGAATGGACGTCTGATGGTCTTCATGGCGCGTAACTCCGACCTCGGCGACGCGTGGGAATGGATCAACGATCCCGCTTATCCAGTGAAGTACGGCCTGCCTGCTTACAAGGTGGGGATCAACGTGGTGATCTACGCGATGAGCCACTGAGGCTCACTTGCGTGGGCGGCTGAGCGTCAACTCAATCTGCTTCTCTTCTTTACTTTGCAACGAGACAGTTCGCGCTGAAGAAGCATTCGTTCTCACAAACTGCTCGATCGTTTGCCAGGGTTGCGCGCCGGCGGGGCAGGTGAAAACCAGATAGTCTCCCGGTGCGCAACTTACTTTGAACTCACCGGCGGCGGTAGACGAGGATTTCGCCACGCACTTCAAAGCCCCATTCGCAGACGGCGTTGAAGAAGTCGGCGGCTACCTGCTTATCGTCGGCAACGATCCAGTAGTGCCGGCGGTGGGAGCAGCCATCGGCCCAGGTGATCAGGATTAGGTCGAGTAGTTGTCCCTTCCAGAGAACGTTCAGCCAGGAGTTTACGACGTGTTCGCGTTCTTTCTCGCCGATGCCCATCCAGTCGGTTCGCACGTGGTGGAAAACGGACTTCTGCTCGATCACTGAGCATTTTTCGCGCGGACGAACGCGTCGAGATCGAAATATCCAGCGCGGCCTTCGAGAATTGATTTGTCCGGGTGCAGCTCCGCCAATTCCCGCCCGACGTGGTACGCGATGTAGTCGTTCGGTTTGTAGAGTGCGTCACGGATGAAGTTTTCGATCGACATAATCTTTGACAACAGAAATACCTTTTTGCGGTTGCTGTTAGCGGCGGGCGCGTTCGCGTTCGACCTTATCGCGGACGTCGCGATCGTCGTAGACATCCATGAAGAGGTACTTGCGCCACTCGGTGCGCGCCTCGGCGTAGTGGCAAAGCACGACGCGTTCGAGCTTCACACGCAACGCCGTTTGCGAAGTAAGCAGCGGCATGCGTGCTTCGGACGGAGTGCGGTTTCCCTTCCGGCCATTGCACGAGACACA
>DASRPN010000012.1:0-31927 GCA_035646355.1 Pyrinomonadaceae bacterium | reverse complement strand
ACAGCGCATTCTGTTGAACCAACCCGGCGGCAAGGTTGGTGGTCCAATCGTCATTCCGGGATTGTTCAACGGCAGAGACAAAGCTTTCTTCTTCGTTAACTACGAGGAGTATCGCTTGCCGGAAAGGAGCCCACCGCGTACTCGAAACGTATTTAGCACTGCTGCGCAATCAGGCATCCATCAATTCACGACGACCAACGCCGCGTATGCAGCAGCGCCTCCGGCGAACGTCACCTGCACGGGATCAGGAACGTTCACCTGCTCGGTCAACGTGTTCACTTTGGCCGCCAACGCAGGATTGATCGCGACGCCTGATCCGACGATCAACAGTCTGCTTGGAGACATTCGCAGTGGACTGTCCGGTGTCAACGCAGTGTTCCTAAACACTGGTAACCCGAACATCCAACAAGCGACGTTCTTCAACCCCGGCGGACAAACGCGACGCTTCCCGACCGTGCGCTTTGACTTCAAACTCACGGACAAGCATCACATTGAGAACATCTGGAACTACCAGCAGTTCACATCAGTCGTCGACTTCCTGAACGGCGTCGATCCCGCGTTTCCTGGATTCCCGAACTTTGGCAGCCAGGATTCAAACCGCTTCTCCAACACGACGGCCTGGCGTTGGACCATCACCAACAACCTCGTGAACGAAGCGCGCTTTGGTTTGACTGGCGGCACGGTTCTGTTCTTCCCGCAAGTCAACCCGGGACAGTTTGACAACCAGGGCGGAGTGAGTTTGGCAATCAGCGCCGCTGGTGTTTCAAACGCTACGGTCGTGACTGCTCCGCAGCGTCGCAATACTCCGGTCAAGCAGTTTACTGACAACTTGAGCTGGACGCGTGGTAACCACTCGTTCAACTTCGGCGCCAGTGTCACGCGAGTGAATTTCTGGCAACAGTTGATCACTGTGGTCCCGACGATCAACTTCGGCATCAGCTCGACGTTGGCTCAGGATGCAACGGCCTGGAACGCGTTTTCCACATTGGGTCCGACGGTGAACCAGCAAGGCGCCGCCGCAGCGCTCTACGCAACGTTGGCTGGTCGTATCTCGTCGATCACGCGTAACGCGCGTCTTAGCGAGGACACCAATAAGTACACGTTGCAGGGCGACCTAATCAGTCGTGCTCAACAAACTGAGTACGGCACGTACGTTCAGGACACCTGGCGCATTCGCCCGAATGTGACTCTGACTCTCGGCCTCCGTTGGGAAGTTCAGGGGCCGTTTACTCCGTTGAACGATACGTATGCCAGATCATCGTCGTTTGCGGGCCTCTATGGTGTGTCAGGCGAGGGCAACCTGTTCCAGCCCGGCACGCTTACAGGAAGCCCGACTCAGTTGGTCCTGTTTGAAAAGGGAACTGCCGCATACGATACGAGATACGACAGCTTTGCGCCGAGTATCGGCATCACGTACAGCCCGAACTTCCAAAGCGGTTTCATGAAATCGCTATTTGGCGAGTCAGGCCGGACGGTGCTGCGAGGCGGTTACTCAAGGGCTTACGTTCGTGAGGGCGTAAACACATTCCAGAGCCTGTATGCTTCTAACGCCGCGAGCGGCGCTCAGTTGGCGGGCGGTACGATCAGTGCCACCCAAAACATCACGGGAACTCCATTCCCGCTGACTTTCGGAAACTACTTCCGTAATGGCGTGCCGGCGGGCCCGAACTTCCAGTCAGAGCCGGTTTATCCGAACTTCGGATCCATCACGGACTCGATCAACGAATTCCTCCCCAATCTGAAGATTGGGCATGTCGATTCGTTTACCTTCGGTATCCAACGGGAGATCAACTCCGATAATGTCATCGAGATTCGATACATTAACAATCGGGGACGCGACCTCTGGAGGCAATACGATCTGAACGAAGTGAACGTGATCGAGAATGGATTCCTGAGCGAATTCCGTCTCGCGCAGCAAAACGTGTTGGCGAACCTCGCCGCCGGCCGCTTCGGCTGCACCGTCAACGTTAATCCATGCCCGGCGGCAAACCGTGTCCTAACGTTCGCGCATTTTGGCACGGGAACCGGCACGTCACCACTGCCGATCTTCTTGGCCCATTTTCGTGGGACGCCGATGGCAAATGCAGGCAACTGCACTCCGCTACCGGCAACGGGCGTTGGTTCTTGCGCTGCTCTTTACAGCAGCTCGCTGTTCTTTAATACCACCTTAACCGGGACCCTGAATCCGCTCAGTCCGACACCGGGTGGCGGGGGTACCTTCGGCGGATTGGCGGGCATCCTTGCAGGAACTGCGAACGAAAGCTTGTTCGCTGCCAACAGGATTGCCGCAGGCCTTCCAGCCAATTTCTGGGTCGTCAATCCTGGCAAGCGCGGGGGTGCGTTCCTGATTGACAACAGCAGTCGAACCTGGTACGACGCGGTGACGTTTGAATTTCGTCGCCGCATGTCGCGAGGACTGCTGGCCCAGTTCAACTATACGTTCGGAAAAGCGCTGGTCAACAACTACGCCAGCAGTTCCGCCGTGTTTGACCAGCCGGCCACCATCCGCGATATGACGTTCGAAAAGAACCACGCACCATTCGATATCAGTCACGCGGTGAAGGCCAACTTCATCTACGAACTACCCGTTGGTCGTGGGAGGCAGTTCTTCTCCGGCGCCAATGGTTGGGTCGACAAGCTGATCGGCGGTTGGGGCTTCAACGGCAACATTCGCATTCAGACCGGAACACCTTTCTCGTTCGGCAACGTGCAACTCGTTGGCATGACGAAAAAGGACCTTCAGGATGCGATTGGCATCTACCGGGGCCAGTCTGATGCGGATGGAATTAACCGAGGTAGCGTGTTCTTCCTGCCGGAAGACATTCGCCTCAATACGTTCCGGGCAAACAACATAACCTTCACCGCCGCTGGCGCGACCTTTACCCAGGGCGCGCCAACCGGCCGATTCATCGCTCCGGCGGGATTCGGAAACTGCGCTCAGGCTTTTGGTGGCGGGTGCGGCTTCGAGAGACTCGTGCTCAAAGGACCGGCGTTCTTCCGTTCTGACCTGAGTATCGTTAAGAAGGTCAACTTCACGGAGACCATGAATCTCGAGTTGCGCGGTGAATTCCTGAATGCTTTCAATAACATTAATTTTCTTGTTGGCAACGCCAGCAATGACGTTAATGAAATCGGCGGTTTTGGCGCTGCTACTTTTGGGCGTTACACAGCAGCTTACCAGGACATCTCGACAACGAATGATCCTGGCGGCCGTCTAGTCCAATTGGTTGTCAGATTCAACTTCTAAAAGAGTTGACTGCGACCGTTGTTTCGGGGAGGGCAGATTTCGATCTGCTCTCCTCGGTTCTTCTTAGTCGAGCCTGGCTTCGCGACCTCCTCGCCAGCCTCCTCGGAGGCCCAGATGAAAACTCTCGAGCGGAGAAGTTTTCTCTCCTTAGTTTCCAGTGCAGCACTTGGTTCAGCCCTCTACCCTGCCTTAGGACTCGGTAAACGAAACAATCAATCGGTTACACCGATCAGCACCAATACGTGCTGGCTGGACGTCTGTGCGCCGTTCATCATTCAAGACTCCGCACTCGGAATCGATTCCGAGATCGTTCTTACGTCCGACAATTTCATCGGCGCTTCAGGTTACGCCGACGGCGAGGACGCGACGGAGTATCAAGTTTATCTTTACGACTTCGAAGGACATCCTCTTGGTGAGAGCGGAGTCGCACGGCGTCTCACTGCCGGTGCGATGTGCACGACGGTGATACCGGTCGCCGAGCTTGTTGGACTACGCAAAAAATTCTGGGGTGGGATGAAGATCCGCCTGCGGCCGAAAACGCGCACGCCGACGCATGCAAGCGATCTCTTCAGCTCCGCGTTTGTTCGCTGGAAAAGCCGCGACACGTTTACCAACGTGCACGCCAATCCCGATCCGTTGCAGTGGCAACGCGCTGACAGCTTTTTCTACTCGATGCCTTTCCCGCCGCTCGACGATTACGATTGCGTCTACAGTCTTTTCAATCCGTATAAGGAACGTAGCGCCGGCAATGTGACGCTTTACGATCACCTCGGCGCGACGTTGAAACAACTTCCGTACGACATGAATCCGCACTCGTCACTGCTCGTCGACCTGCGCAAAGGTGAGTACGCGAACAGTTTTGAAGAAACGTTCAGTCACAAACGAACTGCGCACGCGAGTCGTGCGGGCGCGCGCGGTGGGACGGTTGCGGTTACGAATCGTCAAGGCTCGGTAAAGAACTTTGGTTACATGCTGATCAGGCATACGGACAATCCTCGCTTCAGCATCGAGCATCCGATTCATCAACAGTCGTACAACCCGTCGGCCGCGAGGGTTCCTTTTGATTCAGGCGGAACGTTCAAGGCGCAGAACATTCTTTACACGCCGCTGGTGTTTCGTTCAAAGAAGATTGGCGGTGTCACACTGGAGTCGCGTTTTCACCTGAGCTCTGGTGCGCCGGTTGAAGAAGTTCTCTGGCTGAACCCGTTTATTACAGACCACGGCGGCAAAGTGGTCTGGCAAACGGGCGATGGATCAAGACTTCCGTCTTCGATTCCCGAGAAGCAGATCGAGCGTGGTGCGATTAAGCTGCGTGGTCAACAGAGCTGTGTCTTTGATTGCTCGCGCACCGATTTACCGAAAGGCTTCTCAGGTGGTTTGTCGTTGGCGACTACGCCCGTTGTGAATCACACGTTGATGAAAGTGGAAGTTGCGGTTAGTGAGTGGAACGCCACAGCGTTTACCCATTTCCGGCCTGGTCTCGCGGCGGCGCGCAAGTATCAAAAGCCGTCGTTCCGTTCGGGGCTTGGCACCGACTACATCGTTGCCGGCGCTTCTTTATTTGCGCGGGAGAACAAGATCGTCCGCGACGAAATCATCGCGGTGATCAATATCGATGACAAAAGTATTGCTGGAAATCCGACGCTCGAGATTTTTACTTCCGCGGGACTCGCGGCCCGTGTGCGTTTGGGAGAAGTGCCGGCTTTTAGTTGCCGCCATTACTTGCTTTCGTCATTGCTATCTGGAAAGATCGGCCCGAACGACTTGAGCCTGAGACTGGTCGACGAGCAGGCGACTCTGCTGATGTCAGTCTTGCATCTTGATTACGAGCGTCGCGACATCGCGGCGGACCACGGGTCAGATCGATTTTCAACCTTTAGCGAGTTTACTTGCGACCCTCGGGCTTAACGTTTTAGCCCTGACGTTCAAAACCCATCATTATCTAAGGAGCAGTTAGTAATGAGAACAGTAGTATCTGCGTGCTTAGTGGCTTTGATGTTCGCCTTTGTGGCGGTAGCTCAAAAACAAAAACCCTGGACCGAATGGACGAAAAAGGACGTCGACAAGACCCTGAACGATTCAGCGTGGGGGCAGACACAGACTGAAGGTGGAAGCTCCAGTTCACAGTCAACCGATAGCGCCGTTACACAAGTTGCCGCTCCAAGATCGTCCGATCGTCAACTCAGTACCCGTCAGGGCGAATCCGGCGAAGGTAAACCGGTGAGCTATGTGAAGTACCACGTGCGTTTCCTGTCAGCCAAGCCAGTGCGCGCCGCGTTTGCGCGTCTGGTGTTGTTGTCGAAGACGGAACCTAACGAAGCTCTCACCACTCAGCTTCAGAACTTCATCGATCGTGACTTTTCGGAGTACATCGTGGTATCGGTAGGCGTCGAGGTCGGCGATCAAAAGATGGCTGGTCCAATAATGCAGGCCTTCAGCGGTGCGAACGCCGAAGCTCTTCAAAAGACCGTTTACCTCGAACGCAAAGACGGCAAGAAGCTGTTCCTGATGGACTACCGGCCGCCGGTCGAAGATGGGATGGGTGCAAAGTTTGTTTTTAAACGTGTGGTTGATGGTCAGCCCTTCTTAAGCGAGAACGACAGTGTTCGTTTCGTGGCCCAGATGAACGAGAAGATGAAACTCGACACTCGTTACAAACTTTCAAACATGCTGTACGACGGCAAGCTGGAGTACTAACGAGCTCCCACAAATGAAGAAATCTGTTTTTGCTTTACTACTAACCGCGCTGCTGCTCGGCGCCGTCAGCGCGCAGGAAAAACCATGGACTCAATGGACCAAGGTTGAAGCGGAGAAGATCCTGAACCACTCACCGTGGGGTCAAACTCAAACCGATACCGATACGTCAGAGATGATGTATAGCCCAACCTCACAGTCGGGAATCAGCTCCTCAACGCGCACCGGTGTCATGGGCACGACGACTGAACGCCAGTCGGTGAGTGGCAGTCGCGCTGCCCAGGGCGCCAAGAATCAAGCAATCTCCGTTAACTACCACATTAGATTGCTGTCCGCGAAGCCGGTGCGCCAGGCGTTCATGCGCGTAATCGAACTCGCACAGAAAACTCCCGACAAAGAATTGCTCGATGGACTTCAATCGTTCGTGCAGCGCGACTTCAGCGACTTCATCGTCGTTGCTGTCGGCTTCGATTCGACTGATGGTCGCTTTTCTGGTCCAGCGCTTCAGGCATTCGCGTCGAGCAATCTCGGTACGCTCAAGAACAAGACCTATCTGGAACGCAAAGACGGCAAGCGAGTGTTTCTGATGCAGTATCACGCGCCAATCAACGACGGACTCGGAGCGAAGTTTATCTTTCCGCGATTCGTCGACGAGAAAAAGTTTATAAGCACCGACAGCGGTTCGTTTCGTTTCTACAGTGAAGTGAACACCCAACTTAAACTGAACGTCTCTTTCAAGACTTCCGAATTGATGTACAACGGTCAGCTCGAATACTGATAACAAAAGGAGTCCGCCCAATGAAGCATTCGACGATCAAGACGATCTTCGCTTCAGTCGCATGTGCGGTTTTGTTGTGTTCGTCGTTCGCGTTGCCGAGCGTTGCGCAAAATCAGAAAGAGAAGCCGTGGAGCGAGTGGACGCAAAAGGAAGCTGAAAAGGTGCTCAGCAGTTCACCCTGGGCCCAGGCGCAGGTTGATACTGACACGTCGGAAATGTTCTTTTCACCAACCAACGATCCACGCGTGCGCGGACGCGAACAGTCAAGTGAAGGTCAGCGCGTGGAAAGCGGTGCGAGAAATCAAGCGGTCAATCTCAAGTTTGTAGTTCGCTTTTTTTCTGCGCGGCCGGTGCGACAAGCATTGGTGCGATTGCTGGAGTTGAAGAACAAACCTGAACCGGCCGTGATCGAACGCATGCACGCGTTTGCAAACGTGAAGAGTGGTGAATCGATCATTTTGACGTTGAGCGTCGAGAGTACGGATCAACGTTATACGGGCCCCGCGATGCAGGCGATGAACAGCGCGATCACGGCGACGCTGAAGAACGAAACGTATCTCGAGCGCAACGGTAAGCGTAATTTCCTGCATGAGTATGTGCCGCCGGGTCAGGATGGCTTCGGCGCGCGCTTCATCTTCCTGCGGACCGTCGATGAGCAGCCTTTCGTCAAGGAGAATTCCGGCGAGGTTCGCTTCTTCACAAAGTATCCCAACGGCATGAAAGTCGATCGCCGTTTCAAAGTCAGCGACATGATGTACGAGGGTCAGCTCGAATATTGAGAGATTTTGATAGCCTCCGACTCGCTGCTGAAAACCAATTTTTTGCACACAACCACGGCATCTATTCAAAAATTCGGATTAAGTTCTCCAAAGTTTTGCCGAATCCCCGGCGGGCCGCTCGCTATCCCCAGCCATGTCTATGTTTTAGGAAACGACACTTAAGGCATGCATGTTGCTTAATAACATTTATCCGAAATTTTCCTGACTTGTGTTTCGGATGTAGTCATTTTGATTCCGGCCGCTCGAACTGTTCGGGCAACCAAACGAAAATTCGATAGTAACGGCAGCTTAACTTCTCCCGGGTAAGCGCTTCTTGGTGGCTCAGATCACTGATTACGGTGATCCCTCTTGTTTAGCAAATTTCTGCACGCGGAATCGGTTTCGCTAGGAGGAAAAATGAGAAAGTTTACGAAGATTCTGTTAGTGGGCTTGGCGTTTCTTGTCGCTCAGATCGCTGTTCAGGCCCAGACGACAGGTTCCCTGTCAGGAACGATCACTGACCAGAACGATGCGGTGGTGTCAGGTGCTACCGTTACGCTTCGCAGCAATATTGCGGGTGGGGAGCGTAGCGCAATAACCGACAGCAACGGGGCTTTTGATTTCCAGGCTCTGTTGCCGGGCACCTACTCGCTCTCTGTAGAGGCTAGCGGTTTCAAAAAAGCAATCGCGAGAGAGATCGTTGTGTCTGTCTCTCTTAATACTCAAGCGAACGTTCAGCTTGAGGTTGGGTTAGCTGGCGAGTCTGTTACCGTCACCGCAACCCAGGAAGTAATCAACACCGTCAGTCCCTCTCTCACGAACGTCATCAACACCAGGCAGGTGGCTGACCTGCCGCTGGGAACGCGGAATCCGCTTCAGCTCGCGGGACTTCAAGCCGGCATCGCAGTTGACGGAGATAACGTGCGCGGATCGTCTATAGCCGGCCTCCGGCAGACGGCGACCAATGTAACGCAGGATGGTATCAACGCGATGGACAACTTCGTGAAGACGAGTTCACTGTTTGCCATCAGCACTCCGTCCTTGAATTCGACTGCCGAGTTCAGCATCACAACCGGAACCGTTGGTTCTGAGCAGGGACGAGGCGTGGGCCAGGTGACGCTGGTCACGAAGTCAGGAACGAATGAGTTTCATGGCGGCTTGTTCTACATGAACCGTAACGACGCGTTACAAGCCAACACCTTTTTCAACAACGCGCTCGGAACTCCTCGCGGACGTCAGAACCAGCACTTCTTTGGATTCGACATCGGTGGTCCAATCTACATGCCGCGGTTTGGAGAAGGCGGGCCAGTGGTCTGGAGTGGCAAGGACAAGGCTACGTTCTTTTTCGCCTACGAAGGTTTCAGGGATAACTTTTCCGCTACTCGAAACCGTACCGTGCTGACTAGCGAGGCCCGGCAGGGAATATTTCGCTATACGCGAATCTGTCCTGCTCAGCCGACTACTTGCACGGCCGGCGTCCAGACCGTGAATCTCCTGGCGATTGGAAATCAAAACACTTTGAATCCAATAACGATGGGGATCATCGGCAGTACGCCATTGCAAAACAACACAGACGTTGGAGACGGTTTCAATACTGCCGGATTCCGTTACAACGTTAACGGCATAAGCAACAACGACAAGTATGTGGGTCGATATGATCATCAGTTGGTAGAGAACACGCGGCTCGGCTCTCATAAGTTCGAGTTCGTGCTCAACTACTTCAAGAATATATTGTCTCCAGATACGTTTAATGGTCTCGAGGCGCCATTCCCGGGTTTAGTCAACTCTACGCAGGGCGGCCCGCGCTGGTTGGTTACTGGAGCCCTGGTCTCAAACTTTGGCGCCAGCATGACAAACGTTTTCCGCGTCGGAAAACAATGGGCGCCGGTTGGGTTCCTGCTCGAGCAAGATCCGACCGAACCGTTCATTGGTTTTCAAGGAATAACCCTTCCTTACGCTGGTGGCGGATTTCAGTCGCAGGGACGGGATACGCAAGTTTGGCAGATCACTGACAACTTCTCCTGGTCACGGGGCGCCCACCTGATTCGCTTTGGTGGCGACTATCAGCAGATCTTCGCTGATACTTTTAATGATGCGGGAATTAACCCGTTCATCACGTTAGGGACGCCGTCACACAACAGTGGTGGCATCGCAGACTCCAGTTTCCCGTTCTCGAACGCCTCCATAAGGACTTCGGGTCGCAACGTGTTTGCCAACCTCGTCGGAAACTTGTCGAGCGCTTCAGCTACACTGAATGTTACCAGTCCGACGTCCGGCTTTGTTCAGGGGGCCACGAGGTCGAGATTGTTCAACCAACGTGACCTGGCGTTGTATGTTCAGGATCAATGGCGTGCTCGCCACAACCTGACACTCAACTTCGGAGTGCGTTGGGACTACATGGGTGTTCCCACAATTCCTAACGGTTTGGCTATCCAGCTGACGGATCACCGTCACATCTTCGGCGTATCGGGTTTCGGCAATCTCTTTACTCCGAACGCTTCGGCCGGTGCCGCTCCCGCAATCGGGACACTGGATTTCGTAAGCGGCGAAACAGGCAGGGGTTTGTACAACAATGACTGGAACAATTTCGCTCCGTTCGTCGGATTTGCCTGGTCGCCAGACTTCAACGGAGGGCTCGGAGGTCTGATTTTCGGTGGACCGGGTAAGAGTTCCATCCGCGGCGGCTTCTCCATCAGTTACATCCGCGATGGTTTCACTGTTATCAGCAATGCGATGGGTGTGGGTACAACCAATCCAGGCTTGATCGCAAGCACTGCGAACACTACTCCGACGGGAGTGTTGACCGGGGCCGGTGTCGCGCTTCCTTCGGTGACGTTCCAAATCCCGATCAGCGACAGAACGAATAACCTGTCCAATCCGAACAACTCGTTGTGGGCGATTGACCAGGACCTGAAAACTCCGTATGTGCAGCAATGGTCATTCGGCTTCGAAAGAGAGATTGCGAAGGATACGGCGTTCGAAGTTCGTTATTCGGCGAACCATGCGATAAAGCTATACCGAGCAGTTGATTTCAACGAGATCAACATTTTCGAGAACGGCTTCTTGAATGAGTTCTTGAATGCACAACGGAATCTTGCTGCGTTTACATCGGCTAATCCGTTATGTGGACAAACCGGTCAACCAGCATGCAGCTTCGCGCCGGGTTCTGCACCAGGTACCGTTCCGCTGCCAATCTTCGCCAGGTTCTTTGCTACGGGAGTATCGGCAGCAAATGGTTTCCAGAATACGACCTTCATCAGTCACCTCAACAACAATAACGTTGGCTCGATCGCTTCATCGCTGGCCTTCAGCAATATCTACAGGGCTTCGCGTGAACTCGTGGCCAATGGGATTCCCGCTAATTTCTTTTTGGCAAATCCCAATGCCCTTGGTTCTCGACTTCTGACGAACGATTCCATGTCCAACTATCATTCGTTGCAGGTCGAACTTCGTCGACGGTTCTCGGGAGGCCTCATGTTCCAGGCTGACTACACGTTCAGCAAGGCACTTACGGATGCTCCAGACGCTCAGGGCAACAACCAGAGCACCCTGGAGAATTTCCGCACGTTCCGCGACAAGCGCCTCGACTACCGAAGGTCAACCGATGACCAAACCCACCGATTTGTGGCGAATACCATCTACGATCTTCCGTTTGGCAGAGGGCGAAATTACCTGAGTGGCGTGAACAGCTTCGTTAATCAGGCAATAGGCGGCTGGTCCGTCGGCGGTATCGTTGTCTGGGCGACACGGCCTCCGTTCTTCGTCACCTCGGGTCGTACCTCGTTTAACGCATGGCCCGCTGGTAGCCAGGACGGGAATCCGGCACAGCTTCTGGGCATGACATTCGAGGAGTTCAAACAGAATGTTGGGGTGTTCAGAACGCCCGGCGGTGTGTTCTGGTTCAATCCTGAATTCCTGAACATCACTACCAACCCGACTACGGGCCGGGTGGTTAGCTCAACCCTTAAACCTGGATTGTTGGGCCAACCCGCACCTGGAGCGTTTGGGAACTTCCCATTGAACAGCCTCGATGCCGGCAGGTACTTCAATCTGGACATGAGCCTTACGAAGCGGTTCCCCATTGGTGAGCGTGTCACCTTCGAATTAAAGACTACGTTCATCAACATTGTGAACAACGCGAACTTCAGTTTCGGCAGTACAGCGTTCGACTCGACCAGCTTTGGTCGTATCACTGGAACGCTGTCTACCCCAAGGGTGATCCACTTCCAGGGAAGTTTGAGGTTCTAAGTTCCTTATTTCGAAGTCATGAGGTTCTTGTGACTCTCAAGGAATAAACTTAGCCACTTGAGGCGTTGCCGGAGTAATCCGACAACGCCTCTTCTTCGTTCTGTGATCATGCCGGATCTGGTTCGGCTTCTTTGAGTGAAAGGCAACGTTATGAAAGTTCACTCACAGCCCAAGTGGGCACATTTTATAGCTCTTGTTTTCTTATCATTTTGTCTCGCCGGTCCTGTGCGGGCGCAGATCTCGACCATCTCCGAGAGCGAAAGTCAAACTGGTCTGGGTGGCATGAATTCAATAGTCGGAATGGTCTTCGCCCCTTCGGGTCGTCCGCTGGAGACACGTGTGCGCATTCGTTTGTCGACAATGACCCGCGGCGATCGTATCTTCACGACCAATAACAACGGCGCCTTCGCGTTTCGCGGACTACCCACCGGGAGCTATACGATCGCAATCGATAAAGAGGCCGACTACAAACCTTTTTCGACCTCGATCGATATCATTCAGTTAAGAGGATCACCCGCTCAGACCCAGACGTTGAATATTCGGCTGGAGTTTAAGGACCGAGGTGAGGTTAAGCCCGCAGTTGTAAACGCGGAGTTCCTGAACGTCCCCAAGAAGGCACTCGCGTACTACAAAACCGCTATGGGGCACATTGAGAAACGTGATCGCGCGGGGGCTATAGATAATCTGAAATTAGCGATAACCGAGTATCCGTCCTTTACGGCGGCTTTTAATGAACTCGGCGTTCTGTATCTCAAGATGAACCGTCTGGAAGAGGCCGATCAGACATTTCAGAGCGCTCTGAAGATTGACCCAGAGTCGTTTCCGGCAAACGTCAACCGTGGCATCACCAACGTTATGATGAAGCGGTATGGTGAGGCGGTGCCTATCCTTCGCAAGGCCATAAAGAAGGAAGACAAGTCTGCGGTCGCGCACTATTTTCTCGGTCAGGCGATGGCGAATCTGGGTTTGTTCAATGAAGCCGAAAAAGAACTCCAGACCGCGTTGAAACTCGGCGGCACCGAGATGAAAGAGGCACACCGAATACTCGCAATCATTTACAGTTCTCGGGGAGCAAAGAAAGAGGCTGCGGACGAACTGGAGGCTTATCTGAAAGTGGCTCCCGACACGCCGGATGCTGAGAAGCTGCAAGCAATGATCCGTCAACTAAGAGAACCGAACGACTAATTTAGAAGCTTGCACACCATATCGCGCTGCTTCAACTGGTTCGACTGTTCTGCTCGGACGAAGTTTTTCTTCCGGGCCTTTTTTTTTAATGGTAAGCTTGATCCGCTGCTTAGTTAAATTTTTCGGCTGCATCAATTTCGCCAAGTCGAAAACCAGCTTGATGTCGACGTTGTCAGCCAGTCAACTTCCTCTCGCACCGCTCGGTGCCGGCGACTTGATCGATCGCGCTGTAAGACTGTATCGACGGCATTTGTTTGTCTTGATCAGGACAGCAGCGCCTCCCGTCATCATCGCGACCGGTGGATGGATCGTCTTCTCCCTTGCTTTCCAACGAGTGTTCCTCAGTGATGGTACGAGCGAATTGGCGGGCTATGCTGTTCTATCGTTCGTTGCGTTGGCGGTGACCTTCGTTGGCTACCTTTTAACCCTCGTGGTGATGGGCGGCGCGAGCCGGACGTTGGTGGCCCATCTCCTGCGTAACGATCCGGTGACTGCGCGCGCGACTTACAGCGCCGTTCGCGCGCGATTTTGGGGACTCATCGGCGCTTCGATAATCGTTTTCATCTGGATCAGTATCGCCTTTATCGCCGTGTTTATGGTCTGGTACATGGTGATCGGTCTCATCATGATCGTCGTCATGGTTTTAGCCTCGACCACGTTCTTCATTATTCCGGTGCTATTCGCCACCGTGACGGTGATAATCGACACGATGCTGGCAATTTGGGCGTTCTTTTTTATCGTCGCGCGAGTCGCGTATGTGCCGCAGATATTGCTGGTCGAGGGCAAGGGCGTTTTTGCATCAGTGTCGCGCAGCTTTAGCCTCGCGCGTGGTAATGTGCGGCGGTTGATTGCGATGACGATCTTTACGACCTTCGCCACCTATTCCGCCCTGATGATTCTGGTGGTTCCGCTCGGTTGGTATGGTTATCTCGCCGGAGTCGATCCATTCAATAGCGCGAACTGGCCGGCGTGGTATGCGATCGCTTACAACGTACTTGCGCCGCTAAGCTCAATTCTGTTGACGCCGGTTTGGATGCTTGGTCTATCGTTGCTTTACGTCGATGAACGAGTGCGACATGAGGGATACGACATTGAGTTGATGGCGGCGCGACAGTTAGGTGAACTGCCAAACATCGATGTTACTTCACCTTTAGGAACGGCGCTCTCGTCTAACGAACGACCGCCCGTGCTGCCAACCGGGCCGCGTCCGTCGACTCGAATTCTGGATCTCAGTTGATTACGTTGAAGAAATTCACCGTCAAATATCGCGTCTGGTCGCGCCTGCTGCTCTCGTTATTCTTGCTGTGCTTCGCGCGTTCGACCGTCAGTGCCATTCCGCTTTCTGAGTACACCTCAGCCATTGAATCCGCTATCAGCGACATCGGATCTCTACTCGCTCGGGACGGCCACGAAAGCGACGACGATTACCAAACCCGTTTCTCGACTGCCATAACAAACGTGCGCACGGTGTTGCCGAGAAACCAGCAGGTGGAGTTGGAAAAGCTTACGTGGACCACCGACAACTCCTGGCTTCATAGTGCGCTCGACGATTTGGAACGTGCCAACATTGAAGAACAGCCCGCGAAGCTCCGGAGTGTCTTGGATGCGTTGAATGCTCTCAACGAACGAGTCGGAGAGCTGGAAGATGCGCAGCGAGTTGACGAGCATAAAGGAGCGTCGAAACAGAAATTGGAGGGTATTCTGTCGCGTCCCGAATATGCGTCTGCGGCACAAGGTCCAAACGCGATCACGAGGCTGCTGCGCGACTTGATTCGTTGGATCGAGAGCCTGATGCCCAAGCAAACGGAGATGGCACCAGGTCGCGCCAGGTTTATCAGCACGGCCGTCATCTTCGCGATCATCGGCGTGGCGGTGTTAATGATTGCCTACGTCGTCTGGTTGCTATTCAAACGATTCTACCGGCCGGTTGAAACAAAACCCCGCCAGAAACGCGAACCCAGAATTGTTCTTGGCGAACGGCTTCAGCCGGAACAAACCTCCGCCGATCTTCTTGCCGAAGCCGAGGCTCTTGCGCGCAGTGGCGATCTACGTGCGGCAATTCGGAAGGGTTACATCGCTTTGCTCGTCGAATTAGGCGATCGCGATTTGATCAGTCTGGCTCATTACAAAACCAATCGCGACTATTTACGAGCGGTCAGTAATGTTCCGCAGCTTCATTCACCACTGAAGAGACTCACGGAAAGTTTTGAGCGGCACTGGTACGGCTTAGCACGGGCAACACAAAACGACTGGCAGGACTTTCGCGCGCGCTACCGCGAAGCGTTGCAAACCGGAAACTAGACCTCGATGCGCCAGCGACTCACAGTCATACTCACTTTCGTAGTGATAATCGGCCTGCTGGTGATTATCAATGCGCTCTCACACGTGAAGGAAGACGATTCGCGCGATCTTGAATTCGCTCCTAACCGATCAACCTACCACTCCGGACCAACAGGCCTGCGCGCGTTGCACGATTTTCTTAACGAGTCGGGTTATCGCGTCATGCGCTGGCGTGAACCAGCTGCGAAACTCCTGGGCCGGTCTGGAGAAATGGTGAGAACGTTGGTTGTGGTCGGCGAAACTAAATTGCCGCTTGAAGAAGAGGAGATATCCGCGCTCAAGGGTTGGGTAGCGACGGGCGGACGACTCGTTGTTGTCGATCGCACGCCTGACCGAAGCCTCTTGTCGACAGATACAGGATGGGCAATCAGCGTCAACTATGGTGACTTGCCAAATCTCGACACGAATCCCAGCGACGTCACTCAGATGACGAAGGATGTAACTGAGCTCAAGCCGGTTCAACCAACGCTGGTTACGAGTGACGTTGAGAGCGTAATGCCTTCCCGGTTCGCGTCGCGATTTGTGATTGCCGCAATACCGAAGCCATCACCGGTCGCCATTTCCCAATACCGCGAGGGACAGACGGTCATTGGGATGCCATCGCCAACGCCGGAGGAAGACGACGCATGGGTGCCATCGAGCGGTCAACTGCCTGAGGAAGCATCACCACCACCCGCCGCGTCCAGTTCGCCAGTCGTTATAGAAGATGACGACGACGACTATTCGGTCAACAGTGCGCCCGTCATTCATGTGGGCGATGCTAACGGTGCGTTGCTCGTGGACTATGCCTACGGCGGTGGTCACGTAATTTTGCTGAGCGATCCCTATGTCGTCGCAAACGGCGGCATTGTTCAGAAAGACAATCTGATGCTGGCCATCAACATGCTGGGTGGACCACAGACGACAGGCCTTATCGCTTTCGACGAATATCATCAGGGCCGCGGCATTACTCAAAATGCGTTTGCGAGCTACTTCGCAGGCACCCCAGTACTCCCGATCGCGGGCCAACTCGTGTTGCTGGTTCTGGTAGTTCTTTGGACTAACGGTCGCCGGTTTGCTCGTCCTTTGCCTCTGCCACAGGTTGATCGCCGTTCGAGTCTCGAGTTTGTGGCGTCGATGGCCGAGTTGCAGGAACGGTCACGCGCCTTTGACCTGGCTATCGAAAATATTTACACGCGCACTCGCCGCGTGCTCGCACGTCACGCGGGCGTGGACTACAACAGTTCGCGTTCAGAGATTGCGCAGCGGATCGCGGAGCGTTCTACAATTGATCGAAACAAACTGGAAACGTTGATGCGGCAATGTGAGGAGGCAATCAACGGCGAACCGATAACCTCGCGCCAGTCGATTCATCTGGTTAAGCGCCTCCGCGAGATCGAGCGGTTTCTTGGTTTAAGGATGCGTTCTCGCGATGTCCGACAAGCAGCAGAAAACATTTAATCCGTAGTCAGTGGTCCGTAGTCAGTGGTCCGTGCTTACTATTTACAATTGAGAACAACTGACCACGGACAACTGACTACGGACAAAAAACAAAACGCAAAGGACAAAGCACAACTAAGAACACACATATGCCTGAGTCAGTAGCCTCTACCGTCACGCACATCAAAGATGAATTAAGAAAAGTAATCGTCGGACAAGATGACGCGATCGAACAGATCCTGATCGCGTTGTTGGCCGAGGGCCACGCACTGATAGAAGGCGTTCCCGGTATCGCCAAAACTCTGACGGTCAAAACTCTCTCGCGTATCATTAACGCGACGTTCAGCCGCATTCAGTTCACGCCCGATCTGATGCCGTCAGATATCACCGGCACCAACGTCTTCAACATCGCAACCTCCAGTTTCAACCTGCGGCGTGGTCCAATATTCACGGATCTTCTTCTTGCCGACGAAATCAATCGCACGCCTCCAAAGACGCAGGCCGCCTTGCTCGAGGCGATGGAAGAACGTCAGGTAACTATCGACGGCGACGCGTATCAACTACCGCCGCTCTTTACCGTCCTGGCTACTGAGAACCCGATTGAATACGAAGGAACATATCCATTGCCGGAAGCGCAACTCGATCGCTTTCAGCTAAAGATTCTTTTGACATATCCAAGCGAAGAGGAGGAGCGTGAAGTGCTCGCGCGGTGGGACGCAGGTTTCAATTCAAAGCGGTTGGACCAGGTTGATATTCGACCGCTGCCCGATCCCGATGCCATCCTGCGTTGCCGTGCGGAAGTTGCACGCGCGCGCATGGAACCAGGAGTGCAACACTACGCAGTTGATCTAGTTCGTCGAACACGCATCCATCCGTTTATTCATTACGGCGCAAGTCCGCGCGCATCAGTGGCGTTGCTGTTATGTTCAAAAGCGCTCGCTGCGATTCGCGAGCGCGACTTCGTTACGCCTGACGATGTTAGGGATGTTGCATTGCCCGTTCTTCGTCATCGACTTTCTTTACGCGCTGAAGCTGAACTCGACGGCGTGACGCCTGATTCAGTTGTTACTGACATATTAAAGGCCGCTGAAGTACCTCGATAACTGACCTCACAAACAACGTCTACTATCGCCACTCGTCGGGCAGTTAAACGGTCCTCCTTGTACCCGCAAAGACCCGTAAAAATACGTGCAAAAAATGGTATCTACGTCCAGAAAATTAAATGTCACAGGAATGTCTGTTTGGAAAACTGAAAATTCGTTTCGTTTTTTGGATTGAACAGTGGTGTGCGCACAAAGCTACAGCGCGGCACTGCTAAGGATTTTGCATAATATCCTAAAAGACGGATACAGGTACATTCTTTGCATCTCCGAAAAACGGTTGGTCTCCCCAAGTGTTCCAACTTTGATATCTCACGAATCCTAACAGTGAGATTTATGTTGATAAGGACGGCTAGTATCGCCTCGTTGGGCAGCAATTCCGTAGCGCCAAGCGGTTTCACTCCGAGCAAAGTTGATTCCTCGGCCGCCTTTTAGTCAGGTACAGGTTTCTTAAAGGAGCTCACGATGAAGAGACTGATATTTACCGTGCTGATGCTCTGCTTCTCATTTGCAGGGGCGTCAGCGCAGACATCTAACACCGGCAGCCTCGTCGGAACCGTCTCCGGTCCTGACGGTTTGATTGCAGGCGCCACTGTGACAGTTACTGACGATAAAACGCAGCGGACCGTCACAGTCAATACTAACGATCAGGGAAGCTTTACGATCTCACAACTCGATGTGGGCGAGTACACAGTTACCGTCACATCGCCGGGATTCAAAACCTTCACGGCAACGAAAGTAAAGATTGACGCCGGAAGACCCTACACTCTTAATGCGACATTAGAAATTGGCCAACTCCAGGAAAACGTGACAGTGGTAGCAGGTGCCGATGTCGTCAATTCGGTAAATGCTGAACTGAGCACTACCGTCAGCCCACGTCAGGTTTTGGATCTCCCAATCAATGGACGCAATCCTCTTGCTCTGCTGAATCTGCAAGCTGGGGTGAACGCCACAAGCAGTTCGATAAACGGGCAGCGTTCCTCTTCAGCAAACTATACTCGAGACGGAATCAATGTTCAGGACAACTTCATAAGAACGGGTGGTTTCGTCCAAGATCGCCCCACGGTGGATGACACCGGCGAGTTTACCGTCGTCACGCAAAACGCGGGCGCGGAAGCAGGCGGAGGCGGATCCACGCAGGTGCAGCTCGTAACTCCCCGCGGTGGAAGCGATTTTCACGGTGCATTGTTCGCCTATAATCGCAACTCCAAACTTGCTGCGAATGAATTCTTCAGCAACGCGGTTAGATCTCCAAGACCCTTCCTTAACCGCAACCAGTTTGGCGGAAAAGTTGGCGGTCCTCTGGCGCTGCCTCGCTTTGGCGAGGGTGGTCCCTCGCTTGTCCGCGGCAAAGCTTTTTTCTTCGCCTCGTATGAGCGTTTTCTTCTCCGCCAACAAGCTACGATCACCCGAACGGCGATTCTACCTTCCGCAAGGCAAGGCTTCTTTACTTACGTCGACAATGGTGGCGTGTCCCGTACGGTCAACGTTCTCACGGGAGCAGGTCTAACTGGACCAATTCCCGCCTCGTCTTTCGGAGTGCTGGCGGTTGATCCAGTGATCCAGAGCCGCATTTTGAACAATATTCCCACTGCAGGTAACGGGGATTTGTCGAATGGCGGCCTCACTCAGCTGCTTACATTCAATCAGGCTGACAACGACACCCGTAATGGTTTCGCAGGACGTCTTGATTTCAACATCAACGACAGCAACGAGCTCAACTTCGTCTACAAATACAACGACAATGATGACGACCGCCAAAGCGATGGTGGTGGATTCGATACTCGCCCGTTCGTGACACAGGGAGGTCCGACAAGCCTTTATATCGGCACCTACCGTAGAACGTTCGGCAGCAGTTTCGTTAACGAAGTACGTGGTGCGTATCAACGAAGCGAGCCCTTCTTCAATCAGGGAAGTGTGCCGCAAGACTTCATCATCGGCGGACTTCCTTTCGTCAGTAATCCGCAAGCTACCTTTAGAGATCAGGGACGTAATACTGATCTCTACGTGTTGCAGGACAATGCGTCCTGGACATTTGGTAACCACACGTTTAGGTTCGGCGGACAGTGGGAAGCACACCGAATTGAATCCGAAGTAAACTTCGATACGATTCCAACCTTTAGCATTAGTACGACGGGTAACCTAAACACCCCACGACTGCCGCTGGGTCTCTTTCCGGGCGGCATTAATGCTACAGACCGAGGTCGCGCCGATGCCCTTAGATATTTCCTCGGCGGTATCATCGGGTCAGGTGTCGTAACGGCGAACTTTGTAAATCAAAATGAAGGAACTGTTCTTGGCGCTCCCAATATCGACAGGTTTAAGTACGACACCCTCGGGTTGTACTTCAGCGATCAATGGCGCGTCTCTCCGACTTTGACGTTGAACCTGGGTTTGCGCTACGACATTTTCACTGGATTGGAAAATCCTGACGTGGCCTACCTCGAGCCTGTGATTCCCGCCGGCTCAAATATCCGCGAGGCCTTGCTCAATCCGAACGGTACTTACGATTTCGTAGGTACGAACACCGGACAGCCAGGCAAGTTCTTCAATACCGATAAGAACAACTTTGGTCCGGTACTCAGCTTCGCGTGGTCGCCCAACTTCAAGAATAAATTCCTGGGCAGCGTGCTGGGTAGTGAAGGTCGAACGGTGATTCGCGGTGGTTTCCGCATAAGTTATATCAACGACGAGTTTATCCGTTCAGCTGACAACGCTCTTGGTGGAAACCAGGGCTTGGATCAAACATTCAACCTGCTCAATCTGAACCGGCGAGCGAGCAACGTCTCGATTGCACTGTTCCCACCCGTAACCACGATTGACCTGCCGGTGAGTTTTCAAGAACGCAATTTCACCCCAGGTCAGAATTTCTTCAACACCGTGTTTGCGGTTGATCCCAACATCAAGTTGCAGCACAACTACGAGTACAACTTTGGTATCCAGCGAGAGATCGGCTTCAATACCGCGGTTGAGATTCGATACGTTGGCGGTCGTAGTGATACGCTCACGCGCGGATTCGACTTCAACCAAATAGACATTTTCAGCACGGGATTTTTGGCTGATTTCCGGCGCGCTCAGGAAAACTGCCGTTTGGCGGCCGGCGGAAACCTCAATAACTGCGTGGACGCCCGTTTTAATCCGGCGATTCCAGGCAGCCAGCCATTGCCCGTTTTCAATCAATTGCCTTTCGGGGCTTTCCTGAACAACCCGGTAATCACGGCCCAGTTGATCGCGGGAACACCGGCAGACCTGGCTCTCACGTACATTCAGAATGGTCTGGATATCGACGAAAATGCCAACGGCGTAAATTTCCGGCCCAATCCGTTCGCCGGCGTCGTTGACTTGCTTACGAACGGCGGCAAGTACCGCTACGATTCACTGCAAGCGGAGATTCGTCGTCGTTTCACTGGAGGCTTCTCGCTTCAGGCAAACTATACGTTCCAAAAAATCCTGACCGACGTGCAGAGCGATCAGCAAACACGCTTCGATCCATTCCTCGATGTAAACAATCAGGACCTGGATTACGCGCGCGCTGATTATGATCGAACACACACGATCAACTTCAACACGATCTATGAATTGCCATTCGGCGCCGGCAAGCGTTGGTTAACTGACGGCTGGGCCGAGAGGATTTTCGGCGGGTTGCAATTCTCCTCGATCGTGAACATCAGTTCGGGACCGCCGGTCGGCATCATCGATCCACGCGGTACTTTCAATCGAGGCGGAAGATCGGGCCGTCAGACTGCCAGATCGAGTCTATCTCCTGATCAGATAAAGGACCTGATTGGCATTCACAAGACGCCGAACGGCGTATTCCTTATTGATCCAAGTGCGCTGTTCGCAACGGCTGTGCGACGCAACGCGGCAGGAACGATCGTCGAAACGCGAACCGGGATCGATCTAACCCAACCGCTCCCGCCGGGATTTACGCTCAGCGAAGTCCGTGGCGCTGCGGCGCTCAACCAACCAGCGTTTGCGGGTCAGGTGTTCTTCCGGAACGCTCCTGGTGAAACCGGGAATCTTCCCAGAGCTTTCCTGAACGGTCCCATCTATGTCAATTGGGATGCCGGGTTTATGAAGCGAATTAGATTCGGCGAAACGATGAGACTGGAACTCCGCGCTGAGGCGTTCAACGTGCTCAATCGCGCGAACTTCTTTATCGCGGATAACAGCGGGATCTTCAACGTTAACAGCACGAATTTCGGAAGGCTGACAACGACGTTTTCGCCTCGCATTATGCAACTTGCCGCTCGGTTTGAGTTCTAAACCGGGCGCTCGTTAACTCCACTGGGTTTTACTTCGGGCGTTGTTCCACTGGACAACGCCCGAATTTTTTATTAAATGAACCGTGGCTGCAATACTGAAAAAAGGGAGTAAATATGCAATCTCGCTATCTGGTACTTACCCTAATCGTTTGTTGCTGTTTGGTAGCATCGTTATACAATCCCATCGTTCACGCCGATGACAAACTAAAGCCCGAAGACATCGTCGCCAAACACCTCGAAGCTATTGGTTCGCAGGAGGATCGTGCTTCAGTTAAAACGCGCGTAATATTAGGGACCTCGAAGTACGTCCGGCATGGTACGGGAGGCGGGACAACGGAAGGTCGAATAGTGCTAGCGTCCGAAAATGAAAAGTATATGTTTGGGATGAAGTTTGGGGTTCCTGGATACGATGTCGAGTCAGTAGGATTCGACGGTAAGGAGTTGACCGTGGGGTATGTGTCCCCCGGTGTCCGGTCACCTCTGGAAAACCTATTTCGAAACAATGAGTCGACTTTTAAGCATGGCCTCCTGGCGGGCACGCTCTCCTCGTCGTGGCCACTCCTGGCTATCAGTGAGGAGAAAGCCAAGGTCAAATATGCTGGGTTGAAAAAAGTTGATGGAGCCAGTTTACATCAGTTGAAGTATCAACCGCGCAAGGGCTTCGACTTGGAGGTCAGCCTTTTCTTCGACAGTGTTACTTTTCACCATGTCAGAACTGAATACTCGCGTGTCGTTTCTGCGAATATAGGTAGCGGTGGTGTTGATTCGTCAGCCAGCCAGAGGGAAACGCGTTATAAGTTGGTCGAAACTTTTTCCGATTTCAAAAAGGAAGGCAATCTCACCCTGCCACACGAGTATAGAATCCAATTGCAAATTAGAGGCAACGTTGAAATACACGATGAATGGACCGTCACGTTAAAAGACTTCGTCTTCAATCAACCGATTGAGCCGAAGGATTTCGTGGTCGATGTCCCAGTAAAAACTAAGTAGGAAAGATGATGTTCGGCGACTAAACCGAAGTTCGAAATGCGAGGTGACACATGAAGGGTCCCGCTTTGCTGCTGCTGCTTCTTTTCATACCGTTGGTTGATGTCTCTGCACAGTCTTCCCAGGCATCAGAAGCGCCGGACCTAACAGTCACCAAAAAGATTTGGCGAAAAGAGATCCACCATCCGGCACTCACCGCCGATCCATTTCGCTCCAACGATGAGCAAGCGGAGTTGCAACGAGTTCAAAAGGACAACTCTATCCGTAATTCTACGAGAGTGAGAGAAGGTAATACGCCACAGCCGGTGGTGCGGAACACCAAGCCCATGCCAACTCAGTCCGACGGGCCACAAGTTTGGTTTGCCTATCGGGTAACGGTAAAGAATTCAGGCACGAAAACGATAACGGCCCTGGAGTGGGATTACCTATTCTTCGATTCGGAAAAAGCGGAACGGGTCGGGCAACATTCCTTCCGACACAGGATAAAGATTCGGACAGGTAAGTCGACCGAGTTGATCGGTCAGTCTAATAAACCACCTTCTTCAGTAGTAGACGCGACAAAAGCGAAGAATGGAGACGCCCAATTGTCTGAAGAGGTGATTATTCGCCGGATTGAGTATGAAGACGGATCAGTCTGGCAGCGCCCACCCAATTAAACCGTCAACCTTTAAGTTACTGAAAGCGATTGCGCTCACGTTAAAGTTGTGACACGCAGCACTGCTCTGGTCTAGAATCCTGCACGTTGCGCTTCGTTTTCACTAAACTCTTTTATTTCCTGCTGGCCCTGGCGTTCGTCCCCCTCGCATTATCGGGCGGACGCCCGTGGCTGGCATGGCTCGCACTCGGTTATAACCTTCTCCTGATCGCTGTCGCCATCGTCGACGCACGCCTCAGCAAGCTTCCCAAAAACTTAAAAATCTATCGGGAGTTCGGTGGCCGCTTCGCGATGGGCGCTGAAACCGAGGCGAGGATCCATATTCATAATGGATCCAACCGCGGCATCACACTAAAGCTGAAAGACGAGTATCCGCCGCAGATGATCCTGAGCGGATCACGCGACGTTGATTTGCGCGTTGACGCACACAGCACGGCGACTTTGATTTACGGCGTGACGCCGCCGCGCCGCGGCAGGTTTGAGTTTGGTCACACCGCGGTTCGCTTTCGTTCGCAGCTCAACCTCGTGTGGTGCGAGGCGCGCGCGTCGGAACCGATCACGGTCAAAGTTTATCCAAACATGCGGCGGGCGCGAGAGGCGGAGTTGAAAGCGCTGGGCGCGCGGTCACTCGTCTCCTCACATCGCAAGACTTCCTGGCGTGGCGAGGGGCGCGAGTTTGAATCGATGCGCGACTACGTTCGCGGCGACGAGTTGCGCCACATCTCATGGACGGCAACCGCACGCCGCGGAAAACTGACCACGCGGCAATATCAAATTGAACGAGATCAAACCATCCTCATCGCACTCGATGCCGGCCGGTTGATGACCGCACGCATTGAGCAGGAGACGAAACTCGATTCGGCTGTTCACGCCACCCTCGCGTTGTTTTCAGCAGCGGCGCGGGCCGGCGACAACGCGGGCCTCGTAGTGTTTGGCCGCCGGATCAAGAGCTATCTCGCGCCGAGTCGTGGGCGCGACCACATCGAAGCAGCACTCGAAGCCCTCTACGCTGTCGAACCTGAGATGATCGAGCCCTCCTATCCTCACGCGTTTGAGTTTATCGCTGCCAACAGTAAGCGACGCGCACTTGTAATCCTGTTGACTGATCTGGTCGATGAAGAAGGTTCGAAAGAGTTGCTGACGTCGCTTCACCTGTTGCGGCCGCGCCATTTGCCACTCGTAGTTACGATCGCCGATCGTGATTTGAAAGCGGTGGTGCGTGAAACGCCTGACACGATTCGTTCAGTGTTCACCCAGTCTGTGGCGGAAGAGATCATTCATCACCGTGAGGCGGCACTACGTTTGGTTGAATCTACTGGCGGCCTGGCGCTTGACGTAACCGCCGCGGCGCTTGCGCCGGCGTTACTGGAAACTTACTTGCGCGTGAAAGAACGCGGGCTGTTGTAAGACTCCGCTATTTGTGGCCGGCAAATAGCAGGTAGGAATAGAGCGCGACACCAGTCACCGCCGCGACGCTGTACTTGATTCGCGGATCGATCAGCGCCGGCGAAATGAACCCCTCGATAATTCCCGCGATCACCAATAGAATCGATATTCCCGACATCAAGCGAACTGCTTCCATGCCTCGTGTTTTCAGTGCGTCC
This sequence comes from Pyrinomonadaceae bacterium, assembly GCA_035646355.1. Lineage (GTDB taxonomy): Bacteria > Acidobacteriota > Blastocatellia > Pyrinomonadales > Pyrinomonadaceae > PSRF01. The sequence continues at coordinate 6,647 of DASRPN010000012.1, read as the reverse complement.
GCGCGAGTTAGATCACCCGGCATGATTATCGCGGTCCCAACCAGCAGTCCCGCTCCTCCGGCGATGAAGATACAGGTCAGCTCGATCACGCCGTGGGCCACCATGAACGTCACCAGGTCGTTTCCGAAACCCGCGCTATAAGTTAGTGCGAGAACTGAGCCAATATTCGCGCCGTTATACGCGAGATAAAAAAGCGTTCCCACGCCGAATGTCGCACCGAATGCAAACGTGTAGATCGTGACCATGATGTTGTTTGTCATGATCCCGCTGGCACCGACCTGATTGGCCTCGTTGAGCGATTCCCACCAATGCGTCTTGGTTTCGATGATTGTTTCTCGAAACCATGCATCGACGCCGATAAGTTCGGAAAATTCCGCGTCGTAACGCGTTCCGACAAAACTAAAGACGCCAAAGATGAAGAAAACGAAGAAGGACACGAAGGTATAGCGCCAGGTACGTCGAAACGTTTGCGGCAGTTCGTGAGTGAAGTAGTTAAGAATTCTTTTTCCGCCCTGCGCGTCCGCGCGATAGATGCGGCCGTGGGCGCGAATGACGAGGCTGTTGAGATAGTTTACGAGACGCGGATCGCGCGACTCAGCGCGCGCGATGGCGAGGTCCGACGCAGTGCGACGGTAAATGCGACCCAGTTCGCGCACCTCTTCGCGGTTTAGGCGCCGTAGTGACGCGTGGTCGAGCAGCCTGAGCAGTTCCTCCAGCCGTTGCCAGGCGTTCTTCCGTTGATTGATGAATCGATCCTGAGGCATCGAGGCTTTATACTTCACACACGAATGCAACGTCTAGTGGAATGTGTTCCAAACTTCAGCGAGGGCCGAAATCCGGAAACGGTTCAGCAGATTGCCGCTGCGATCGCGTCGGTTGAAACGGCCTGTGTGTTGGACCGGCACATCGATCCGGATCACAACCGCTCTGTAATTACGTTTGTCGCGACGGCCGAACGCGTGGTGGAAGCGGCGTTCGCGGGAGTCAAGTGCGCGTCTGAATTGATCGACATGCGCCGGCATGAGGGTGTGCATCCTCGTCTTGGAGCGACAGACGTGTTGCCGCTTGTTCCCATTCGCGGCGTCACCATTGACGACTGCGTCGCGCTCGCGCACGAAACGGGAAGGATGATCGCGCGCGACCTTTCAATTCCCGTTTACTACTACGAACGAGCGGCGTTGCATCCGGAGCGAGTAAACCTCGAGGACATTCGTCGCGGAGCGCGGTCACAAATGGTACCCGATGAAGGTCCCGATCGATTTCATGATTCGGCGGGAGCGATCGTGGTCGGTGCGCGTCCTTTTCTGATCGCCTTTAATGTTGTACTGCGCAGCGACGACCTTGCCACCGCGCGGCGCATCGCGCGGACCATCAGGGCCAGAAATGGTGGGTTACCATTCTTGAAAGCACTCGGATTTCAATTGCAGACGCGCAGTCTCGTTCAGGTGTCGATGAATTTGGTGAACTATGAAGTCACCGGAATGGGAGACGCTTACGACGCAATTCGGCGTGAGGCGGACGCGCTGGGGGTTGACATCGCAAGCACGGAGATTGTGGGACTCGTACCGCGAAATGCGCTTGATCGGGACGCGGAATATTTCCGCAAGCTCGAGAAGTTTTCCGAGGAGACGATTCTGGAAAATCAGATCGAGAAGTGTTACTGAGATCCGAGGTCGATGATCTGTTGGCGCAGTCGTTTGTCTTTCTGCATCAGTCTCAAATAGGTTGTTTCTTCAACGGCCGCCTTTGCGCGAATGAGCCGGTCAGGTAAGAGTGAGAGCAACGGCTCGAGCTGCCCCTTCAATTTGAACCCGATGTTGCGGATTTGAAAACGATCCCAATCGTGGTTTTCAGTACCGCGAAGTTGAAAGATCATGGGACCTTTGGCCAGTGCGCGCAGTGTACGGGGCGATGTCCGGTATCCTTTTCGCAACGCAATCTTCTTCTCTTCCTTTTCGGCAAGCGCCTCTAACTCGCGGCGCATCGGGCGGAAGCCCAGTTTTCGATAGAACCAGAACGCGCCTGACTCGATTCCTTCTTCGTTTTCGTGCCCGATCTGATACGGATCGAGCGTGAATGCAGTGGCGCCTGTGAAGTGGTGCATCACGTTGAGCACGCGAGCGTAAAGCCAGGCAGTTTCGCCGTCGCGAAACGTGTAGTAAAGGTTGAACCCGCTTTCCATCCGCTCGAAAAGCGTGAGCGATTCGAAGTAACCAACAGGCACGCCGTTCTTGTAGATCATTACCCCGTGAACTGCTCGCAACGGCAGACGTTTTTCACTCGGCAGGCCCACGAGGAACAGTTCAACACCACGACCCAAGTCGGCGTGGTAAACATACTTCGGATCGCCGTGCGTGAAACCGTAAAGCTCGCGGTACCGGATCGTCGAGGCGTCGCGTGTCCGATCGAGCGCACTTTCACCTTCGCGCAACGAGAGTTTTCGCAGCGGTGGCGAGGGTTGGACCACTTGCTCGTTGAGATCGATGTCGCGACGTTGAATCAAAGGACCCTGATGGTAAAACAATTTCTTCGCCGGAGCGCGAAGACCGGTGCGCGTCGCGCGATACGGCGGCTGCCATTGCACGTAAAGGTATTGTGAATCGTAGAGTTCGGCTTTTTGATCGTCAGACGCAGGCAGTTCGGTGAAGCGATCGATCAACCAGGCAAGTTCAGAGCGACCGCCGCGCGCTGCGCGCAACCAGTCGCGGTAAGGAACGTGGGCCTCGACGAATGCATCTTCGGCCAGCAACGGCATGAACCGCGGCCACGTCGCGGCCAGGCGGTTTTCGTCTTCAAACCATTCCCAGTAGATTGACGTCTGCGATGGGTATCGTTGGACGAGAGAGCGAACGATGTGAAACCCGAAAGTGTCGGTGACCGGTGTGCCTGCGATGCCTGAGACCTCAGGATGTTCAAGTGGAGCGACGTCCACGCCTTGTTCGCTCAACCACGCGACTCGTTCCGCAAAGCCGCGAAGTTCTTTTTCAGCCGCGCGCATTACCTCCGCGCTTTGCGGGTACGCACGAACGAACATCAGCAGCTCGTGATAGCGAACGAGTGAATCCGTATCGTGAAACTTCGTCCGCGACAGGTGGCGCAACAGCGCCTGGACCTTCTTCGCTTCCTTTGGCCCAAATTCGGTTTTTAATTCGTCGAGTTGATCGAGCAGCTACCGTGCCCCCTGACTACGCTCGTCGGATAAACTTCGCGGCGATCCAACCGAGCAGTATCAACATGGATAGAATGATCCAGTTGTAGCGATCGCCGTACGTGACGCCGGGATAGTGATGGCTGATCATGATGAACACTACCGGCACTGCCATGAACGTGTTTTGCTTCGATCTGAGCTTGGCTCGCGCCGAGAGACGCTCGTCAGGTTTGCGGCCCTCCTTGAGTGCGGCGATCATTCGTTTTTGCGCGGGCAGGATATGCATCCAAACGTTCGCGGCCATGATGGTCCCAAACATTGCGCCCATGTGAATGTAAGCCGCTCGCGCGCTGAAGATCTGTGTGAGACCAAAAGACATTGCAACGATGAGGACATAAGCCACGACCGCGAACACTTTCTCGTTGCGCCCCAACGGTGAAGCCATCATAACGTCGTAAATGAATCCACCGGCGAGAATTGCACCGATTCCTAACGCTACCGCGACGCCGATACTCAGTTCGCGCACGTCGAAATCGATCAACGCTCCGCCGCCGAGATAATAAATGAGCACCAGCAACGCAAAGCCGCTGATCCACGTTGTAAATGCCTCCCAACGAAACCAGTGCAACGTCCGAGAAACCAAATCGGGGACTTTCTTTCGCTCGACGACGTAAAAACCGCCGCTATGGACCATCCACACTTGCGGCGTGACGCCTGTGTTCAAAGCAGCTTTCTCTTCTTCGGTCAGCCGCGCGTCGAGCCACGTGAAGTAGTAAGTGGTCCCTACCCACATGATGCCGGCGAAGACGTGTACCCAACGAAATATTAGATTGAGCCATTCGCTGAGGGTCGGGTCGAGGATCATTGTGCTTTGTACTTGGTGCTTTGTACTTTGCTTTCTATCAGAAGGTTACTCCAGAGTTCAGTGGCCCATTCGGTAACGAAAAACAAAGAACAAAGTACCAAGCCAAAGCACTAACTCCCGCGATACGTCGAGTATCCGTACGGACTGATGAGCAGCGGCACGTGATAATGCTGCGACGCGTCGTCGACGTTGAACACGACCGTAACTTGCGGATAGAAACAGGAGACGCTGAGCCCCGAGAAATAAGGCTCGGTATCGAAGACGAGGCGATACGTGCCGTCGGCGATGGGCCGATCGACCAGAAAGAACGGTTTGACGCGACCGTCGTCATCGGTCCAGGCGTGGCTCAACTCGGTCCAGCTTTCGTCAGTGTTCTGCGCTTCAAGGCTGACGGCGATACCGCTCGCCGGCGCTCCGCGCGACGTATCGAGAATATGGGTTGAGATCGTGCTCATTGGTGGTGCTCAGTGTACCAGCTTTTTGAGCCGTATTTCCGTGATCTTTGCTTGTTCCGCTGAGGCGATGCGAAGTTCGGCGTCGGGTTCGTTGCCGACGCGCTCGCGTAGGAGTTCGAGCATTTCGGCGGCTGATTTTCCCGTGGCGCAAACGATGAATATGAAGCCAAACTTTTGTTCGTAGTCCTGGTTCAGTTGGGCCAGCGAGTCGAGTGTTTTCTGAGTAGCGATTTGCACTCCAGCCTGTTCCTGGCCAGACCATTGTTTGGATTGAGCCGAGACTCTGTCAGCAGCCTTTTTCTCTCCGAGCCTTTCTCCGATTCGGGGGTGACTGTGAAACGCTTCAAGCCAATCAGATTGTTCCAGCGCCCACCACATGTCGTTCGCCGCGCGTGTTAATTCATCGAGACTTTCATAAGGACGGCGCTCGGTCATGGCGGCCGCCCAACGTGACGAACCACAGCACTTCAGAAACTCTTGCGACGCTTCAGCGGCAGGTAAAGCGTTCAACGATTTGAGATTCATCAGTCGACCAGTTTCCCGTAAACGCGCAACCGGCTGACGCCGCCGTCCGGATAGATGTTGAAGCGAATGTGCGAGGCGACGTCCGTGTCTAACAACTCGCGATCGAAATAGTGTCGCGTATGAGCGTGTAACTTGGTGCGCGGCAGCAGACTGGTCCATGCCACGGAGAGATCTGAAAGGTCCGCGTCAGCGCCTGTGTCTGTGGCGTGGTAGGTTTCCAGTGAACAACTGTCGGGAAAGTTGCCTTTAAAGTGTGACGTGTCTACTTCAACTGACTGAATCAATCCCGGCCGCGCGAGTTGAATGATCGACCAATCGTGGCCTGGACCACGGCGACGTTTTGTTTCCCACCCGTCGCTCATGTTCGCGGCCCGGCCCGGCATGATCATGTTATGACGATGACCGAAAAACATGTCGCTGCACGAAATAACGAGCGCGCCGTTCTCTGCTGCGGCGAGATCGATGCTGCCACCGGAACGTTTGAGCCGGTCCCAGTCGGGAGAGACGATGCCGTAAACACGCAATCGCGCGACGCCGCCATCGGGGTAGATATTGAAACGCAGATGCGTGATTCGCTCGTCGTATCTGATCGGGAAGTGGTTCTGACTATCGCCTGCGAGGGGCATCTGTGGTAACAGCGGAATCCATTTGACCGATTCGGCAGTCAACTCCTCGACCGTCGGCAAATCGTCGAATGTCGCGCCCTCGAGCGAACAATGTTCGGGATAGTTACCACGGAAGTAACTCGTATCGACGGTGACACCGCGAACGATCCCGGGCAAGCCAAGACGGATGATGCACCAGTCGAACCCTGGGGTGCGTCGCCTCCGGCTCTCCCACCCGTCCATCCATTTCCCGCGGTCGGTGTATTCCCCTTCGCGCCAAACTGGTGCGCTCGCCTTTAACAGGTTCTCTTTCGGTGCAAAGAAGTCGTCGTTGGCAAACAGCACCGCCCCACCGAGTTTCTCCGAGGCAAGATCGATTAGTTCAGTGAACTCCATAGCCACAAAAAGGCACAAAAGGCACAAAAAGAAAACGTCAAGTCAGAATATACTTTCTGATATCGAGTTTTGGACCACCGAAGTTAATCAGCAACCCATGTTGAATTTTCGTTGCCCTTAGATAACCTAGCAATTGTGCGGTGTGCGCATCAAGCAAGGCGCCACAGCTCTTTATTTCGCAAATCAGGATTCGTTCGATCAGAATATCGGTTCTCAATAGACCCAGCAGCGTGCCGTCCTCGTCAAATACTCGCACACATTGTTGTTGTTCGACGCGAATTCCCCGTTTCCTAAGACGATGTGCTAACGCGTTCTCATAAATTTTTTCCGTAAAACCGCTACGCAAATACTTGTGAATCTCATAGCTGGTTTCTCGAATTACATCCGACAAAGTGAAGATATTTCCGTCGTGAGGAACGGTTTCCATAATGCCTCCTATTCTGTTTGTGCCTTTTGTGCCTTTTTGTGGCTACAAAAGCAAAACCCCCATCCGTTGCGGTGCTACACTGCCGTCATCGTAGATCTCTTTTCCGCGTAGAAAAGTTTTTCGCACGACACCGTTAAGCCGTTGACCATCGTATGGTGTGAGCTTGTGACGGTGATGAAGGTCAGCGGCGTTTACAGTAATCTCTCGATACGGATCCCAGATAACG
>DASRPN010000011.1:0-4505 GCA_035646355.1 Pyrinomonadaceae bacterium | reverse complement strand
TGTTTCAGATCGCGCTTCAACTTCAGATCTTCCAGCAGAAACTCTCCAAACTGTTTCTTGGCGAACCAGTGAGAGTGCCAGTCTTTGTTGTAGCCGAGTCGAAAACCGTATGGATGAACTTTTTGACCCACAATTTTCTCCTGGAAATTTCGAAGTTCGAATTTCGAAATTCGAAATTTATTCCTTCTTCTTCTTCGAAGCCTTCTTAGCTGCCGGCTTTTCAGCTGCTGCTTCCGGCTCTGCCTTCTTCGTAGCTGCGCGTTTTGCTCGAGGAGCGGCGACGGCGCCACCACGTTTGCGAGCCTTGCTCTCGGCGAGTTTCGCCGGTTTCGCTTGCGCCGTTTCAGCGGTTGCTTTGCCGCTCGGTTCCGGTCGCGCGTCGTTGCTCAACGAGATCGTGACGTGACAGAAGTGACGCTGTTCGCGATAAGCACGTCCCTGCGGAGCGGGCCGAACGCGGCGCATGTTCTTCGTTGGTCCAATATTGACAAACGCGGTGCGCACCCACAAATCGTCCGGATCGATCGAGATGTTTGCTTTCTCCGCAGCCTCGTTCGCGTTGGCGATCGCCGAACGCATGCACTTCTCGATATGTGCTGCTGCGCGCTTGCGCGTAAAGCGCAGGATCGCCAGCGCCTGGTTCACGTCTTTGCCGCGAATCAGGTCCACGACCAGACGCGCCTTTTGCGCCGAACCTCGCAAATACTTTGCACTCGCTGTTGCTTCCATCTGGGCCTCTTCTAATCGTTCCTTAAATCCGTCTAATCCGTGGTCACTACTTCGGCGGCGCTGCCGCAACCTTGCTCGCCTTCTCGACCTTCGTGCCCGAGTGGCCTTTGAACGTGCGCGTTGGCGCAAACTCACCCAGTTTGTGGCCCACCATGTTTTCCGTGACGTAGATCGGCAGATGGCGTTTTCCGTTATGGACGCCGAATGTCAGACCGACCATGTCCGGAGTGATCGTCGAACGACGCGACCACGTCTTGATGACCGGCGGTCTCTGGCTCCCCGCCCGCGCCTTCTCCACGGCTTTCACAATGCCCTTGTCGATGAATGGTCCCTTTTTAACTGAACGAGCCATATCTCTCCATTTCGAAATTCGAATTTCGAAATTCGAATTTTATTTAGTCCTGCGATCCTTCAGGATCATCTTCTGAGTGCGCTTGTTGCTGCGCGTCTTGTAACCGCGGGTCGGCTGGCCCCACGGGGTCACCGGATTGCGGCCGCCGGAAGTCTTGCCTTCACCGCCACCGTGTGGATGGTCCACCGGGTTCATCGCGACCCCGCGAACTTTCGGTCGCAAACCTTTCCAACGCGAACGGCCGGCCTTACCAAGCGAAACGTTTTCGTGCTCGATGTTTCCAACCTGTCCCACCGTCGCTTTGCAAACCAGCGGAACGCGTCGCACTTCACCCGACGGCATACGCAACTGCGCGTGTTCGCCTTCCTTTGCGACGAGCTGCGCGAACGTGCCTGCCGAGCGCGCCATCTGTCCGCCTTTGCCGGGGCGCAATTCAATGTTGTGGATCTGCGTTCCCAACGGGATATTGATCAGCGGCAGCGTGTTGCCGGGAAGGATGTCGGCATCGGCGCCGCTCATGATCGTCTTGCCAACTTCGAGTCCGATGGGCGACAGGATGTAACGCTTCTCGCCGTCGATGTAGGTAATGAGCGCGATGTGGGCCGAACGATTCGGATCGTATTCAATCTGCGTGACGCGTCCGGGCACGCCGTCTTTGTCGCGCTTGAAATCGACGATGCGATAAAAGCGCTTGTGACCGCCACCACGACGACGCACTGTGATCCGGCCGTCGTTGTTGCGACCGGAAATGCGCTTCTTGGGTTCCAGTAACGACTTCTCGGGAATCGCGCCAACCGTCAACTCATCGCGCGTCAAATACGTCTGGTAACGTCGCGCTGCCGATGTCGGTGTAAGTTTCTTTATACCCATCTTAATTAGTCCGTTGTCCGCTGTCCGTGGTCAGTTGTAGTCACTACGGACAACTGACTACTGACCACTGACCGATTCTTAGATAGCCTCGCCGTAATCAACTGGCTTCTCGCCTTGCTTGAGAGTTACGTACGCTTTCTTCCATGAAGGCCTGCGGCCGACGAATCGTCCACGCCGCGCCTCTTTGCCCATGTAGTTGATGGTGCGAATGTGATCGACCTTCACCTGGAAGATGGTTTCCACCGCCGATTTGATCTCCGGCTTCGTTGCCCTGCGGTCGACCCGGAAGGTCAACAACTGGTTCGAGTCCTGCGACTCTTCTTTAGCAGCGAGCGCCTTCTCGGTAATCACCGGCGACTTGATGATGTCCCAAACCGTTCTCATCGTTAGGCCGCCTCCTCGTTCTTCGGTTTACGTGTGCGCTTCGGCTTGGCCGGCGCTTCTTCCGCGGCTTCCGGTTCAGTCGCGCCCTCCCCCTCTTTGCGTGAACCGAGCAACTGCTCGAGTTCCTGCGCAGCCGACCGCGATAACACGAGGTGATCGTGATAAAGCAGATCGTAGATGTTCAGACCAAAGCTGTTGACCACTTTCGCGCGACGCATATTGCGCGCGGAGAGCAGCAGGTTGTCGTTGTCGAGCGAATCGACGATGAGCGTCTTGCCTTCCAGCCCGAGCGTCCCTAACGACTGCGCGAAGTCTTTTGTCTTCGGCTTGTCGAACGACCAGCCGTCGATCACCGAAACATTTCCCTCACGCACGCGTTCCGACAACGCCGAACGCAACGCACCCTGGCGCATCTTCTTCGGCATGTTGTAAGACCAGTCGCGAGGTTGCGGTCCGTGCACGTTACCGCCGCCTTTCCACAATGGCGAACGGAGCGACGCGATACGCGCGCGACCGGTGCCTTTTTGTTTCCAGAGCTTGCGGCCGGCACCCGAGACATCGCCGCGGGTCTTGGTCGCTGACGTTCCCTGCCGCGCGTTGGCCATGAAGTTTCGTACCGCCGCATGGATCAGGCCTTCGTTCAGCGGCGCGCCAAACACAACGTCGGACAACTCCAGCTCGCCAACTTCTTCATTCTTGATATTGCGCACCTTTACAGTCGGCATCAACTTAGTCCTTTGTACTTAGTACTTTGTGCTTTGTTCGACTGCGCGAGGTGCGATACACAAAGTACAAAGCACCTAGCACAAAGCTTACTTAATCCTTCTTCGACGCCTTGCGAATGATCACCACGCTGCCATTCGCTCCCGGCACCGCGCCACGAATCATCAACAGATTGTTTTCAGCATCGACGCGCGCAACGGTCAGGCCTTTGGTCGTGATCCGCGCGTCGCCCATGTGACCTGACGACCGGTTGCCCTTGATAACGCGCGAGGGATAAGCCGACGCGCCAATCGAACCCGGCGCGCGCACATTCATCGAACCATGCGACTCCGGACCGCGATTGAAGTGGTGACGCTTGATCGTGCCCGCGAAACCGCGACCCTTTGAGCGTCCAATCACGTCAACCATTTCGCCATCAGCAAACTGATCGACGAGCACTTTGTCGCCAACGTTCGGGTTCTCGCCGCCGTCGAGCAGACGAAACTCTTTCAACACGCGCGTCGGTGGAACACCGCCGCCGGTCTTCTCGAAGTGGCCGCGCATGGGCCTGGTGACGTTCTTCAACTTTGGCGGCCTGTCGTCTACGAGGCCGAGTTGCACCGCATCGTAGCCGTCTGGACCAGAAGCAGATTTCTTCTGGATGACGACACACGGACCGGCCTTGATGACAGTCACGGGCGTGACCGTGCCGTCCGACGCAAAGATCTGCGTCATGCCGATTTTTCTTCCGATGATCCCGTTAATCATTTTGGCTTTCCAATTATTCGGTGTTATCCGTTACTGCCTGCCGAACGCTTTGATTTCCACGTCGACGCCGGCCGGGAGATCGAGCTTCATCAGCGCGTCAACCGTTTGCGGTGTTGGATCGAGAATGTCCATCAGCCGCTTGTGCGTGCGAATCTCAAACTGCTCGCGCGACTTTTTGTCGACGTGCGGCGAACGCAGCACGGTCCATTTGTTCTTCACCGTCGGTAAAGGAATCGGACCGGCGACCCGAGCACCGGTACGTTTCGCAGTCTCGACGATTTCCGTCGTCGACTGGTCCAACACGCGGTGGTCGTAAGCTTTCAGGCGTATACGAATCTTTTCATTCATTGATGTTTGTCCGTTGTCCGCTGTCCGTGGTCAGTTGTCCGTAGTTCGCGCCAATGCAACTGACAACGGACCACTGACTACTGACTATTCGATCACTTCTGAAACTGTTCCGGCGCCAACCGTGCGACCGCCTTCACGAATTGCGAAGCGCAATCCCTTCTCCATCGCGATGGGTGCGATCAACTCGATCGACATCGCCACGTTGTCGCCGGGCATCACCATCTCCACTCCTTCGGGCAGGTGCGCGATGCCGGTCACGTCCGTCGTGCGGAAGTAAAACTGCGGCCGGTATCCCGTGAAGAACGGAGTGTGGCGTCCACCTTCTTCCTTCGTCAGCACATACGCTTCGGCC
>DASRPN010000010.1:0-11986 GCA_035646355.1 Pyrinomonadaceae bacterium | reverse complement strand
GAGCATCCCGGAGTCAGCTACAACCTCGGTCTCGCTTATTACAAGTCCGAAGCTTACAAGGAGGCGGTTCCGGCTCTGGAGAAGGCGCTAAAAACTGATCCAAATAACGTCGCGATCAAGCAGTTGTTAGGCATGAGTTATTTCATGATCAGCGACTTTGCAAAGGCCGCAACCGTGCTGACGGACGTAGTTGCCGCGAAACCTCAGGAGGTTACGCTTCATTATCCGCTTGCCTTGTCATTATTGAAGGATGGGAAGACGGAAGCTGCTAATAGCGTGATCGAGCAGATGGTCGCGGTCGGTGACAAAACGCCGCAACTGCACATACTTTTGAGTCAGGCGCATTACGAGCGCGGCGATGTCGAAAAATCACTCGCGGAGTTGCGCGCTGCCCTTGCTCTCGATAACAAAGTTCGCCTGGCCCACTTCTACAGCGGGTTGATCTATTTCAAGAACGGCAAGCTCGCGGACGCGGCCCGGGAGTTCGAAAGTGAACTAGCGCTGAACCCGAAGGACCTGGAAGCAAAGTATCATCTTGCCTTTGTTGTGTTGGCCCAACAGGACACCGATCGTGGCATGAAGCTGATGCGGGAAGTTGTTCAAGAACGACCCGACTCCGCCGATGCCCGGTACGAGCTCGGCAAAGCGCTCTTACAGAAGGGCGACGTCAAAGGCAGTGTTGAAAACCTGGAGATTGCCGCGGGGCTCAAACCAAATCAGGCCCACATTCATTATCAACTCGGACGCGCATACATCGCAGCCGGGCGCAAAGCCGAAGGTGAAAAACAACTAGAAAAATCCCGTGAATTAAAAGATAAGGCGCGGGCCAAAACGAACCAGTAAATCCATTTACCCGTGTTAGCAAAACTCGTTTTAGTCGCGACCATTTTTCCACTCTTTCTGCCGTTCTCATCTCAAACGGCAAAGATCCAATTCTCCGACATCACTGCCGCATCGGGTATCACGTTCAAACATGTCGCTTCTCCTGAGAAGCGATACATCGTCGAGTCGATGAGCGGCGGCGTCGCGCTCTTTGATTACGACAACGACGGCGACCTCGACGTCTACTTCGTCAATTCGCTTACCGTCGATCTCGTGAAGTCGAAAGGTAAGACGAAGAGTGAGCTCTACCGAAACGAAGGCGACGCGAGGTTTACGAACGTTTCAGCGAAAGCCGGCGTGAGCGAGATTGGGTGGGGCATGGGCGTAGCGACCGGCGATTACAACAACGACGGTTTTGAAGATATTTATGTCACCTGCCTCGGTCCGGATCATTTGCTGAAAAATAACGGCAACGGAACGTTCACTGACGTTACTGACAAAGCAGGTGTAAACGATCCGCGCTGGTCCACTGGCGCTTCGTTCGTCGATTACGATCACGATGGCGACCTGGATCTCTTCGTCTCAAACTACGTCGATTTCGACATCAACAATCTGCCGGAGTTTGGCAAAGGCCAGACCTGCCAGTACAAATCGGTCCCCGTGCAGTGTGGTCCAAGAGGCCTGAAGGGGGCCGGTGATTCGCTTTTCCGCAACAACGGCAATGAAACGTTCACCAACGTTACCAAAGAAGCCGGTGTAACTGATGCGAACGGGTTTTATGGCCTTGGCGTAATCGCCAGCGACTTCGACGACGATGGTCTGATAGATATCTTTGTCGCCAACGACTCGACGCCGAACTTCCATTATCGAAACAAAGGCAACGGAACGTTCGAGGAAATCGGATTCAACGCCGGGACTGCGGTGAATGAAAACGGCAGCGAACAGGGATGCATGGGTGTGACCGTAGGCGACTATGATCACGACGGTAGGTTCGATCTCTTCGTCACCAACTTCGCCGACGAGTACAACACACTCTATCGTAACGACGGCGCAAATCAGTTTACGGATCTTTCGTACGCAGCGAAGGTGGCGCCGCCGAGTATGCCGCACGTCGGCTGGGGCACGAAGTTTTTTGATTACGACAACGACGGATGGGTCGATCTTTTCGTAGCGAACGGTCACGTTTATCCGCAGCTTCCAAATTACCGCCAGCCCCGTTTGCTTCATCGCAACAAGCGCGACGGTACGTTCGATGAGGTGTCGGGCCAGTTTGGCAACGTTCTGACCGAGCTGCGTGCGAGTCGCGGTGTCGGTTTCGGCGACATCGATAACGATGGCGACGTTGATCTGATAGTTTGCGATCTCGACGGTCCACCTCAGGTGCTGCGCAACGACGGTGGTAACTCAAACAACTCAATCCTAATCAAGACCGTCGGCGTGAAGAGCAACCGCGGCGGGATCGGTGCGCAGGTGAAGGTCGTGGCGGGCGATCTAACGCAGATCGACGAGGTCCGCAGTGGCGACAGTTACATCTCCCAGAGTGATCAGCGACTGCATTTCGGACTCGAGCAACGCACCAAAGTTGATCTGATCCAGGTGCGCTGGCCGAGTGGCAACATCGACAAGGTGACGGGCGTCGGCGTTAATCGCGTCGTGACCATCAAGGAAGGTCAGGGTAAGATCGCGGAGAAAGAATTCAAGAGGTAGCTATGCGTTTACTTCTGATCTTGATCCTCTGTATTTCCGCTCCAGCGGTACTCGCGCAGGCCTCTGATCCCGTGGTCCAGCGTCTCGAACAAGCAGCGGCACTTATTGGAAACAATCGATTGGTGGAAGCTGAGAGGCAACTCACGGCCATTGCGCGGACGACTCCTAACTCGCCCGTGGTGCTGAATCTGATGGGCACTATTCGCGCGAAGCAGAAGCGGCTGAACGAAGCCGAGTCGCTTTTCCTGCAAGCGCTGCGCAACGACGAGACGTTTAAAGGCGCGCGCATGAACCTGGTATACCTGTATCTACTAAAAGGTGACGCCGACAAAGCGAGTTTTCAACTTAAAGAGATATTGCGCTTCGAACCGAACCATACGGAAGCATCGCAGAAATTGCTTGATTTACTATTTTCCAACCGCAAATACGACGAGTACATTAGCGTTGCCGAAAAACTGCGTGCCGCCGGTCCCGTCACCGCTCAAACGTTAGTGAGGTTGGGCGATGCATATCTGGCTAAGGGCTCACTCGCTGACGCTGAGTCAATCTATCTGATTGCCCTGGAAGGCCGGCTCGACAACGCTTTCGCGTTGTTTGGTCTGGCCCGGATCGCGCACGCAAAAGGTGAGCGGCGTGAAACCTCAATCTTCCTGTCGCGCGTTGCGACGCTCAGTGCTGATTCGAGCTCGCCGGAGTTTCTTTACGAATTTGCATTGCTCTCACTGCGCGTCGGCATGATCGATCAGGCTAAAGCGGCGCTTCAACGATCGCTCAAGCTGCTGCCTGATCAGCCTTCCTACTTGCTGGCACTTGGAGTTGCATGGTTGACGGGCGGCGATCTTTTCGAGGCCGAAAAACTGTTCCGCCGTCTGATCGCAATTCAGCCTGACAACTCGTTGGGCCAACTCCATCTCGGTTACGTTTTGCTCAACCAAAAGAAGTATCGCGACGCGCAGTTGTGGTTGGAAAAGAGCGCCCGCTCGCCGAACGCCATACCGGAAGTTTTTTATTACCTTGGACTGGTTGCGCAGGAACAGAACGATGAGGCTCGAGCGATACCGTTGTTCGAAAAGGCGGTGCAGAAAATCCCGAACTATGTGCACGCGCGCATCGCGTTGGGATCCAGTTACATGAAATTGCGTAACTACACGCGCGCGCGGGAAGAGTTGGAGACCGCAGTCAAACTCGATCCCAATGAGCCTACGGCCCATTACAATCTTGCGCTGCTCTATGCGCGACTCAACGATCCGGTGCGCGCGCAGGAAGAGATGAAGATCGTCGATAGTCTTAAAGCGAAGGGCGGCTCGGCAGACGGTGTCGTCGTGCTGCCGGCTCCTCCCCGGCCGTAACTGTGTTAGTTCCCGCAAAGGCGCAGAGACGCAAAGAAAGCTTAAATCAAATAGCTTTGCGTCTTTGCGCCTTTGCGGGATATTAAAAGGTGCAGACTTGCGTAATCTTTCGGTTTTCATCCTCCTGACGATGCTGGCGGTCAGCACCGTCGCACAGAGACCTCCGCGTCCCGCGGCTCGCACTCCAGTGACATTTGCAGAGGTTGGGGCGCAGGTCAGCAAGATCAGTTGGACTCACAACAACGCCCATTCGCCCGATCGCCAACTGCCGGAAACAGTCGGCGCCGGCTGCGCTTTCCTTGATTACGACAACGACGGTTGGATGGATATTTATCTGGTCAACAGTGGTCCATCAGATTTCTATACGCCTCCGACGCCGTTGAAGAACGGTCTGTTTCATAACAATCGCGACGGCACGTTTACTGATGTGACGGACAAAGCGGGCGTTGCGGGCGGGAGATTCGGAATGGGCATCGCCGCCGCGGATTACGATGGCGACGGCAATGTCGATCTTTACGTCACGAACTACGGACCAAACATTCTCTATCGCAACAATGGCAACGGCACTTTTACCGACGTGACGGAAAAAGCAGGCGTTGCGGCTCCTGGTTGGTCCACCTGCGCCACCTGGTTCGACTACGACAACGACAATAAGCTCGATCTATTTGTGTCGAGTTTTGTTTTCTACGACAAGTCGCAGAATCCGCTGTGCACCGATCCCACCTTGCAGCGGCGTTATTACTGCGTACCCCGGCTTTTCAAACCAACGCCTTCGTACCTTTACCGCAACGCCGGTAACGGCACATTTCAGGACATGAGCCGCGAATCGGGTATCGCGACGCATCCGGGCAAGTCGTTTGGGGCGGTCGCTACCGATATCAACAACGACGGCCTCCTCGATCTATTCGTCGCCAACGATACGATGCCCAACTTTCTCTTCGTTAATAAAGGCAAAGGGAAGTTTGAAGAAATCGGGCTCGCCGCGGGTGTGGCTTACGGCGAATCCGGACGACCGCGATCGGGAATGGGCGTGGATGCGGCTGATTACGACGGCGACGGTTGGCAAGATTTGTTCGTTGCCAACATCGATCACGAGTTCTTCAGTCTTTATCACAACGACCGCGAGTTGATCTTCACTGACCAGCCGGGCGAGATCGCGCCATCGACACACCTACTCAGTGGTTGGGGGCTTAAGTTCTTCGATTACGATAACGACGGCGATCCCGACTTGTTTCTCGTGAACGGTCATCCCGACGATATGATCGAATCGAGACTTCCGCGCGTCAGGCACCGCGAGCCGTTGTTGATGTTTGAAAACACCGGCCGCGTTTTCAAAGACGTTAGTGCGCGGTCGGGCGCTGTTTTTAGTAAGGTGTTTTCGGGACGTGGTATGGCTCTCGGCGATTTCGACAACGACGGCGATTCAGATGTGCTGGCGTCGAACAACGGCGAGCCGCCGCTGCTTTTGCGTAACCAGGGCGGCAACCGTAACAACTGGATCGGGCTTCAACTCGTAGCGACGCAGAGCAATCCTGAAGCAGTGGGCGCTGTGATCACGTGGCAGGCCGGTGCGGTGAAGCGCAGTCGCTTGAAGGTCGGTGGCGGAAGTTATCTTTCGTCGCACGATCCGCGTGAGATACTCGGCGTTGGTGCGGCCGCGAAGATCGATTCGATTGAGATACGTTGGCCCAGTGGCAAGGTCGATAAACTTACAAACCTCCCTCTAAACCGGTATGTGAAAGTGGTTGAAGGTGAAGGTCTCCGTCTTAAATAGAATTGCTGGTCTATGTGTGATCGGATTGGTTGGCGTCTTCGGATACGCGCAACGCGAGAACATCTTTTCCGACTGGCGTCCGAACTCCAACACGCACGGTGTGGGCTATGTTGGGAGCAAGTCGTGCCTCCAGTGTCACAAGGCGCAGGCGCCGCAGTTAAATACGCCGATGGGCCAGGCGCTAGAAGTTGCACCTGACTGTCGCATCATCACCGCTCGCGGAAAGCTCACGTTTAAAAACGGACCTTACAGCTACGAACTAGCACGCCAGGGTACGTCAGTCGTTTACACGGTCGCGGGTTGGTTGCGTGGCTTGTCACAATCCTCACGAGAAGCTCGAGAAAGACGCGGCCTACTACGATCCGAAATGTCTCGCCTGCCATCTGACGAAACCAACTGACACGAGTACCACTCGCCGTGACGCCGACGCGTGTCCGGTAAGTACCAAACAATGCGTGACCTGTCACATGCCCAAAGTGGACCTCCCCGGCATGCACGCTTCATTCACAGATCATTGGATCCGCATCGCCCGCCCCGGCGATCCAGTGCCTCGTTAACGTAATTCAAAATCTCGTTGACAGCCGAAAAGCACAGGAGTAGAGTGTGGGCCAAGTTTTCTCCCGCTCTCAGAAACCGATTCGCGTAACTCCAACTCGCTGGAGTTGCTAAAAGCCCACGGTCGCCACAAAAACTTTTAACGTTCGCTCCCGAACGTAGGAGACTCGTATGCTTAGACCAAACAGCTCACGCACTCTCAATGCTCTCTATAGCTCAGCGTTGGTAATTCTCCTTTTGACCAGCCTATGCATGGCCCAGGACGGTACGAACAAACGCGGCTTTAGTCCGGGAAATTCGTTCTCGATCGGCGATATCGAAACTATCAATACAACGAACGGCAATCTAATGCTGCGCTTCCCGTTAACCGCACTACCGAGTGGACGCAATGGTCTATCAGCCGGTCTCAATCTCTACTACAACAGCAAACTCTACGACACGGAAACGCAGTGGTTTGCTGACCCTAATGGCTCGTGCGAAATGGTTGGTGACGAGGGTAGCGCAATCATGGTGTGTCCTTATTACCAGAAGAGCGTGTTGAAGGAGAGTCCACGAGGCGGCTGGCGATTCGGTACGATGTACTCGATCGAGCTATTGGACCGGCACGATCAGTTCAACAATGTTCCGCAGGAACTGAAACCACAATGCTTGAACCTAAACTGGCAAGCTTACAATCCAGGCTATTACGAGATGCGCTATCGCTATAAGCTGATGTTGCACTTTCCCGACGGCAGTAGTCATGAGATGCGGCCGAATGGATGGAGTGACGGCAACTTCAACGATCCTCTCGGCGACTGGTTTGACATCCGGCCGGATGGATTCTGGCACGATTGCCACAACAATCAGTGGGTTCAAAATACTATTACTTATTACAGCATTGACGGCAGTTTCCTGCGGCTCGACGTTCAACATGACGGCAACACTGCGGGTGCCTGGCTGGACAATCCGTGGACGCTGTACTTTCCGGACGGTAGCAAAGTAACCAACAATCAGCCAAATAACGAACCACAACGTTTTTACGACCGCAACAACAATTACGTGGAGTTGCTGGGAGCTGAAATAAGAGACCAGTTCAATCGCTCGATCTCGACGGTGACGTCGCAGGGATTTGGCGAGACGTTGGTCTGGACCATTCAGTGGAAAACGATCAGTGTTCTGAAAAACTACTGGCCCTGCGCCCAGAGTCTCAACTGCCCGCCTGACGTGCAACAGCCTGAACCGTATGGGTACCCTCGTTTAGTGATAGATACCATCACAACGCCCGCTCAGGCTGGTGGCCTGACTTATCAGTTCCACTACAACGCCCCGGATCATGTTCCCGGACAACCGCTGGTACCCTCTCTGGGCTGGGGTGAGATCAGTGGGATAACTCTGCCTTCCGGTGCGCAAGTCAATTACGCGTGGGCGCAGGATGGAACCCCGGTAGCTAACTTCACGCCCGATATCCTGCAAAATGCACCGACCAGCAAAGTGCTCAGCTACGACCAGGAGTACGACGGCACTGTAACGCCCGCACCTGATGAGATCTGGACGTACGACATTAATCCCGGCGGAGGCAGCAGCGTCACTGCGCCGGATGGCGGCGTGACTACCACTGGATTCATTGACCCATCCGCTGCGTCGTGGAATGCCGGCCTAAACCTAGTGACTATTGGTCCGGACGGTACTAAGACGGAAACTATCTGGGATCGAAATAACCTGGCGACCAACGCGAGCGCCAATCCATACCCGAAGATTGTTTTCACGTCAATAAAGAGCGGAAGCACTTACGTCAAGACTGCGATCAAAGACTTCAAGTACGACAAGAACGGGAATGTCACGCGCGTAGCAGAGTACGACTGGGTAAATTATGGCGACGTGCCGCGGTCTTCTGGCATGCCTACAGGTGTGCCCGCTGTTGCACCGACACGTGTTACGGTGAATACGTATTTCAACTCAACGCCCGCCGCCTCTCAGCTTGCCGGTAGCAACACGAATGTTTATTGGTCGTCAGGATCGCCACGCGTGAAGAACGCCGTTGCGTCGACGGAGATTCGGAAAGTATTGCCTGGTGGCGCTGAAGTTGTGGTAAGTCGGTCCGAGTACACCTACGACAATCCATCCGTTCCCGGCAACGTGACGCAAGTGCGCAGTTGGGATTCCACAAAAGGTTCGTATAGCAACCCACTCACGACCGGAAACTCCCTGTCGGCGACCACGCAATACAACCAGTACGGCATGCCGACGCTCATCACTGACGCGCGCGGTCTCAAAACTCACATGACGTATGGACCGATCGGTACGGCAACAGATCTGTATCCCACGCAGATAAAGACTGCCTATCAAACGGCACAGGAACGGACTGAGACTCGTGAATATAACCTGGCCACTGGTCTGGTGACCCGAGTCACGGATGTCGACAACGACGTTTCGACGGCGACGACGTTTGACGTCCTTGGACGACCTACACTCATAACATCAGCGCAAGGAAAACCTGAGGAATACCGTACGGCTTACGAGTATTCCGATGTACTACGGCGCGTGATTTCACGCGCAGATCTAAACACATTAGGCGATGGAAAGTTGGTTTCAATTCAACACTTCGATCAGCTAGGCCGGGTGCGCCTCAGCAGACAACTCGAAGATGCTTCTTCCCAGACCGCAGCCGATGAAACTACGGGCATCAAAGTGCAAACGCGGTATCGTTTCTCGGGTTCGAACAGTTATGTGCTGGTGTCTAACGCCTACCGAGCAGCCACGTCCGCCGCAGCCAGTAGCGAGCCAACTATGGGTTGGGCCAGAAGCAAAAGCGACAATGCTGGAAAAGTCATCGAAGTCCAGACTTTTGGCGGTGCTAGCTTGCCCGCACCTTGGGGGTCCAACAGCACCGGCACCGGGACAGTCACGACCGCCTACGATGCAAACGTCACAACCGTTTCTGATCAGACGCAAAAACAACGACGCAGCATCATCGACGGCCTGAGCCGTTTGATTCGCGTCGACGAACCGAACGCAAGCGGAATTCTTGGTGACGTCGCGGCGCCCAATCAACCGACGCATTACACGTATGATGTGATGAGTAACCTCACGAGAGTTACGCAAAGTGATGCCACTACGACGCAACAACGAGATTTCGTCTACAGTTCGCTTTCCCTGTTGATACAAGCCCAGAATCCGGAGGGCGGAACTGCCGATTACAAATATGACGAGAGCGGTAACCTGATAGTGAGGAAGGATGCGCGCGGAGTTTCAACCCACTACTCATACGACTCTCTTAATCGAATCACGCGGCGTTGGTACAACGGTTCTGACTCTTTGTCCAATACAGTCCACAATCAGCCTGTTCTCCCGTCGGGCGTCGGTCAAACGGATGAAGTGAAGTTCTACTATGACGCGCAATCTTTGACGGGTGCGCCGGCGGGCTATTCACGCGGCACTGCGATTGGCCGGCTTGTGGCCCAGACTTATGGCGTCGGAACAAATGGCGATTACTTCACCTACGACAACCTGGGACGAGTGACGCGAAAGTACCAGCAGACCGGCACTAAGGACTATAAAGTCGAGGCTACTTACAACCGGGCTGGCGCAATCATCCAACTGAAATATCCATCAGAGCGCATTGTCAACCACACGTACGATCCGGCGGGCCGGTTGAACGTCGTCGATGGAAACCTTGGTGGCTCCCAACGCACCTACTCCACCGGAATCATTTACTCGCCAAGTGGGGGAATGACTAAAGAACAGTTTGGTACCAACACGGCCGTCTACAACAAACTGTTCTACAACAGTCGTGGACAACTGGCGGAAATCCGCGCCAGCACGAGCTACAACGGACCAACTGATTACTCCGCCGACCGCGGTGCCATCGTCAACTACTACAGCACTAACTGCACCACCGCCATATGTTCAGGCCAGAGTATGCCGGACAACAGCGGCAATCTGCGAAAACAGGAGATTCACATTCCCAGTCAGACGATGCGTTACCAGGAATACGACTACGACAGTCTGAATCGATTGAAGCGCGTGCATGAATACACCGGCAACACCGCACTCGATTGGCAACAGGAGTTTGATTACGACCGCTGGGGCAATCGCACTATTAATGCGACGGGCACGTGGATCGGAAATCAAAACAATCCGCAGAATCCGCTGCTAAACGAAATGCAGTTCGATGCCAATATACTGGCGTCTACCAATCGCCTTCAGGCTCCGGGGGATCAGGCGCTGCCTGAGAATCAGAAACGCATGCGTTACGACGCCGTGGGTAATCTCACGAATGACACTTACACCGGGGCCGGCAATCGCACTTACGACGGCGAGAACAAGATCACATCCGCCTGGGGTGGCAACAACCAGGCGCAACTGTATGGCTACGACCCATCGGGCCAGCGCATAAAGCGGACGGTCAATGGCGTTGAGACTTGGCAGGTATATGGATTCGGCGGCGAACTACTCGCTGAATATCCAGCCAATGGTGAGCTGCCTAATCCACAGAAAGAATATGGTTATCGCAATGGTCAGTTGCTGCTTACGGCCGAAGCCGGCAGCGGCGGAGGCGCGCAGAACGTCAACTGGACCAACGCTGTGGGTGTGTCGATTTCCAACAACAACCTGACGCGGACCATGGCGGGTGATGGCTGGAGCACGGGCGCCATTTCGAGTCAGATGATCGCTTCCGGTGACGGCTATGCCGAGTTCACTGTCACTGAGACAAACAAGAGGCGCTCGTTTGGGTTGACCAGTAACACCTCCGTCACCTCCTTCCAATACATCTCCTATGGCATGCACATCGCTGAGGATGGCCAAATAACTATTCACGAGGGCCTTGGCGTCTACGGTGTCTTTGGGACTTACACAACGGGCGACAAGTTGCGAGTGTCCATAGAAGGCGGTGTGGTGAAGTATCGCAAGAATGGAACGTTACTGCGGACAAGCACGCTCGCACCGACTTATCCGCTATTCGCCGGAGCGTCGATCTACTCAAACGCTGGCACTGTTACTGCTGCGGTCATTACTTCAGGCTTGCATAGTGCGGTATGGACCAACGCTGTGGGTGTGTCGATTTCCAACAACAACCTGACGCGAACCATGTCTGGTGACGGCTGGAGCACGGGCGCGATTTCGAGTCAGTCGATAGCTTCCGGCGAAGGCTATGCCGAGTTCACTGTCACTGAGACGAACAAGAGGCGCTCGTTTGGGTTGACCAGTAACACCTCCGTCACCTCCTTCCAATACATCTCCTATGGCATGCACATCGGTGAGGATGGCCAGATAACTATTCACGAGGGCCTTGGTGTCTACGGTGTCTTTGGGACCTACACGGCCGGCGACAAGTTGCGAGTGTCGATAGAAGGCGGTGTGGTGAAGTATCGCAAGAATGGAACCCTACTGCGCACCAGCACACTCCCACCGACATATCCGCTGTACGCAGGTGCGTCGATCTACAGCAATGCCGGCACTATAACTAATGCGGTCCTGACGTCAGGTACCATCGGTTCAGCGACCCAACTCCGATGGCTAGTGTCCGATCATCTCGGCACCCCACGTATGATCTTTGATCAGACGGGCGAGCTGGCGAACATGACACGCCACGATTACCTGCCCTTCGGCGAAGAACTCTTCGCTCCCACAGGCGACCGTACGACGGCGATGGGTTACGCCGGTGGCGACGGCGTTCGCCAGCAGTTCACTTCGAAGGAGCGCGACGTAGAAACGGGACTCGATTACTTCGGCGCGCGGTACTATTCGAGCCTGCAAGGTCGGTTCACGAGCTCCGACGAGTTTACGGGAGGACCCAGTG
>DASRPN010000009.1:0-6472 GCA_035646355.1 Pyrinomonadaceae bacterium | reverse complement strand
AGCTATTCGTATCTCACTTGCGTCACCGGAAAAAATCCGGCAATGGTCGCATGGTGAGGTGACCAAGCCAGAAACAATCAACTACCGGACGTTCAAACCCGAGCGCGACGGACTCTTCTGCGCGCGCATTTTTGGACCGGTGGCGGATTGGGAGTGCCTCTGCGGTAAATACAAACGAATGAAGCACCGCGGAGTGATCTGCGACAAATGCGGAGTGGAAGTTACACAAGCGAAAGTGCGCCGGGAGCGATTGGGCCATATCGACCTTGCCAGTCCATGTTCGCACGTCTGGTTTTTCAAGGGTCTGCCTAGCCGTATTGGCCATTTGCTCGACATCCCGCTGCGCGAACTCGAGAAGGTGCTTTACTTCGAGTCGTACATCGTGATCGATCCAGGTGACGTGCCTGGATTGAAAGAGCGAGAGCTTGTGAGCGACGAGCGCTATCGCGAACTAGTGCGCGATTATCCCGCGCAGTTTGTCGCGAAGATGGGCGCGGAAGCGATCAAGGAACTGCTCGCGATGGTCGACGTCGAGGAGCTCGCCACCGATCTGCGCAAGCGGATGAAGGAAGAGACCTCGCAACAGAAAAAACTCAAGTATTCGAAGCGGTTGAAAGTCGCGACCAGTTTCCTGAAATCCGGAAACCGGCCTGACTGGATGATCCTCGACGTGATTCCGGTGATTCCACCTGAATTGCGTCCGCTCGTGCCGTTGGACGGCGGCCGTTTCGCTACGTCTGACCTGAACGATCTCTATCGGCGCGTAATAAACCGAAACAACCGTCTCAAGAAGCTGATGGAGCTGCGTGCGCCGGAAGTTATCGTGCGCAACGAAAAGCGCATGCTTCAGGAAGCGGTCGACGCGTTGTTTGATAATGGCCGTCGTGGACGTGTGCTGCGCGGTGTGAACAATCGCCCGCTCAAGTCGTTGAGCGGAACGTTGAAAGGCAAGCAGGGACGCTTCCGTCAGAACCTGCTGGGCAAGCGCGTCGACTACTCTGGCCGTTCAGTGATCGTGGTTGGTCCAGAGCTGAAACTTCACCAGTGCGGGTTGCCGAAGAAAATGGCGCTCGAACTGTTCAAGCCGTTCATCTACAACCAACTCGAGAAGCAGGCGCATGCCGCGACTATCAAGCAGGCGCGCGAGATGGTGGAACGTCAGGAACCCGTGGTTTGGGACATTCTGGAGGAGGTGATTCGCGAGCATCCAGTGCTTCTGAATCGCGCTCCGACCCTGCACAGGCTCGGTATCCAGGCGTTTGAACCAGTGCTTGTCGAAGGCAAGGCCATCAAGATCCATCCGCTCGTTTGTACCGCATTCAACGCGGACTTCGACGGCGACCAGATGGCGGTACACATTCCGCTGAGTCCGGAAGCGCAAATCGAAGCAGCAGTGCTGATGCTTTCGAGCAACAACATTCTGAGCCCCGCAAGTGGACAGCCGATAGCGGTCCCGTCGCAGGACATCGTGCTCGGTATTTACTACCTGACTCGCGACCGTCCGGGCGCAAAGGGCGAGGGCCGCGTGTTTGCTTCGCTGGAAGAAGTGTTGCTCGCACTCGACGCCGGCGAAGTCACAACTCAAACGCCGATCAAGCTGCGCATCATGGGCGACTTGATCGACTTGGTCCAGGAGCACGACCCCCAGGATATTCTACGCGCCGTTGTTCAGGACGATGTACGACGGGTTATCAACACGACCGTGGGTCGCGTCATTTTCAACGACTCGATTCCCGCTGGTCTCCCGTTCATCAACGGCACGTTGAAGAAGAAGGGACTCCAGTCGCTCGTTAACTATTCGCACATCCGTTTGGGCCATGAGATGACTGTCAAGATGCTTGACGATCTCAAGACCCTCGGCTTCCTGTACGCGACCAAGGCCGGCATCTCGATCGGCATCGACGATCTGGTAACTCCACCTTTGAAGAAGGGTCTTGTCGACAAGGCTGACAAGGACGTTATCGCTGTGGAACAGCAGTATCTCGACGGCGTTATCACAAATGGTGAACGTTACAACAAAGTCATCGCCATCTGGTCTGAAGTCACTGACAAAGTGGCCAAGGAAATGTTCAAGGCGATGGATGATCGGGAGAAGTCATCTGGTGAATTGAATCCAATCCTGGTGATGAGCGATTCAGGCGCGAGAGGCTCGGCGCAACAGATTCGCCAGCTAGCCGGTATGCGCGGTCTAATGGCCCGTCCTTCAGGCGAGATTATTGAAACTCCGATCCAGGCAAATTTCCGCGAGGGCTTGAACGTGTTGCAGTACTTCATCTCGACACACGGCGCTCGCAAAGGTTTGGCTGACACTGCGCTAAAAACCGCGGACTCGGGTTATTTGACGCGGCGACTGGTTGACGTAGCTCAGGACGTGATCATCAGTGAAGACGATTGCGGTACTCTTCGCGGTATTCCCGCCAGTGCCATCATTGAAGGCGGTGAGGAAATCGAGTCGCTGCGTGACCGCATTGTGGGTCGTACGGCACTCGAGGAGGTCGTCGACCCCATCGAAGGTAACCCGATCGTCGAGGCCAATCACGAGATCGATGAAGACCTTTCTTCCGAGATTCAACGGTCAGGCGTTCAGCGCGTCCGAATCCGTTCTGTGTTGACCTGCGAATCGCGTCGGGGCTGCTGCATTAAGTGCTACGGACGCAATCTCGCAACCGGCCGTCCGGTCGAGATCGGCGAGGCTGTAGGCGTCATTGCCGCGCAGTCCATCGGCGAACCGGGCACGCAGTTGACGATGCGTACGTTCCACATCGGCGGTACCGCGCGTCTCGAAGAGTCGTCGAAACACGAAGCTCGCCAGGAAGGCACAATCAAGTACCTCGACCTGCAGACGGTCAAGAGCCGCAAGGGCGAGCGCATCGCGATGAACCGCAACGGTTCGTTGATCATCATCGACGACCGTGGCCGTGAAGCCGCGCGCTACCAGATCGTTTACGGCGCTCACATTCTTGTCGAAGACGGCGCTCGCGTCACGCAGGACCAGCTCCTGGCGACTTGGGACCCGTTCACGTTCGCGATCCTTACTGAAGTTGCTGGTCACGTTAAGTTCCAGGACTTGAAGGAAGGCGTGACGTTCGATGAAGAAGTGGACGAAGTGACCGGTCAGTCGCGCATGGTCGTGAAAGACTCTCCGGACGAAAAGAAACAGCCGCGTCTGGAAATGCGTAGCGCCAGTAACAAGGTGCTGAAGACTTACCAGATGCCCGTGCGCGCGAACCTGATGGTGTCCGACGGCGAAGTAGTCGAGCCCGGCGACATCATCGCGAAGATCCCGCGCGAAACGACCAAGACTAAGGACATCACGGGTGGTTTGCCGCGCGTCGTCGAACTCTTCGAAGCAAGACGTCCGGCGGAAACCGCCGTCATGTCTGAAATCGACGGTACGGTTACGCTCGGCGCTATTTCGAAAGGTAAGCGTAAGTTAATCATCACTGGCGACGACGGTGAAGAGCGCGAGTACGACATCCCGCGCGGTACGCACATCAACGTGCAGGACGGCGATCGTGTTCGTGCCGGCGAAGCGTTGATGGATGGACCACTGAATCCCCACGACATCCTGCGCGTTCTCGGTATGAGCCGCTTGCAGGAGTATCTCGTGAACGAAATTCAGGAGGTCTATCGTCTGCAGGGTGTGAACATCAACGACAAGCACATCGAAGTGATTGTTCGTCAGATGTTGCGCTGGGTGAAGATCAAGGAAGTCGGCGATACCGAGTTCCTGTTGGAAGAGCAGGTCGATCGGTTCCGCTTCCAGGACGAGAACGAGCGTGTCCGGCAAAACGACGGCGAAGTTGCCCAGGCCGAGCCGCTGCTGTTGGGTATCACCAAAGCGTCGCTCTCGACCGATTCGTTCATCTCGGCGGCATCATTCCAGGAGACGACGCGCGTGCTTACCGAAGCGGCGATCTCCGGTCGTGTCGACTACCTGCGCGGCCTGAAGGAGAACGTGATCATGGGGCGGTTGATTCCTGCCGGTACTGGTATGGAGTACTACCGCAATGTCGACATCGAACGTGATGAGACGATTGATCAAGCGCGCGATCGCGACCTCGATGAGTTTCCGGACATCGTCGGTGGTCACGACATCGTGCTGCCTCCGCGTGAGCCCGTCGTGGTTCCGTCGGCGGCAACTGATGGCGACGTCGTTGCTGCTCCTGAACCCGAGGAGTAACCGAAGTAGTTTTACCCATAGACAAATGGCCTGCTGCGTCGATTGACTCAGCGGGCCATTTAGCATGTGTTGATAGTTTGGTCTTACTCGTCCCCGTCGTGATTCCTAATGCGTTCGCAGTGTTTGCATATCGTTCTTTCACTCGGCAGATCCTGCACTAACTGCAATCGGTTCCCAGCGTGATCAGAGGCGATACGACTCACTCGCAATCCGCACAGCGTATCGTGTCCGCCGCGCGTGACTATGTGATAGATCCCATTTAGAGGTCTTACTGCAAACATAACAATAGCGCCTGGCGCCGATCTTGTCGGCATGCCCGATGTACGTCCCAACGTTCTAATCAACCTGCCTCATTTCCGAATCCGCGGCGCTCGCTTTCAGGACAAGCAGAAGCGGTCTGGATTCTCTGTACGCGGTTGCTGCAATCGTGGTGCCGAACAAAGTAGAATCAAAGGCCCAATGAATCAGAAACAACTGAAACTTTTGACGGGTGCCCGAAAAGCGCCACTGCCTGAATTCATACCACCGCAACTTGCAACGCTGGTTGATAAGCCGCCGGCCGGTGACGCGTGGTTTCACGAATTGAAACTTGATGGATACCGTTTGGTGTGCCATATCGATCGCGGTCAGGTGAGATTCTGGACGCGCAACCGTAAAGATTGGACCGCGAAATTTCCCGCGCTGGGTAAGGCTGTTAGGGCGTTGCGGTTAAAGAGTGCGATCCTTGATGGGGAAGTGGTGGCGTTGGACGCATCGGGTCGCGCGAGTTTTCAAAAGTTGCAACAGCAAATTAACAAGAATTCTGCTGCTGGTTTAATGTTTCATGTGTTTGATCTTGTCTACCTTGATGGGTTTCTGCTGACGCGTTGTCCGCTGCGTGAGCGCAAGCAGGTGCTGGCGGAGTTGTTTGAGCGAGTTGATGAAAAGAGTCCGTTGCGGTTTAGCGATCACATCGAGGGAAGTGGTGCGCAGTTTCTCAAAGAGGCGTGCAAGTTTGGGTTGGAGGGGATTGTTTCCAAACTGGCGGATTCAGTTTATGAATCCACGCGCAGTCGGAATTGGTTGAAGATTAAATGTTTGCGGCGACAGGAATTTGTGATTGCGGGTTACACGTTGTCTGACAAGGGAATTCCGTTCAGCTCGCTGGTCCTTGGCGTTTACGAGAAGGGCAAACTGATTTATGCGGGTCGGGCGGGAACGGGGTTCAGTAATCAGATGCGTGTTGATTTAAAGAAGACGCTGGACAAGTTAGCGCGCAAGACACGACCGTTTGCCGAGATTCCGAACGACCCTGGACTGCGCCGCGCCGTTTGGGCCGAACCGGCCTTAGTTGGCGAGGTCGCCTTCACCGAGTGGACCGACGAAGGCATCATTCGCCATCCGTCTTTCCAGGGACTGCGCGAAGATAAAAAGCCAACAGAAGTCGTCCGCGAAGAACCTTCCTGATCCGCACAAATCCATTGCGACCTGCTTCTTTCAGTGGAGCGCGCTGCGTGGACCCGTATTGGACCAACACCTGCGCGAGCCAGACTGCGATACGCAGTTCCACGCCGAACAGTTGTCGCCGGTTTCCCAACGTGCTGCAAACACACTGGAGTGGGCCGTTCAGTTTGCGCTTTTTGACATCGCCTGATCATCTCAGTCTCGCGCGAACTGAGTTCTTCAGGCCTTGCTCGATTCTAAGAGGTTCCCGCTCGAAACTGACAGTTCGAGCTTGAAGGGCACGTTCGACGCAGTCTTAAGTGAACTCCACAGGGGTGGCAGGCAAGACCTTATTCCACGTGGTCTGCTCAGTCGTGCATGGTTTAGGTTCCTTACTGCCGATTCGGCTGGAGCACAAGGAGATTTAGACGAGGCGTGGGACATTGCGGAGCGGGGGCCGATGAAGTTGCATATGACGGATATACATCTGCATCGTGCGAGGCTCTTCTTTCGTGAGAAGAAGTATCCCTGGCAAAGTGCGCAGTCGGATCTTGAAGCGGCTGAGAAGCTTATCAACGACTGCGGGTATCACCGGCGCGATGAAGAGCTTGCGGATGCTAAGCGTGCAATCCTGGAAATCTAATTCGTGAGGGCAGTGGTTACGAAAAGGAAGCGTCTTTCGGATAGTGGAATTTTGTATTCCTGAGTTTCTTTGCTGAGCCTTGAGCGCAGCGTCTCCCCACCAAAAAATAATAGCGAGCTTCCCGGTGGCGCCCATCGCATTATGTCCGGCACTTTTTCAATGAATTGATCTAATGCGCGGCAGGTGACGAAGGAGACGTCCGGGGTCGGAACTTCTTCAAATGG
>DASRPN010000008.1:0-8837 GCA_035646355.1 Pyrinomonadaceae bacterium | reverse complement strand
GGGCAGCGTTTCATCTTAAAGCGTCCTGCGATTGAACGCAGCGTTTTCGACGTGTTCGCGCCGGGGATAGTGCAACAACTGTCCTGCGCCGGCGATCAGCATCGGAACGTAAAAATAGGGATTGCCAGTCACGAAGAAATCCAGTAGACCCAGCAGCGCACCGACTTCGGCTATGGCCCATGTGACTACGTATGCTTGCTGGACCATTGGTACCTGCTGTTGTTCTACGGCCCGATTTACTAACTTGCTCTTAAGCAGGAAAGAGATCAGGACTGTTGATAACGCGACTATGATTAATGTTAGCGAGAGGGTGTTGTTTGGAGTGGCGTTTTCGTTTTGTCCAACGAAGATTGTAAACACGAAATACATGACCACCGATAAGACAAACGCCAACCAAAGTATCCGCATGGTACGTATTCTGAGCTCGATCTTTTCCTGCTGATTGCTTTGATCTGGTTGTGTGTCCATAGTGTGTGAGCAGTGTAAGCAACGGGGGTTGTTGTCGTAAAGGTACGTAATGGTCCGAAGCCGAAGATTTTTGCGGGTTGGCGTTGTTGTTGCGGTAGTGCTGGTCTCGTGGTTCATTCTGGCTCTGAATTGTCCGAGTGCGGGGATAGCAATCACGGGCAAAGCATGGCAGCTTCACCGCCTCAAAAATCGAACCGCAATACCGCAAGCTGCCGACTTCGACGAGAGAATCACGCTCGAGGCGTTGCTTCAGCGCGGTGATGATAGTAGTCGTTGGTCCACCGCCCGCGCCGCCCGCGTTCAAGGTTTCGTGGTTGATGTCGCGCATGCTGGTACGGAGGCGGCGAACTGTTTCAATCCCTGCCGGCGTGACATCCACATACTGATTGCGAACCGCAAAGAAGCGCCGAAGAGCGAACAAGTCGTTCTCGAGGTTACGCCGAAGTTGCGCGACTGGGCCGCCACTCAGGGAATCGACTGGTCCGAACAGACTTTAAAGGCGCAATTGATCGGCCGCTGGTGTGAATTTGAAGGCTGGCTCTACTTCGACGCCGGCCACGCCGAAGAGTCGGAAAACATTGCTCCCGGCAATCCTGAAAATTGGCGCGGCACCTCGTGGGAAGTTCATCCGATCACGAAGATCACCATGATCAGGTAAGCGTCTACTCCTTATCCAGGAATCGAGTTGTATTTTCGGTAACGCTCGGTGGTTGCGCGAGTTCGTTTGTGCGCACCTGGTTACGGCCGACGCCAGGAATCGGGACGTTGATTGGTGGAGGTAGTGCGTTGCGCGTCGGGGTTGGACCCAGGACGGTTGCTTGCGAGGAAGGCAGGCTCGCCCGCGCATGCGTCTCTTTGAAGAGCCGCGCGTAAAGCATCCATGCGAGAGAAATAAAAAACAGGATGAAGGGAACAGCCATCGGCCCGGGCTCTTCCGCCGCGAGACTAAACACAAGGAAAATTGGAAAGAGCACGGCGCTGAAGAACATCATCTTCGCCGCCCGTCGAATGCTCTTGCGCCGCGGCGACGTTGGTTCCACCTGTGCTTCGTCGCGCCGCATTAAAGGAACGCGCCCATGGACAAGCCAGTCCGCCAACCCGGTCAGTGCGAGCCCGCACCGCGAACAGAACCTCATCTCTTCCGAGACCTGCTGCTGACCACAATTAGGACAATACATAAGCCTTCAAGGTAAGCGATTTTAGCCGAACCGAACAGAGTACGGTAACAGACTCGGTAATGTTCGGATTTACTCCATCTGTCACGCTGGATCTCTCGATCTCCCAACGGCGCTCGTTTGGCCACGGATTTGATAGCATT
This sequence comes from Pyrinomonadaceae bacterium, assembly GCA_035646355.1. Taxonomy (GTDB): domain Bacteria; phylum Acidobacteriota; class Blastocatellia; order Pyrinomonadales; family Pyrinomonadaceae; genus PSRF01. The sequence continues at coordinate 7,051 of DASRPN010000008.1, read as the reverse complement.
AACAGCATGGAAAAGCACGAAGCTTGTGAGACGCATGTTGGTGGCGATTATATGAGTGAGGAGGAGATCGACTACAACCTCATGGGATCGTTTCCTGCGAGCGATCCTCCGTCATGGACGCTTGGCGTCAGACCGCACAAGACTTCTTGCGACGAATTTGAAGGTGAGAAACCTTCACCCTACGATCCCTCGCATCGAAACGAGCCCGCGGACTGATTCAAACAAACGTCTCGTCCACGTAGCACCAGCGCCAGTTTTCACCGGGTTCGAATGATCGAATGACAGGATGCTGCGCCTCGTTAAAATGATGTCGCGCGTGACGGTTGGGAGATGAGTCGCAACAGCCGACGTGACCACACGTGAGACAAAGACGGAGGTGCAGCCAGGTAGAACCGATCCGCAAACAGTCTTCACAACCTTCAGCGCTTGGCGTGACCGGGCGTATCATTTTCAGGTGTGGATCCCGGCCAATCGTATCGTCGGAACTCATCGGCTTTCGTCTCGCTTTCCTATTTATTGGGTATAGGAATTGAATGATGAATCCATCATGAAACGCAAATCAGAAATGCCCGTGCTGGGCCAGGGAACATGGCGGATGGGTGAAGATGCTTCGCGACGGCAGACGGAAGTTGACGCGCTTCGCCTCGGCCTCGATCTCGGAATGAATCTGATCGACACGGCGGAGATGTATGGCGAAGGCGGGGCTGAAGAGGTTGTCGGCGCAGCGATCGCCGGGCGGCGTAACGAAGCTTTCGTCGTCAGTAAAGTTTACCCGCACAACGCGTCGCGACGCGGCGCGATCAAGGCATGTGAGCGAAGTTTGCGGCGATTGAAGACTGACTATATCGACGTTTACCTGCTGCACTGGCGTGGCGGCGTGCCGCTGTCCGAAACTCTCGAAGCGTTTCAGTCACTGAAAGAGAAGGGAAGTATTCTGGATTACGGTGTGAGTAATTTCGACGTCGACGATATGGAAGAAGCCTTTGCTTCGGAGGGTGGAGACGAGGTCGTCACGAATCAAGTGCTGTATAACCTGCTGCATCGCGGGATCGAGTGGGACCTGATCCCATGGTGTCGTGAACACCGCGTTCAGATCATGGCTTATTCACCGGTTGGAAATAGTGCTGCTGAGCAGCGGAAGTTATTTGGGAATCGCACGATCAAAGCGATTGCTGTTCGACACAACGTGACGCCTGCACAAGTGGCTTTAGCTTGGTTCTTCCGTCATCCGGAAATGGTCGTAATTCCAAAATCCAGCAACCCGGATCACATTCGCGAGAACCGAGCCGCGCTCGACCTGCGGTTGACCGAGCGCGACTTTGAAGAGTTGGATAAAGCGTTTCCACCACCGGATCGAAAGATACCACTCGAAACGCTTTGAATCAGATTACGCTGCGCGCGGCATTCGTTCCGGCACGCCCGGCTTAGGCGCTGCTACACGCTTCGATGATTTCGATAGCGCGGCGCGAATGTCGTACCAGTGAAGCGCCACGTCGGCCAGCGGTACTGAAGCAACGAGGCACGCCCAGATGATCGCCTGCACGATCTCAACGCCGAGCGTTTCCCAGCCGGTGACTCCCATCACGAAGCGCCCGCCGATGAAGACCAGCGCCACGGCGTAACTGCGCGTGGCCCATTGTCGATGCAGTGCGATCTTTCGTCTGACGGCAAATAGGAGGGCGAGCGCGGTTGTGCCCATGAGCAGTGCTGCGTCAACGCCGGCCAGGACCGTGAATGAACGCGGTGCGCCTAAGCGTTCCTGAAAGTATTGGATGTATGCTCCCGTTGGCGCCAGGACTAAAACACCAAGCACATAAAGCCGGCCCATGATTCGATGGACTTTTGGGTATCTTTGTCGGAGCTTATCCGAAAACTGAAACGGGGCGGACAGCAGCGTGATGCTGCCGAAAATGGCGTGGGGCAGCAAAATCCACTTGAACGGTCCGTATCGCTGCCATGCCGGGTGATCTGACTGTACTACAAAGCGTTCGTTGTGCCAGAGCACGTAAAGAGTAGCCAGTGTAATTGCAGTGAAAACAACGCGTTTCGCGTCAACCTTCATCGAGGGACTCCTTTGGTCAGCCCTTAAAAAGCCTGACCTGTTACATAACGCGAATTTTCAACGCTTTTCGGTCCAGGTGACGTGACGATCAAGGGCGGGTAACGGAGAGCAAGGGCGAGTAACGACGCCCAGACGAACCGTCGCGGCGGCAGAGCCGCTGCGTTAAAGAGCGTGAGCGGATTTAGGACAAGAAACACGGATTTAGGTCCAGCCGCGGAAGCGGGCGTAGTCAACGACCTCCGCGCGGCTCTTGAGGTCCAGTTTCTGCATGGAGTTGGCTTTGTGGGTTTCGACGGTCTTGACGCTAATGGATAGTTCGTTGGCGATCTCTTTATTGGTGTACCCATTCGCCACCAGCGACAGCACCTGGATTTCGCGCTGCGACAACGGCTTACCCTGCGGCTCACCTTTATAAACTCGATGGTCCAGCGGCGAATGGACCAGCGACTCTCGCGAAGCGCTGTCGATGTACGTCCCACCTTTCGCAACCGTATGGATCGCGTCGATAAGCTCGTCGATCGCGGCCTGCTTGAGCACGTAACCCGAAGCTCCCGCCTTCAACACTTCATTCAAGTACGCACTCGCTCGATGTCCGGTCAACGCGATGACCTTCACACTCGGACACAACTCACGAATCTTCACCGTCGCTTCAGCGCCATTGAGCCGCGGCATCGTGATATCCATCAGCACGATGTCGGGTTCCAACTCTTTCGCCTGTTGCCACGCGGTGACGCCATTGTCAGCCTCGCCGACTACTTCCATATTCGGCTGTTCGGCAATCAGTCTCTTCAATCCCTCGCGCAGTATCAGATGATCCTCGGCGAGCAGGATTCTCAGTTTTTCCATACCAAGCCTCAAGCGGTGGCGAGAGGAATAGTGACGACGATCGTAGTCCCGGCGCCGGAATCGATTTTGAACTCACCGCCCACCATCTGCACGCGTTCCTGCATGCTCAATAATCCCAACCTGCGATTCTCAACCGGACTGCTCGCCATAATCTTTTCTACGTCAAACCCAACACCATCGTCTTCGATAGTCACACGCACTTGAGCGCGATCTCGCTCAAGGATAATGCTAACGATCTGCGCGTTTGAATGTCGCGAAGCATTGGTAAGCGCTTCCTGCACGACGCGATAGATCGCGACTTCAATATCAAACGGAAGCCGCTTATCAGGATTTGCAAACCCGCTGCTGTTGAAAACAACCTTGATTCGCTGGTCATGCCTCTTGGCCCACTCGCGCGCAAAGCTCGACAACGCAGGCTCCAATCCAAGATCATCAAGCGTAGTCGGTCGCAACTCCAACGCGACGCTGTGCACATCCAACTCGAACCGCTTCGTAGTTTCCGTCAGGTACGACAACTGGTTCACGGCTGCGGGAGAAAGATCCGGAAGTCGCGCCAACGATTCAAGACCAAGCAATAGAGCGGAAAGATACTGGCCCAAGTTGTCGTGCAGCTCACGCGAGAGGTGGCGCCGCTCGTCTTCCTGCGCCGTAATGAGCCGTTGCAACAAGCGTCGCCGCTCTTCTTCAGCGCTCTTTCGTTCGCTCACGTCCTGGCCAATGGAGACGCTGGTTCCGTCAGAAAGTCGAGCCACCGCCCACGACGTGTCGATTATTCGGCCATCGCGTGCTTTTGCTCTGAAGTCGGTCCATTGTGTATTTGCGGCGACAATTGCGTCCCACGCCCGGCGGCGATGGGCAGGATCGGGATAAACTTCGTTCAAAATGTCGCCATTGAGTTCCTGTAGCTCCGCTAACGTCCAGCCGAAAATACGTTCCCACTCACGGTTAACCAGTCTAAGCCCGCCATCCGAGCCGCGGAACGAAACCATGACCGGAATGTGATCGAAGATCTTTTGGAGGATCTCAGTTTTCTGCTGGAGTTCTTCCTCAGCCTCTTTACGTTTGGTGACGTCGAGCATGATCCCGCTCAGGTAGACCACGCCGCTGGGCTCGATCTTGACGGACACGATGTCGTGTAACCAAACGACGCGGCCATCGGCCGCAATCATGCGATATTCAAATTCGTGGTCCTCGCGGCGCTTCGTGGATTCCAAACAGAATTGGGCGCACCAGGCCATGTCCTCGGGGTGCGTGTGGTCCCGCCAGAAGTTCGGTTCGAGCCATTGTCTTAACGGGTAGCCAAGAATGCGTTCTGCCTGCGGACTGACGAACGTGAATTGAAAAGTCTCGCCGTCAGCTTCCCACACGATGCCATCAAGGGAACTAACCAGTTTTGAATAGAGCGTCGACGTCTGCAGCATAAGATTAGGAGTCGAGTAGCGATGAATCGGCGTCCGGAGATTATAGCTCTAATCTGATCCAGCTCTTTACAAACCTAAGGGAAAACCCTGATATCGTCCTGAAAAGTGCGGCACTAGAATTCGCGCCGAGGTGCGAGAAACGAGGCCCGTTGAGGCAAAGCCGCGCGCGGGTCTTACGATTTGTGGTTCGTCGCCCACTAGAGTGAGCGAAGCACTCAGTTTCGCGTGGGGTGAAGGCACGAGAACCATAAAGGGCGGGCACTGTGGGAGTTACCCGCCCCTCTCGCACTCCAAAACCGCCATCTTCCGAAGAATTCGTACCTCAAAAGTGTCACAACTAAGGTTTGACTTCTAGCGCTGTTAATACTAAAAAGGACGCGGTTTAACGACGATAACCGTTGAACTGCAGGTGCCGCGGCTTTACTTACGAACGGTCTCCCAAGTTCGCCTGCCATTCGCCCTAGTCTCAACGCCACCGAATAAAGAGAGTCTCACTCTGTAAGTCTGAATTAGAAAACATGATTGCAACTCACTTCCCCCGCATTAATCGTGTTCTGTTCGTAGTCTCAATTGTTTGTTTAATCACAACGCTCGCCGCGACGGTCTTTGTGGCCGCACGCGGTGGCAAGGACGAATCACCCGCAGATCGTTCCGCTACTTCGACGCCTCTGGATGCGGCGGTTAAAGCGAGAATTGCCGAGCGCTTTGGCAGCTTGCCGTTGAGTTTTGAGGCTAACGAGGGGCAGGCAGATCGAGCCGTCAAGTTTCTTTCGCGGGGAACCGGTTACGATCTGTTTCTAACCGGCGACGAAGCCGTTCTCTTATTACGCAAACCACGCGCTGCGGAAAAAGATCCACGTCGAACCGCGTCTGACCTGCCAGTGCGTGAAGGTTCAGTGCTGCGGCTGAAGATGCTCGGCGCCAATGCCGGCACGCAAGTACAAGGTCAGGACGCGCTGCCCGGCAAGATCAATTACTTTACCGGCAACGATCCGGAAAAATGGCGCCGCCACATTCCGACCTATCGCAAAGTCTATTACAAAGAAGTCTATCCGGGCATCGACGTCGTTTATTACGGCAATCAACGTCAGCTCGAGTACGACTTCATCGTCGCGCCGGGCGCGAATCCAAAAGCCATTAAGTTTCGGGTCGAAGGTGCGGAGCGGCTTCGGGTGGACCAAAGCGGCAGTCTGCTGCTGGCTTTGAAAGACGGTGAGGTCCAGCTACGCAAACCGTTCATCTATCAACTCGCCGAAAACGGCAGTCGCAGCGAAATCAAAGGCGCGTATGCGATCAAAGGGAACGAAGTCAGTTTCAAAGTGCGTGGGTTTGATGCGCGCAAGCCTTTGGTTATCGATCCCGTTCTGTCGTATTCCACGTTCCTTGGAACTAACGGAAGCGAAGTGGCCCAGGGTATGGCAGTCGACGCGCAGGGAAGCGCATACGTCGCTGGCTTTACTGACAACGGTACCTTTCCTACCACGGCCGGATCTTTCAAACCGACAAGTCAGTCAGGCGGCGCATTCGTCACTAAACTTGATCCGACCGGCAGCAGTCTCGTCTATTCGACTTACCTTAGCGGCTCTAATCTCAGCACGTCGAGCGCGACGCACATCGCCGTAGACGCAGCAGGTAATGCTCACCTGACCGGTTTCACAACTGCGCCAGATTTTCCTGTCGTCAATGGATTGAAGACGGCCAGCAACTTTTACAAAACTACGGATAGCGCTACCAATTGGAACAACACCAACAGCGGACTTCCGGGCGAAGTGCGTGTGATTGCCGTCGCGCCGAATGGTCTAAGCATAGTCTACGCGGCAACTATTCTCGGTCCCTATCGCAGTAACGATGGCGGCGCAACATGGACCAAGCTCCCGACGACGGGCTTGCCGAGTTTTCTGTTTCCCCAGACGATGGCCGTCAGTCCCGTCAACTCTGCGGTCGTGTACCTGGGATCGAACATCGGCGGTGGCAGCGGTTTGTTCAGATCACTTGACGGCGGCAATACCTGGAACCCGGTGAATCTACCTATCGCGAATCTCATTACGTCTACTATCGTATTTCATCCCACGACACCGTCGACTGTGTATGTTGGTACGTTTAATGGTGTCTTCCGTAGCACCGACAGCGGGAGCACCTGGATTCCGTTGAACAACTTCAGCGGCCTGACGTCGCCGCCAGGCGTGCGGACAATTGCTATCGATCCAACAACGCCTTCGACAATGTACGCCGGCACCTTCTCTGCCGGTATTTTTAAAACAACAAACGGTGGCGCGAATTGGTCGCCGATCAACAACGGTCTCACCGACGATCCCGAGAATAGTTTTACGCGTGTTATCGTCATCGACCCATTCAATCCATCAACGCTCTATTCCGGGCATGGTTCTCCCAGCGGTCGGGGAAAACTGAATAAAAGCACGAATGGCGGCGCCTCGTGGAACCCGATCACCAGCGGCGTACCTTTCGGTGTCGTGAACGCCCTCATTGCAGACCAGTCGACGGCCTCTACGCTTTACGCCGCAATCGAAGGTGGAGGTATTTTCAAAACCATCAACGGCGGCGCCAATTGGACCAGCGCGAGTGTGGGGCTCGGGAGCGTAAACGTCCTATCGCTAGTTGCTCACCCGGCCAACTCGGCGATCATGTACGCCGGAACGAGTGCCTTCGAGACGCAGGACGCGTTTGTAACAAAGTTGAATTCATCAGGCTCCGGTTTGTTGTT
>DASRPN010000007.1:0-5584 GCA_035646355.1 Pyrinomonadaceae bacterium | reverse complement strand
GACAAAATTTCTTTTGTCTCTTCGACTGTGCGGCTTGGCGCCACGACAATCACGGGCTGAATATCCGGATGAGCACCTTTCAGCTTGTTGATGGCTGCGACCATCGGAGGCAGAATGCGTTGCAACTCCTTTCGCCTGCTGCCGGGTAAAAACGCGACAATCGGTTTATCCGGATCCAGATTATGCTGCTCACAGAATTCCTTCCGATTAATCCGTGGTCTAACTTGACCCGCCAGCGGATGTCCGACGAACGCCACATGGTCCACCCCACGCGCTTTGAACCACTCGGCTTCGAACGGAAGAATCGAGAGCAGCAGATCGACATCGCGATGAATGCGGTTGATGCGACGCGGACGCCACGCCCATAGCTGTGGACTGATGTAGTAGATCACCTTGAGTCCACGACGGTGAAGAGAACTCGCAAGTCGCAAGTTGAACTCGGGCCAGTCTACGAGAATAACTGCATCCGGCTTTCTCTCGATCGCCGCTGCTTTCAACTTGCGAAACGCGGCGACGAACTTCGGAAACACTTGGGCGACTTCCAGTATGCCCATGATCGCAAGTTCGTCGGAGTTGACGACCGTTTCGACTCCAGCGGCACGCATCAATGGCCCGGTCGCACCAAAGTATTTAATCTGTGTTTTTTTCTGGAGTGCCTGAACGAGCGCGGCGGCATGCGCATCGGCTGAAGGTTCACCAGCTACAATCATTAAATTAAAAGGCTCAGACACGCGTCGGCTATGTTAGCATCCACCCGCCCTATGATTCGTGTGTCCCTGGTAATCCTAATCCTCCTACTGGCTTGCCAGCTTGGACTTGCGCAGCAAACGAATCCGGTCGATCGGAAAGTCTCAAACCCGATGACCGACACGCCGAACGTCAATCCATTGAATCCGGACCAACCTGTTCAGCGACGTCCGCCGCAGCGAAATGGCGCGCAGGGTGTCGGCACCGATCGGCTCGACGTTATCTCGTCAAAACAGTCTGTGTCAGGCCCGGAAACTGCTCGCATCTTCCTTTACGAAGGAAACGTCGACGCTCGCATCGGCACGTATCGTCTCCAGGCTGACAAGATAACGGTTTACGATGCGGAGAACAGGCTTGTAGCGGAAGGCAGCGTAGTTTTCGATCAAGCGGATCAACAGCGCATCACCGGATCGCGTGCCGAATGGAACTATCGCACCAAAACCGGATACTTCGAGAACTCCACCGGCTATACAAACCAAACGCAGGACGGCACGCGTATCTATTTCACAGCCGATCGCGTCGAGAAGATCAGTCTCGACACGATCGTCGCGATCAACGTTCAGGTCACTGCGTGCGACGAAGACGTTCCGAAGTGGAGCTTTCACGCGAGCAAGGCAACCATCAAGACCGGTGATCGCGTGCGCGTCGTTTCGCCAAAACTGCGACTGAAGAACGTGCCCGTCTTCTATCTGCCGTACGCGTCAGTGTCAATCAAACCGCGCGATCGCGCGTCAGGTTTTCTCACGCCGACCATCGGCGGTTCAGGTGCGAAGGGTTTTCGGTTGTCGACTGCTTACTACCAAACGCTCGGCCGCTCCGCTGACTTCACTTTTCGCAGCGACGTCTACACGCAGCGTGGCCTCGGCTTCGGAGCCGACTTACGCACACGCGCAAACTCGCGTTCGTACCTCAACGCCGGCTTCTACGCCGTCAAGGATCGCATCTTTGGACAGGAAGCATCCGCAGCGAATCCCGATCAGGGCGGATCGAGTTTGTACGTTGATGGTGTTCACTACTTCAAGAACGGTTTCATTGCCGCGGCTGATGTGAACGTCACGTCGAACCTCGCTTTTCGTCAGGTCTTCTCCGACAACATTCAACAGGCAATCTCACCGGAAGAAACGTCGCAGGTCTTTGTAAATAAGGACCACGAAGAGTACAGCTTCAATTTTCTCGCACGGACGCAGGTTACGTCGCTGACGAACGCGCGTATTCGTATTCGCCAGTTGCCAAGCGTCAGCATCGATAAGCGTCCGACCATTCTCAACTTTCTGAAACACCTTCCGGTCTACTATTCGTTCAGCGCGGCGGCGGAAGGCGTTAGCCGCAAGGAGACAGTCGAAGATCCGGTGCTGTTCGTGAATGAAGTCGGTGGTAATCCGATCATCTCGCCATCGATCGTGCAGCGACTCGATCTGCACCCGCGGTTTGAACTCCCTTTGCACTTTGCGGGTTGGTCCATAACGACGTCCGCAACGGGGCGTGTGACGTTCTATTCCAACTCGCTCGATCCAACGACACGCGACGTGCTTAGTCAGAATATAACCCGCAGCTATGGCGAGTTTGAGTTGGACGTGCGGCCGCCCGCCTTCGCGAGGGATTTCCATCGCGGGAGTGGCGCCTTCTTCTTCCGTCACGTGATCGAACCGTATCTCGTCTATCGTCGACTCGCCGGCATTAACAACTTCGATCGCATCATTCGCTTCGATTACAACGATGCGGTCGCCGATACGAACGAGATCGAATTTGGTATCGCGAATCGTTTCTTCACGCGCCGGTCTACTGAGAATGTTACCGACGAGGCAGCCGAAGTAGCGCGCAGGGAAAATCGGCCGCTGCTTGCAAGCCAACCGTACGAAGCGCTGACGATCACCGTGCGTGGAAAGTACTTTTTCGATCCGTTTTTTGGTGGCGCGCTAAAGCTGAATCAACGCAATCAGTTTTATCCGATCAACACGCTCTCCGGATTTGTTTATGGCGGAGTTCCGCGACGTTATTCTCCTGTGAATCTCGATGCGCGCTATCGTCCGCGACGTGATCTGTTTGTCGATTTCCGAACGGATTACGACACGCATGGCGGCGGTTTGCGATCGATGTCGACGACGTTTGGACTGTCTCGTCCCCTCGTCCAGATCTTCCAGAGCTTTTATTACACGCGCGCGATCGAACTCGATGGGAGCTTCGCGCAGTTCGTGGACAATCGCGGTTTTGAGGCGGGGACGTTGCGTGGTTCGCAGTGGAGCCCATCCGTGTTTCTGGGTAACGAGGCAAGCGGGCTATTTGGTGGTTCGTCGTTCTTTTTCGATTTTCAGAAGCGGCCTGGACGAGGCGACAACTCGCTCATCAGTTCCACGGTCACGCTCGGCTATAGCTGGGACTGCTGCGCGGTCACAGGCCAGTTCTCAACGTTCAACGTCGGTCTACGCAAAGAGAACCGTGTAGTGTTCAGCTTTCGTCTGAACGGCATTGGCTCTTTCGGGACCGAGCAGATCGGCCAGCGGTCTCGTTAAACACTTCGCTCTCCCGAACGCGTCAAACGGCTGTAAACGCAGCCAAAAGTGTTATATATTCTTGGCCGTCGTTCGCCCCCACTTAGTTTAAGTGACGACGCCAACCTCCTAACCTGCTCGATGAAAGATGTTTTTATGCCTATTACCCCTCTTAGGAAAAACCCTGCGCGTATCCGTGTCGCGCTAACGCTGTGCCTCTGTCTCAGTTTGATCGTACTCGCTCTCGCGCATTTCCCCTCACGATCGAACGCGCGCTATCGTTCGTCTCAAAGGTCGACACAGAGAAAAGGCGAGTGGCCCCGCTTCCGCGTGGGCGAAGTAATCGTGCGTTATCGCAGCGAATCGATTGCCGTCAATCGCACGGGCCGTGACGTCGTAGCGGCCATGACCGGTGAATTGATGCGGGTTGAAGTTGAACGACGAAAGGCCGCGGATCTGATTCCGGGGTTGCGGCTGGTCCATGTCGCGCCGGAAGACACACTCAAGACCGTCGCGGCGCTGCGAAGCCGGCCGGACGTGCTCTACGCCGAACCTAACTACATCATGCGCGCCATGGCAACACCCAACGATCCGCACTTCACGGCGGGACGGCAGCCGGCGCTGAACAAGGTCGGAGCGAATCTGGCGTGGGACGTTACGAAGGGAAGTACTGGTGTTGTGGTTGCGGTAATGGACCAAGGTATCGATACCACGCACGAAGATCTGCAAGGGAACATATGGACCAATCCATCGCCGGGTTCTCTTGGGATCCCCGGTGACGTCAACGGAGCAAATTTCACTGTCGAGCCTGAGACTGGAAATGTCTTCAGCGGTCAGGATCAGGAAACGCACGCCACTCACGTAGCGGGAATCATCGGCGCACGCGGCGATAACAATATCGGTGTTGCCGGTGTGAATTGGACTGTCAGCCTGATGTCTTTGAAGGTCCTCCATGAGGACGGCTTTGGCGACGTCATGGACGCGTCGGACGCGAGCACCTACGCAAAACAGATGCGCGATCTTTGGCAAACCTCGGGGGGCTCGCAGGGTGCAAACATACGCGTCATCAACGCGAGTTTTGGTGCGCTGGATTTCTCTCAAACGTTTCTGACCGCAATCGGCAATTTGAACTCTTCCGGAATTCTTTTTGTCGCGGCGGCGGGCAACGAAGACATCGGATTGATGGAAAAGGACAACGATAAAGTTCCCGTTTTCCCGGCCGGCTACAACGTGCCAAACATCATTTCCGTCGCTTCGACGAATCTCGACGACAACCTTTCTTCGTTCTCGCACTTTGGACCAACCAGCGTCGACATTGCAGCTCCCGGTGCGGATTTTGAAGACGACTTAGGGGCATTTGGCCTTCTGAGCACGACACCACCATGTGCCGATCCTGGTCCGCCAGATTTTAACTGTCTGCCGGATTTTCCAGATCCAGCTCCTCCCACGGCGGACACGTATAGTTTCTTCGCCGGCACATCGATGGCCGCTCCACACGTCACAGGCGCGGCGGCGCTTTTGTGGGCGCAGAACCCAAACCTCACCGTCAAACAGGTGAAGAATCTTCTGGTGCTAAATGGCGACGTGCGACCGGAATTACTAAACAAGACGCTGACGAGCCGTCGCTTGAATATCTTCAATAGTTTTCAAGCGCTCGCAGAGAACGACACAACGCCACCAGGCCCAATCACGAATCTTCGTCTCAACTCGCAAAACGGACGCAACCTCGAGATCAGTTACACCGCGGTAGGCGACAATGGACCTGCGAGCGGTGTTCCAAAACTGTATGAAATCAGCTTCGTTGAAAGCGTAACCGGACAAGTTTTTCCGTTGAAAGGCGTGTTGCCAGGAGCGCCTGCGGCCACTATGACCGTGCAGGTCTCAATTCCGATCCGTCACACGGTTGGAATGATTCGTGTTGTTTGTTTCGACGACAACGGCAACGAAAGCGTTCCCGGAGAGTTGCCCATCGCAATCCCGGCGCTCAGTGGCGATCCGTACGACGTCGTCGTTGGTGGAGCTGCACCGCTGACAACAGACACCAGCGTTCGTCACAGGCCCAACGGCGACGATCGGTATTTGGACGTCTTACTGCCGGCCGGTTTTACGTTTCCGTTCTTCGGCGAAAACTTCACCGAGCTGACCCTCTCTACGAACGGCAACATCTTCTTCTCCGATCCGCCTCTGCGTATTTTGCCGGCGTCAAATCCTGACGTCGCAGATGATTCACCGGGTTGGCCGTTGCAAGTCGGCGGCTACAAGATGATTGCCGGTCTTTGGGAAGATATCGATCTTCGGGAATCGAAACGAGGTGACGCTGGTATCTACCAGATAAGGACAAGTCCGAC
>DASRPN010000006.1:0-52120 GCA_035646355.1 Pyrinomonadaceae bacterium | reverse complement strand
ATGCGCCGCGTGAAAACGCCGGTGCTGATCCTCACCGGCTCGCGTGACCAGCAGGCGGTGCCCGCGGAGGTGGCGTTAATAGAAGCCGCGTTTAAGGAAGGCGGAAACAAGGACGTTACTGCGCGCGTGCTGACGGATCTCGACCATCTCTTCGTGCAGGACACCGACGGCTTCCCGGGCAACTATGCGAAGCTCCCGCCGCCGGTGATGATGCGGGCCGACGCGGTGGAGTTGATCGTCGAATGGCTTGCGAAGCGGCTACGGTGATGGCTGCCGCGCACGCGACGACTTGAGTCAATCAAACCAAAAGTATTTCCAATGCTGGCTTGAGGCGTCGTGGGACGTGTGCCATCCCTGCCGTGCAGCCAACTGTTCAGGTGCAGCCGTTAGAATCCACGCGGCATGACTTACCATCAGATGCTCATCAAGCTTGTTGTACATCACGATCTCTCTAATGCCGAAATCGAGTAGGAATGTAGGCTGCTCAAAGAACAAGTTGTAAGCCTCTCCGTTGGGCGCGTAATGAAACTGCTCGATGCCCACAACAGATGGTTTGTAGTCTTTGTGAAGAGCCAGCAGAGAAGCTGGATAACGTCCATGCTCGGCGTGGTACTTCTCGATATCGCCGATCAATTCTGCGCTCTGAGCGATCGCACGATTTCTGCTGAAGTTAGTCGCGCGAGGAGCAAGCGCCAACTGAAAAATGAGTACCATGCCGGGTACCAAAACGAGATAAAGCGGTACATAATTAAAGCCTTCTTCTTCCGCGTGTTTCAGCGACTTCAATCCTGGTGTCAATCTTGAGGCGACGTAAAAACACAAAGCGAGCGTTAAGAAACCAAAAGAAAGGCCCTGGCTCAAAAACGCGCCAAAAGAAACGGCGATTGCGATAAGCGAAAAGACAACCATCGAAGCGAGCGCGAAGTAATACCCTCGTGCTTTTGTCGAGAGATTACTCTTTGCGCGCGCTCGCTTCCGCAATTCATAGATCAGCCACAAGACACCCACCGGCACGAACAGCAGTCCAAGCACGCCTAACACCTGAGCCATCCCTGATAGTGGGGTCGCCAATGCGTCGTACTCTCCGGAGAAAAATGGATAAAACGTACACAAAACAAGCAGTATTATTAATCCGCTCCCTCGGACAAGATGTAAAGTCATTCGCCAACTCCTATCTTCATCGATCCACGGCTTACGTCGTCTCATAACTTTCGGACAGACCGCAAGAATCGTCAAGATAATTACCCTGGACTCGCGTTAATAGTCCGCCCGGTGTCGTTTCCTCTGTAGTTGAAGACCGCAGTTGATAACGGCGTGTTGCCAAATGAATCGACAGGATCAACTTCCGCTCCTGCCTCTATTAACAATCTAGCAACTTCAAACGAGTTGGACTGCGCCGCAAAATGAAGCGCCGTCCAGTCATTGTCATCCTTGGCATTTACATCAACACTACGCGCAATTAGTTCCTGAGCCTCTACCATGTTGTTTTCTGAAGCGGCGTAATGCAGAGCTGTTCGGCCGTAGCGATCGACGTTAGATCGATCGTTTTGCTTGGGAGGTTTCCTCGTCATGATCTCACAGCAGTCTGAGGCGAATCGCGCAGCCATTAGTCGCTAGCAGTTCGTTTGGGGTAGCCAAGCGGGAATTTCCCTAACGCCCTATTGAAGAACTTCAGGCCGGGAAGTAGTGAAACTTTCCGGCCTGATACCTGACAGTTCCCCTCAGAAACCATCGCCAGAAACCGTGACACTGCCAGTGAAATAGGGTCCAGATGACGAACTGCCTGAGCGATCGACGCGTTCCGTCGAAACATGGAGATTAACCGGGCGCACGGAGCCGTCCATTGATACAACCTCAATAACAGTGCTCACCAGCAACCGCCCCGTCAACTCTTCACCGGGCACGCGCAGGTCCTCGCGCTTGATATTGACGATGTACCACTCTCCCGGCTGCAGCCGGACCGGATCGGTCTGGCTAATGAGACGGCCCATCCCGTCGTAGGTATACGTAGTAACGCGCGCAGCTTGGCTGCCCTCTTCGTTCGGATTGATGAAGGTATAGCTCAGCCTTTCTCCGGGAAGGAAGCTGATCGGATGGAGATGCTTGGACCGCTTAGCAGCCAGAATAATCATTCCGTATTTGGTATCTAGCTGTGTGGAGCCATCACCCAGAGCATCATCCTTAGTGACTTCCACCGAGCCAAGGAAATGCTCTGGATTACTACCGGCGGGAGCGATCATGTTTAGTCTTACTATCATCTGTGCGCGTCCCGTTTTCGGTTCGCCTTCAGTCTTCAGATCTTCACGCCTGACTTCCGAGAACCGGAGTTCTCCCCGCGGCACTTGCATCCATTCCGTTTCGTAAAAGGGATCGCTGAGCGTAGCGTGGCTCTGATGGGCCAAGTAGTAGCTGAACGACAATGAGAGGGTTCCGGACGACTCTTCCGTGTTACTTACAGTGAGGCGAGCCCTCTCTCCGTGGACCATTCCGATCGATGCGTAAGATATGAACTTCACGCTTCCGTCGCCAGTTTGTGCCTGGACCGGTTGTAGCCAACCGGTTGCGCAAAGAAGGCCGGCAGCGGCCAACACGGCCACAGCCATAGTTTTAGTGATGAGCTTTGTGATTGCGTTACGTGTTTTCATGACTTCTCCTTCAACCAATAAACGTCAAAAGTGCGCGATGTTTGCGCCCGATTGTTAAAGGCGAAAGGAGGAGGCGAAAACTATCATTGAGGAATAACTTTTTTTTGCGGGATGCTAGTTTTTGTCGATTGAGGGTTTTAGCAACCGGTCCATTTCCTGCTTCATCGCTTCAACTATTTTGGCTGCAGAAGGCTGAC
Organism: Pyrinomonadaceae bacterium; assembly: GCA_035646355.1. Lineage (GTDB taxonomy): Bacteria > Acidobacteriota > Blastocatellia > Pyrinomonadales > Pyrinomonadaceae > PSRF01. The sequence continues at coordinate 49,278 of DASRPN010000006.1, read as the reverse complement.
GAATGATGTTCTTGATTTCGTACGGGTCGGCTTTGAGATCGTAGAGTTCGTCCATACCCTCGAGTTCGAAATAGTGAATGTATTTCCAGCGCTCGTTGCGAACAGCCTTGTAGCCCATCTGACGAACACGCGGGAATACTTTGTCGGAGTAATACTCGACTAAGAACGACTTACGCCACTCGGTCTTTGCGCCTTTCAGCAATGGCACAAGCGAACGTCCTTCCATTCTGATCGACGCAGAAACACCAGCCAGTTCAAGTAGAGTCGGAGCCAGATCGATATTCAGTGCAAACTCATCGCGAACTACTCCACTTTTAACTGCTTTTGGATAGCGAATCAGAAGCGGCATGCGGATAGACTCCTCGTAAGCCAACCGCCGTTCGACGCTCAGGCCATGTTCACCATAGAAGTAACCGTTGTCACTAGTAAAAACGATCACAGTGTTGTCTAGCTGCGCTGTCTCTTTTAAAGCGTTTAGGATCTCACCGACTCCTTCTTCAACCGCCATTAATGACCGCAGGCGGCCCAGTACGGCTTCATCGCTCGTCGCCGTGTTAGCGCTCAATGGAGGCAGATCACCTATCTTTCGTTCAAGAGCACGTTTGCCGGTTGGCGGTCGCCCCGCGTTAGGACGTCGCGGGATCTTCTCCCCAATAAATAAATTCCGATGCCTTTGTGCCGGTATGAACTGTTCAGCGTGGGCCAAGTTGACGCTCCCGTCATCATGCTGCATGACTTCGGGATGAATAGCCTTGTGCGCAAGATAAACCAGAAAAGGTTTGTCGTGCCTCCGCTTTATGAATTCAATGGCATATCCAGTGAGAAGATCGGTAATGTACCCGTTGGGCTTCACATCTTTGCCATCATCATTGATCTCAGGATTAAGGTAAGACCCCTGTCCTTTAAAACTAACCCACCGATCAAAACCGGGGCGCCGGGAGTCGTCGTTCCCCATGTGCCACTTGCCTATGAAAGCCGTTGTGTAACCCGATTGGCGCAACAGAAACGGGAACGTGGTGAGTTGATGACTTGCCGCGGAACGGTTGACGTTATCAGTGATCCCGTGAGTGTGTGGATACTGGCCAGTCAAAAAACTAGCGCGCGAAGGTGAGCAAAGGGGATCGGTAATGAATGCATTTCGAAAAAGTGCGCCTTCGTTACCAAGGCGATCGATATTGGGCGTCTTGACGAATGGGTGACCGGCCACGCCGATATCATCCCAGCGCAGGTCATCGACGAGAATAAAAACAATATTAGGCGGTCGTTGTTGTTGACGATCGGGTTGCGCCGTACACACTAACGCAACGATCATCAACAGCATCGCAGCTGAAGCAATTACAAGCTTTCGCATCACTAGGATTCTGTTATCCAACTTTGGAACGCAAAGGTTTCCTGGGAGCTGCCTCATGGGGTTTCTTCGGAACTCCAAAGAGTCGTTCAACATCTTGCCGCGTTGATTTGAGCGATACGATTCCGCGCCATTCTTGAGCTGTGACCACGGTTCCAGCGACCAAAAGCAGGACTGCGCCGAACGAAATGTTCCGAAGCATGTTGTTCATGACGAACTCCGATTATAATGGACGAACGATCCAAAGGAGTAAAAACATGCGACGTTTTGCACCGAGGTTACTGGCCGCGCTTATAACCTTCTCTCTTGGCGTTTTGGTTGCTGCGGTGCGAAATGATCTTCGTTTCCGTGAGTCGTCGTGGAGCTTGTGCCAGCGATCAGCACCGACCAGTCCAAAGAGATGTTCGGAGAAATGGGAGAACGCCTCGTCCAATCAGCCGCTCGGTTGGGACTTGACCTATTTCTCCACGATGAAAAAGTTAGACCTTTGCCCAGCTCTCTGTGACGAATGGGCTAAGCCTGCGCCACCGATTCACAAGCACATCGCCGAATGGCAAGGTGATCCGATCATATCCTCGATAGAGATTGAACTTTCAGATGGGCACGCGAGTATGGTGGCGTACTGGTTTATCCGGACCAAGGATCACGCCTATTATTGGATCTTCTACCCGTTGGACACAGATTACTCTCGCGGCAAACAACTGATCTCCACCCAAGACTACGACAGAGTATTCGAGACAATAGCGTGTTGGGTGCAGGTTGAACCACCGCAACAGAAATTCGGGGCTGAAGGATACCTCGGCTTCCTCAGCGTGTATGAAGAAGGTAAGTCACGGCAGATGCTTCTGACTTACGCGGACTTCATCGAAGGCGGCAAATATACGGATGAGGCTAACTACCGCCCAGGGCCGTTTAAGAGAATTTTGGAGCCACTAACCGCGCCGCTTAGAAAGAGAACGCGGTAGAGTTACGTTGCGCGAAGTTAATCGCAACTCACCAAGCACGAGCATCGTAGCCGCGAAGCTGATCATTGCCTTCATACGGATTTATTCAACTCGCGTGGTTCACCAAACCTTCCCTACTCCACTGCTGTTTCGTTCAGTTACCATGTTTTGCAATTACCATATCTGACAAGCCGGAGCTGAATGTCGAAGAACACGCAGCAGTCACCTTTCAGAACCGAACTGCGCCATCTAATACATGAGCTGGCAGGAGCTTTTCTGTTCGGAATGCCATTTCTCTACACGATGGAAATCTGGTGGCGCGGAAATACCGCCGGACCGCCTCGAATGCTGTGCGCGCTCGCGCTAACGTTCATAGCACTCGTGGTCCTCGAAAGGGCAGCGGCGGGACGATCGAATCGAAGCGTCCCCTGGCTTCGCACTTTGATCGAGGCAACCCAAGCGCTCGCTACTGGGCTAGTCGCCGCCGCTGTCGGCCTTTTCTTAATTGGCTTTCTCCAAGTTGACGCGGGCTTGAATGCTATCGTCGGTCGTCTCTGCATGGAAGGTTTGCCATTTAGCCTCGGCGTCGGCCTCGCGGATTTCCTTCTTGGCGAAAAGGAGGAGGGACACGAAAAAGGCGGAGACGGAAGAAGTGCCGAACCCAGGGAGAGCCATGATATGCGTGAACGTATCATCGTGCGCTCGGGCGCCACCGCGCTTGGAGCGACGGTCATCGCGCTGACGCTCGCACCAACTTATGAGATACCACTAATAGCCATCGGCCTCGGCTATCCGCAGTTGCTGGGCATGGTGGGTGCCTCGCTCGTGATCTCTTACATGATCGTATTCGCCTCAAACTTCGTGGCAACGGAGGCGCGGCAAGAGCACCGTGGCGGTTTCAATGCGCCTCTCGTGGAGACCACTATCGCTTACATGATCTCACTCGTCATGGCTGGAGGCATGCTTTGGTTATATCAATTGATTGATCTCAACGACTCACCTGACCTATGGGTCAGCTACATCGTTGTTCTGGGACTACCTGCCAGCGTTGGCGGAGCAGCCGGGAGGTTGGCGGTATGAACAAGACTGGAAAAACCGAAGCCGCGGCGCCTCGTTCGAGTGCCGAGTGGGTCTCACTGGCTGTTTCGCTCATCATACTGCTTGGATTTGTTGCGGCCATTCTTTGGTTGTGGATCCATCAGCCAACTGGACCGCCGCAGTTCAAGATTGAGCGAGGTGTAGTTCGCAACGAGACAGAGCTCTTTCACCTTCCACTGACGGTCACAAACGTTGGTGGTTCAGCAGTTGGGCAAGTCAGAGTGGAAGGAAAGCTGAATAACCAAGGGCGCGAGGAGATTGCAGTGACGACGATAGAATTTCTTCCGGTGCGCGCGCGGGAGGAAATAGTACTGATATTTCGAAGCGAACCTTCCGGGGCGGTGGTACACGTCGTGAGCTACAGCCAACCCTGAAGTCGAAAAGTAACCATACTTTAAATGCCCAAATTCATACCTGGCCTCAAGCTCTGTGAACTCTTCTACCAAAACCAGGTGAGGCCAATCCTAGACAGAGAATTCCCAAACCTACGCTACTCCGCTGCGGTGATTGGCTGGGGTTCGGAGGTGCTGGAATTCGATACCGCGATATCACGCGATCATCATTGGGGACCGCGTGTGCTTCTATTCCTGACGCCGCAGGATTACTCAAAACTCGAACACAAAATTAACCAAAGCTTATCGAATAATTTGCCTTACGAATTCATGGGCTATTCCACGAGCTTCAGTAAGCCACAGCCAAACGGCGTCAGGCTTCCCGTCAAGATTGAACGTGGTCCAGTAGACCACATGGTCCAGATATTTACGTTGAAGTCGTTCTTTGAAGCACGGTTGAATTTGGATCCGGCAAAGAAGATCGAAGTGACTGACTGGTTAACCTTTCCGCAGCAAAGGCTTTTAGAAGTCGTGAGCGGCAGGGTTTACCATGACGGCTTGGGCCAGCTTCAGAAGATCCGCGCAAAGCTTGAGTTTTATCCGAAAGACATCTGGCTATATCTGCTGGGAGCGCAGTGGACAAAAATTTCCCAGGAGGAAGCGTTTGCTGGACGCACAGGTGACGCCGGCGACGAGCTCGGTTCTCAAATAGTTGCGGCCCGCCTCGTTCGCGAAATTATGAAGCTGGCATTCTTGATGGAGAAGAAGTATGCGCCGTACAGCAAATGGTTTGGAACCGCGTTCGTCAAACTGAAGATCGGCGACAAACTGACGCCCGTCCTGCGGGATGTACTACTAGCAAGAACGTGGAAAACGAGAGAACGGAAACTGGCGCTGGCATATTCGATTGTGGCGCGGCAGCACAACGCTTTGAAAATCACCAAACCACTGCCCACCAAGGTTACAAAGTATTTCGGCAGACCTTACCTGGTAATTCACGGCGACGCATTCGCGAGTGCTATAAAGAAGGCCATCCGAGATCCGAAGGTAAAGAGCATCACACCAAATGTTGGTTCGATCGATCAGTTTGTCGACAGCACTGATGTGCTTGAGCAGTTGTCCATAGCGAGACGACTCAGAGTGGTCTATAAAACAACTCGATGACACCCCTATAAGAAACTGATCATTGAAATGGTACGACGGCAAGCTTGAATAACATGGAGAGAGCGCAATGAAACTTACACGCCGAAAATTCGTCCAAAGCCTTGCCGCCGGTCCCGCGATCTTGAGCGAACGGCTTGGTTCGGTTGCACGCGAACAGATGGTTCAACAGTCGCCCGGTGCAAAAGAATCTCGCCCAAATATAATCTTTATTCTCGCTGACGACTTAGGATGGGGCGATCTTAGTTGTTACGGTCGACCCGACTACCGCACGCCCCATATCGATTCCCTTGCATTACATGGCACCAGATTCACCGATGCTTATTCGGCGTCAGCCGTTTGCACACCGACGCGATGCGGATACATCACAGGTCGATATCCGGCGCGGTTCAAAATTGGTTTGGAAGAACCACTAAAGGCCACGAACCTGAACGTCGGCCTGGAGCCAAGCCATCCGACAATTGCCTCATTGCTTAAGCAGAGCGGTTATGACACGGCGCTGCTCGGAAAGTGGCATCTCGGGTTTCGTCCAGAGTGGGGTCCGAATGCGCACGGATTCGATGAATTCTTTGGAATCCTCGCTGGGGCTGGAGACTACTTTCTACACAAGAACGGTCTCGGCCAGCCCGACTTGTACGAGAATGTGACTCCCGTGACTCGCAATGGTTATCTCACCGATCTCCTAACCGAACGTGCAGTAAACTTTGTGAAGAAACGTCGACGTGCTCCTTTTTTCCTGAGCTTGCATTACACAGCGCCGCATTGGCCGTGGCAGGGACCAAAAGGTGGAGAGACCATCAACTTCTCAGATAAGACAATTGAGCCCCTGAAGATGGGTGCCGGCGGTTCTCTGAAGTTGTATGCCGAGATGATGAAAAGCTTAGATGATGGCGTTGGCCGGGTAATGCAATCATTAGGAGCTGCCGGAATTGATAGAAGAACTTTGGTAATTTTCACAAGTGATAACGGCGGTGAGCGATTCTCATATCAATGGCCATTTTCTGGAGAGAAAGGCGATCTGCTTGAGGGTGGAATTCGCGTACCGGCTATTGTTCGGTGGCCCGGCGTCGTCCCTGGTAATCGCGTGACAAAACAGATGGCGATAACAATGGATTGGACCGCCACAATTCTCGCTGCCGCTAATCGAGATGCCGATGCCGGTCGTTCACTTGATGGAATTGATTTGCTTCCCGTACTCAAAGGCGCGAGTCCGGTCATTGATCGCACTTTCTTTTGGCGCATCTATACGCAGGACGCGGTGAGACAAGGAAAATGGAAATTCTTTCGTGATGGCGACGTACGCCGGCTCTTCGATCTATCCGTCGATCAGCGTGAGCAAGCAGATTTTAGTAAAAAGCTGCCCGCCGTACTCGAGCGACTGATGAGCGAGTTCGATAAATGGAATGAACAGATGCTGCCACGCCTCACAGCGCGCTAGAGGCCGGAATCGTGGTAGTGCACCGAAGTTGCTGTGCAGAACTTAAGGCTCAACCTGGCCCAGCAGTTCCGCCTTTCCGGAGCCGCGGATGACACGCACGCGCTGACCATCGTTGGTCGAGTCGCTGCTTTCGAGCATAAATACAGAATCACCAAACGTTGCGACTGCCGTGACACGCCAACCACCAACGCTCCTGTCAACCACGTGCTGCGAGCCGTCGGGATCAAGGCGAACGACATGACCGATATCGGGCAGTGCCATATAGATTCGTTTTTGGTCGTCGATCGCAATACTCCAAATCCGCGGCGCACCTGTAGAGTTCCAGATCTTCGGCTCGATCACCTTGCCGTCGATTCGCGATACCAACCACACCACGCCGTCGCTGCCCACGCGTCGGAGGTGGCCGCCGTCCGAGAGGTAAAGAGTTTCATCGGTCGCCCAACTATAGGCGATGACCTGCTGCAACGGTGGTTGGCCTTGCGCGACATCGCCCACGCCTCGGAACCGCGTCACCTTTCCGCCACGGCTCCGTTCCATAATCTGCGTTCCGTTCTGAAAGATGATTTCACCTTGTTTGCCGACGGCAAAAACCAAGGTGGCGATGTCGGATTCTTCGGCAACCTTGACCTTCTTGCCGGTGTCGAGATCGATGCGAAAAGCGGCGCCGCCGATCTCCTGAAACGACTCTGAGTAGATTTGGCCGTCTAGTCCGCGAGTGGTCCAATGTGCGTGAAAGTTCTTGACTAGCGCTTGCGGCTTCTTGCCCTTCTCGAGTCGCCAAATAGAGTTGTACATCGAATCCCCGAAGATCACCGTATTTGCATCCAAGGCGATAAGCCCGCCCCCAGGATGAGCCGCTGCAACACTTGGAATAATAAGAATTAGGAGTGCGCTGATAACCTGCTTCATTTGATCACCTCACGTCTGTCTGCGTCGACTTCGGCATAATACTTTCTCTTGGTTAATCATGCTAAAGTGCACCTCTGGAATTGGGTTCGATCCACGTGAGCTTTACATGAACAGTAAGAAGATCATTACCAGTGTTTTAACGATCTCGCTCGTTGTCACCGCCGCTTTGGGGCAGGATCCGCGACCGGCTAATGACGACCCCATACGCATTACAACAGAGCTCGTTCAAACCAGCGTCGTGGTTCTCGACAAACAAGGCCGCTTTGTCGAGGGACTCAAGCCCGAAGAATTCTTACTCAAGGTTGACGGCCGCCCAGTCATGCCTTCGTTCTTCGAACGCGTGATCACCGGAACGGTTCGTGAAGAAAAACTGGAGAAGTCTGCTGCCAAAGCTGCCGCTGCGGTGCCAATGACACCAACCGCCGCGACGTATCGCGGTCGCACAATCATCTTCTTCATCGACGATCTACACCTCAGCGCCGCGAGTGTTCAGCGAACTCGCAAAGCTATCATCGAGTTCGTCGATAACGAGATGTCGATCGAGGATCAGGTCGCGATCGCCACACCTAGCGGCCAGCTCGGTTTCCTGCAAAGGTTTTCAGATCACAAGTCAGTGGTCCGCGCGGCTGCCGGTCGTTTGAACCACAGACCATACACGGTTCGCGACACTGAACAGATTCCAATGACTGAATACCAGGCGATGCGAATCGAACAAGGCGATCAGTCTGCCTTGAGCTTCTTCGCGACGGAGTTGATGAAAGCCAACAACATCAGAGTTCCGGGCGGCATCGGACCGCCAAGTGGTGGTCCTGTGGCAGCGCGTGTGCGCGGCGGGAAATCCACCTCAGGAATGACTGGTGAGGGGGCTCAACGCGTTGTTAAGGATCGCGCGCACATGCTCATGAGACAGAGTGAATCGGTTACGTCCGCGACGCTCACCGTGCTAGAGAGCCTGATGCGTTCCGCTGGTCAGATGTCCGGTCGTAAACTCGTGTTTTTCGTTTCTGATGGATTCTTCCTGCACGACAGGAGCACGGGATACAGCAACAAGATAAGTCGCATTGCTGACGCCGCTGTGCGTGGCAATTTAGTGGTTTACTCGATCGACGCGCGCGACCTGGCCGCGTCGATTGACGCTAGTAGCAATCGAGTTGACCCGGACGGGAGACTAGCGCGAACGAATTTAGGCGAATTACAAGCGTCGCAAGACGGTCTGAATGCGCTGGCAGCGGATACCGGCGGAAGAGCGTTTTTCAACACGGGAGCTGTCAACGCTGCTATCAACGAGGCGTTGCGCGAAACTTCCAACTACTATCTGCTCGCCTGGCGGCCCAACAGCGAAGACCAAAAATCACCAAACTTCAAACGACTCGAAATCAGTATCCCGGGCCGGCCCGAGTTGTCTGTGCGCATTGCGCGTGGCTTCTTTTCAACCGAACCAAAGCCGGACGCGGGCGAAGCGAACAAACCTGCAACCGATACCGCCGCCACTGACACTCCCTCAAACGTGGGTGGCACATTGATGTCCGCACTCGCCGCTCCTTCCGCGCGCACCAATCTTTCTACGAAACTCTCGGTCAGTTTTGTCGATGTTCCTGGCTCGGGTCCGGTGATGACAGCGGCGACGCAGATGTCGACGGAAGGCCTTGGTTATGGTGCCGACGGCAAACAGCCGGCCGCGATTGATCTCGCGGGAGTCGTGCTCAACGATCAGGGCAAACAGGCTGGTAGTTTCAAAACACGAATCAATGTGAATCCCGTGACGGCGACCGCATTTAAAGATCCATCAGTTGTGTATAGTCACAAGCTGCCGCTCAAACCGGGCATTTATCAGGTGCGTGTAGCTGCGCGCGACGACAAAACCGGAAGTGTCGGCAGTGCTGGGAAGTGGATCGACATTCCGGATCTGAGTTCGAAGAAACTAACGCTGAGTTCTTTGTTGCTCGGCGGACACATCTCGAACTCCATTCAGGACAAGAAAGCCGGCGGCGATCAAGTGTTGTTCAGCGTGGACCATCGCTTTTCGCGCGAGTCGACGCTTACGTTCTTTACGATCATCTACAACGCAGCTACATCGGCCCCGGCAAAACTCGACGCACGAATTGAAATTCAACGAGGAGGCGGTCAGCGCGTGGTCGTGAGTCCGGTGCTACCGGTGGTGGTGGAACCGAACGCCGATCTCGCTCGAATACCTTACGGCGCGAACGTTGGACTAAAGACACTCGCTCCAGGCCGGTACATTCTGAAAGTCACGGTGACGGATCGCACCGCAAACAGCAGCGCGACGAATCAAGTCGTCTTCGATGTCGAGTGAGCAGCGTTTGCGATTTTCTTGGTCAATGAGACTTTTGGTTGCGGGTATCATGATCTAAATACTCCAACTACAGAGCCCAACATGAATAGACGAATGTTCGCCGGCATGCTCGCCGGTGCGGCAGTTTGCTCAACCGGCAAATTCACAACGGAAACACTAGCTCAGTCTAAACCTCCCGACGTGGCGCGAATGTTGGAAGTGACTCGCGTTCCCGGTGTTGCTGCCGCGGGAATAAAAGAAGCGAAAAAGGCGAGCCTTAATCCAGCGTCAGCTACGTACGAACAGATCGCTACGGCGTATCAACAGAACAAACAACCCTTCCTGCCGATAGCGCTATCTCCGAATATGGCCGGTTCACTTCAGACGACGATCGGAGATTACGCTGTATTCCTCGCGAACGTCTTAAAAACCGTGCCAGGATCAGATGATTTTAAGACGGGAGTTGATGTGAACCGCGATATCGCCTGGGCGCCAGGTTGGGGAGTTGATCGTTCGTCGAAAACGCCGTCGCTGTTTCACTGGGGCGATGGGCCAGGTTTCAAGAATTTCTGTTGGGTACAACCGGCAAGAAAGTCAGCCTTGGTGTTCTTCACCAACGGTGATTCGGGGGCCGCACTGTATGCGTGGCTATTCAGGCAACTGATGAACGAAGATCCTTCTGTGTTCTATTGGATCTAAGGTTGGGCCACACTCAATGGTTCACTTATCATCGCCCCACCTGCTATAGGTCGACGAATGTTCATGAGGTTGTCTTGGCCGGAGGCTTATGATGCCGGCGTCGTCGAATTCATGTTTCTCTTCCGTCTCAATGTCTCGCCCATGGTCCTTACGCCACTTGAGAATGTGGGCGTTCAACGCGGTCATTGGAACCAGCAGGAGCGGCACGATGATCATTGCTGCAATTATCGGAGAGACAAACCCAACTAATGGGAGGCGAATGCCCATCGAAGACGCGAACCAGCTGAGTAAGTAGACTGACGCGACCGCAACAATGAAACAGACACTGAGTAGCGTTTTCTTTCTCATCCGTTCAACTAGATATTAGAGCACACAGTGCAGTTAATGGAACAATCTGTTTCGTCATGAGTGGTAAATCCAATGACATCCCGGCGAGCAGTAGCGCGACGCGTTCTTGTTTACGTTTCTAAGGCAATCGTTGCACTCCTGTCTACGTTCGTTCTCGGTGTACTGATCTCGCCAATTGGGTTTTACCTCGAGAGCAGGGCCTGTGGCAGGGCCACGGATGGGGGCGGTGGTTTTTATATTCACCGCTACAGGTCAACTTATTTCATCAACGTCTGGTTCTCTTCTTCTCAATTTCACTCACCCGAGAAGGCTAATGAATGGCTTACTAAAGACGTGAAATCCGTGGTCAAAGTCATTGAGGCGGGTCCAAGGTACGATCGGGAAGGTCGCTTAATTGGACAAAGAGCTGTGCTTATCCTGTTGGATCCCGTTGACAACAAACAATACGCGGCAGTCTTCTGGACTGACGGCCGACTCCTTTTCGCGATCGTTTCGAGTTCGATGACTCATGTGATGCAGTTTGAGCGATATCGAGCTCCGTCACTTGTAGGCAGTACAAAGTGATTTATCGACGGCTCACGTCCATCACCAGGACAAGCTATGAAGTTGAGTTCGGGACGATCGACAAATCCGGCCAGCGCACCGCCATAGCTTGTCCAACTTCCAACGTGGACCAATGAGCGCTCAAGCGATCCAGATGTCCGCAGATTTCGTCCAGCTTCTTTTTATTTAATCCACGCAATTCCGTCGCCCTGGCAGAGTCTTTGACTTGCTCAGCGTTTTTAGCCATTCCCTGCGCGCGTTTTCTCAGTTCGCTTGACTGAGATCGCGCCAGCCATTCGTACCAGCAGATGTAAGTTGCTCGTTCGGAGCGCGCTGATTCGTCTCGTCCTTCTTTTAACAGTTTGGCGCCGCGCGCTTTTATACGAGTTCTGGCTCGTGCTGTTTCTCGTGCGCTCTTGTCTTGCTGCAAAGGAAGATGAAACGTGCCGGCGTCACCGCCTTGGGCCAACTGTCCGAATACACCGAGAGTGAGTCCAAGCTGCGCCTCGACCACTAAATGCATCATGTCGTGCGGCAGGAACTGGTCGTAACCTGGAGCGGGATTCATCACAACAGCAGGAAAATCTGGGCGTTGCGCCTCGATCGCGTACCTTCTCTGACCAGTGCGTTGAAATACAATTATCATTGCCCTTTATCCAAATGCCTCAATTAACACCCAAGCAAACGGAACGACAAACAAGACCGCCAGGTTCAATGCGATATACGTTAAGCCAACAGCATTAGCAATGGATAGTTTGCGCGAAAGGCGGCCACCGCTGCTGTCAGGCTTTGTCAGAAAAAGCGACACGAGAATGAACCCGATAGCGACGACACCAATCAGGATCCTGGTCATTAAGTCCGACATACCAACGAGAATATGCGCGCCGCCGCGATATGCACAACAGATCTCTTCAGTGGTATAAGGCCGTCATATTCTCCTACTCTCTATGGCTTTGCGTGGTAGGATTGGCAGTCCTTTTCGCGGAAGATCATGTCCAAGAAATGTCCACAATGCGGTCTTGTTAACTGGGAGCATGACGAGGCGTGTAAGCGATGCGGCGCCTTTCTGAACCAAGCCGCCCCGCCGGCCCACAAGTGGTACGTCGTTTACTGCGTATGCATGGCGTTGCTGTATGTGCTGACGCTAGTAATGGGAGTCGTGTTCCTGTTCGTCGAACCTGACCAGGACATGAGTGAGGCCGAAGCAAAAATAATGGGCGGTGTATTTATTGTTCTCGGGCTGATGCTGGCCGTTCCTTTTGCGGCAGCGCCGTTCCTGCCGCGTCAAAGCTGGGTCTGGGTATTTGGACTGGTGCTCATCTGCCTCGGCTTAACCAGCGCTTGCTGTTTACCTGTTTGTATTCCTCTATTGATCCATTGGTTGAAGCCCGACATGAAGGCCTTCTATGGCAGAAACGTGACGCCCGCCACTCCTCCTCCACCGCCGCAATGGAGTTGAGCCCTTGTTAGTTACTTGAGCCGAACGTAGATTTGAGAATTTGGCGATTTATCGGTCGCAGGGACTTTCCTCACTTTAAGATAAGTCTGACGGCCAACAAGTTCGCCAAGCTTCTCACACCCATAGTTCCGCGGATCAAATGACGGATTTCCCTTTACGACCAATGAACCCACACTCGACAGCGGAGCCCACCCATCCTCTTTTGCGGCAGCGGCAACTGCGGCCGTAAGAAGTGGCTTCAACGCCTGTGGCGCCTCGATCGCAGCGGGTTTAGCAACAGGTGCACGAAGAATCTCGGTGTAGATGAACTTATCGCACGCAGCCACAAATGCACGCGGCGTTTTCTTTTCCCCAAAACCGTAAACTGCAAGACCTGCCTCGCGGATTCTGGTCGCCAGGCGCGTAAAATCGCTGTCCGAAGACACGAGGCAAAACCCGTCTACCTTGCCGCCATGAAGCAAGTCCATTGCATCAATTATCAGTGCCGAGTCAGTCGCGTTCTTGCCGATCGTGAACCGGAACTGCTGCATTGGCTGAATCGCAAGACTATGGAAAACCTCTTTCCAGCTATTAAGATTCGGAGTGGTCCAATCACCATAGGCGCGCTTGATTGTGGCAGTGCCGTAACGCGCGACTTCCCTCAACAAGTCCCCTATGACTGAAGCCTGCGCATTTTCGGCGTCGATGAGTACGGCGAGTTTGTCGGTATTTGGTGAAGGCATCGGAGTTTGTGAGTTCTCGTAACTACTACATGATAGGGGTCGGTTCAATCTCCATCGAACAGTTAATAACTCATCGCTTGTCGGCTTTGTGCTGAGCCTTGATGAACGGAATCAACCGTTCGGAATAAAAAAGGATCTTCAGTGCACCAGAAGATGTCGTGTGCTGACAGCAATCAGCAACATCAACAAGCTGCAGAACAAGATTTTTCGCATGGCTGCTATCTCCACGCTACAACTTAGTTGTCCACACGGCTTCCATCATACATTGACTCGACGCTGTCCATGCTTTAGAACTGCCTCCCGATGCTGAAAAACTCGCTCGCGCTCGCGCTGTTGGCTGTGTGCTTTGGTCCAATCAACGCACAGCAATCACGTCCCCGAAAGCTCCCAATCATTGACATGCACATGCACGCTCGAACTGCGGCTCACTACGGTCCGCCGCCGCAACCCATGTGCGCACCAGTCGACCGGATGCCGCTTTGGGATCCGAAAGAACCGTGGCTGGACGCTTTAAGCAAGTCCGAGGTCTGTAAGAATCCGGTTTGGTCTCCAAAGACGGACGAAGAGGTAATGCGACAGACGATCGCCGTGATGGAGCGGTACAACATCTTCGGCATGCTCGGCGGGAAACCGGAACTCGTGGCGAAGTGGATGGCGAGTGCACCGGGCCGTTTCATCCCTGGGTTAGACTTCAGACTCGATCGAGCGACGGGCACAGGGACAGCAGTATCTCAAGGCGGCGAATACAAGCCGATGTCTCCTGACGAGATGCGCGCCCTTCACAAAAAAGGCGGCTTCACTGTGCTGGGTGAAGTGCTGAATCAGTATGGCGGCATTGCACCGGACGACGAGCGGATGGGGCCTTACTGGGCGCTTGCTGAAGAGCTGGACATTCCGGTCGGGATTCATATCGGCGGTGGTGGTCCAGGCGAGGTCTATTTAGGCAACGAGAAGTTTCGTGCCCGTTTGCAGAGCGCTCTTACGCTGGAAGAGGTCCTCGTGCGTCATCCCAAGTTGCGCCTGTACATCATGCATGCCGGTTATCCTCTTCTCGACGATCTGCTAGCGCTCCTGTTTAACTACCCTCAAGTGTACGTCGAGGTGAGCGTGATCAATAACGTCGAGCCCCGACCGGCGTTTTATAGATACCTGAGGGCGATTATGGATGGTGGTTACGGTGAGCGGGTTATGTTTGGCTCGGACCAAATGGTCTGGCCGGGCGTAATCGAACCGGCGATCAAATCGATCCAGCAAGCACCCTTCCTGACGCGGAAGCAGAAGCGCGACATCTTCTACAACAACGCCGCGCGATTTCTCAGACTAAGTCCGGAAGAGATTACTCGACATCACCGAGGAGGCGGTTAAATCACTCAACGGTTTTGCTCCGACGCTCAAACAGTAAAGTGTCACGCCAATTGCCGTTCAGCTTTCCGATCCGCTCACGTTTACCGACTTCTCTGAATCCGCAACGCAGGTGTAGTTTCACGCTCGCCGTGTTCTCTGGAAATATCGCCGCCTGTAGCGTCCAGATCCCGTTTTTCTCTGATTCCTCGATCAGTGCTTCAAGCAAAGTGCGTCCGATTCCCTGCCCTCTGCTTTCTTTCGTCACAGAAACACTCAGTTCCGCCACTCCCCTATATGCATCTCGTTTCGACACAGGACTCAGAGCGGCCCAACCCAAAACTTTATCGCCCTTTCGCGCCACAAGGCGCCCGACTTCGAGATGGCCCACGTCCCATTTTTCCCACGACGGCGCGTCGGTCTCGAACGTCGTGTAACCGGTTCCAATGCCCTCACGAAAAATTAAGGACACTTGCTCCCAATCGTCGCGTTTCATTTGATCAATGACATAGTCCATTAATAAAGCGTCTTCAGCGAGTCATTTCCCACAGTTTGATCGCGCCAAGAATAATCAACGTGAGTGTTACTAATGCGATCGCGCCGCACGCCAACCACGCGCCAACGTCATTTCCCGTTCGCGGCTGTATGACCCTTTCATTCTTGTCTTTCAAGACTTCGGGAAACTTCATCCCTCTAAGCGCGCGGGCGACCTCGTCAGGATAATCGGACACCGTCCGGAGTCGCGCGCTACGAGGAAGAAGATGAATAAAATCATGCGGCGCCGTTCGGCTGTACCTGGAAAGAAAAATCTCGATCGCCTCGAGATACTCGGGCTGTCTTACACCCGAAAGAAACAGAAATCTACCGGCCTCAGGCAGGTCGCCCATTCTCAGTAACACTGTTCCCATCATTTCAAACAACTGAACGTCATAGCTCTCGCCGCTGCCTATCGCACCCTGCAAAATCTCCTTGGCGCGCCACACGTTTCCGTTGTCTATTTCGCGTTGAGCTCTGTCTAATGTGCGATTTGTCACATCAACAACTTCGCCTCAGATTTATCCGAGAGCGCGATGATCGACCATGAGGCAGCGATCTTGAACAACTTTGATTCCGGCTTTGGCGAGTGTTTCAGCCGCGGCGTCGTTGCGAATCCCTGATTGCAACCAAACAGCCTTCGGCATCTTCGCCAGAATATCTTCAACGTGAGGTGGAACGTCCTGAGATCGTCGGAACACGTTGACGAGATCAATATCGATCGGAATGTCGATGAGCCTTCGAAAAACGGGTTCGCCGAGTATCTGCGTTACTGACGGGTAGTAAACAGGTACCGGAATAATCTGAAATCCGGCCCTCTGTAGATAATTTGGGACATAGAATGCCGGTTGGCTTGCCTGTGTCTCAGTTTTTATTCCAAGCACGGCAATTGTCCGTGTCGTGTTGAGTAGCTCCCGAATTTCGCGAGGCTTCGTAAGTATGTTTTGCCGCCAACTCATGAGCTAAGTATAAAACACCAGTCTAGCGCCGTCGCTTCATGCTGTACGACGTGAACTCAATTGCCTCGCGCATGTCGCTATTCTGGTAGAGCTCTAAGAGCTTCTTGCGACGCTCGATCTCTGAATCATCCACATCCGGTTCTTCCACGAGCCGGCGAAGGTCTGCCTCGACCTGATCTCTCGTCTCGTTCTTGAGACACAGGAGCGTCAAACCCGTAAACGGGAAGCGCTCGAAGTTTTCGAGAAGGAATTCTCGCAACGCTGGGCTGCGACGGAGGTGAAACATGATGATTCGATCGACGCCGCGAACTGGATACTCCGGGAACGCCGCTGAATGCATCAACGCCGATGCGAAGTTGTTAAGGATCAACTCCGCCATCGCTTTAATTTCATCGAGCGAGACGTCGTCACCGGGCCGCCACTCGGCTTCGCTGTAAAAATACGGTCGCAGTTGCGGGTGCTGGACGAAGAGCCGAAGATGGTTCGACGTCTCAGTAA
Source organism: Pyrinomonadaceae bacterium (assembly GCA_035646355.1). Classification (GTDB taxonomy): domain Bacteria; phylum Acidobacteriota; class Blastocatellia; order Pyrinomonadales; family Pyrinomonadaceae; genus PSRF01. Next base: position 32,652 of record DASRPN010000006.1, on the reverse strand, counting down.
CAGCCCGCGGGATCAGGTACAGATCAGGCTGCTTCTGGGCAATCTCCAACTGCCGCACAGCAGTATCGATTTGTTCCTTGGCAATCCGAAGCTGTTTCCGAAAGATAGAGAAGTTCAACAAGCCCACTATCACGAGCAGCAGCGTAGCCGTGAAACCAAGCACGCCGATCAGCGCCTCGATCCCCATTCTGTGTCTCCTCAGGTGTGTCTTAGTTTGCCAGCATGCACTGCGTACCTCGGCGGTCTCCGCGACTCAGCGGTAAAAGAACCGCAACCGTAAACCGCAGAGACGCGGAGACCGCCGAGGTACGCAGAGAGAAATTAAGACACCGCCGTCTCCTCAGCGAGATTGTAGCAAACGGTTGTGAACGGGAAGTTTATCTTGAAAAATAAACCTGCAAGTTGCGTCCGGCTCTCCCGTTCTTTCTTTGAGCTCTGCGAGTGAAAGGATCTAAGACAATGCCGCATTTAGTTCTCAAATCGTCCCTCAACGCTCATTCTCCGACGATGCTTGTCGCCATTCTTGTTGCATTGATCGTGTGCTCGAACGTCCCTCTAACCACTGGATCACAAAGTCAGGTCGACCCTCGATTGACTGCGGCCACCTCCAGGTTCGCGTTAAAGCTTTACGACCGGATCCCGAGGGGAGACACCAGCAAGAATACTTTCGTTTCTCCGACGAGCATTATGCTGGCTCTGGCAATGACCTATAACGGTTCGTATGGAACCACGCGCCAGGCGATGGCACGGGCTTTGGAGATTGACGGAATGAGCCTCGAAGAAGCCAACCGGGCTTTCGCCGATCTGAAAGCGATGCTGGCTTCAACAGATCCCAAGATACAACTCAAAATCGCCAACTCACTTTGGTCGAGAAAAGGATTCGCCATTAAGCCGGCATTCCTTGAGCGCAACAAGCAGTATTACGGAGCTGAAGTCGCGAGCCTCGATTTTGGGGATTCTTCCGCAGTAGACACAATCAACTCCTGGGTCAGCAAAAACACTGAAGGCAAGATCGAGAAAATCATCAATGAGATTGGCGACGGCGACATCCTGTTTCTAATCAACGCAATTTATTTCAAAGGACAATGGCAGCACGAATTCGATAAAAAGAAGACGAAGCCTGACGTGTTTACCCTTGCCGGCGGAGAGCGAAAGCAAATGCCAATGATGTCGCAATCGGAAAGCTACTTCTACTACAAAGGCAAGAACTTTCAATCAGTCGCACTGCCCTACGGTAAGGGTGGCGTAAGCATGTACGTTTTCTTACCTGACGAACAGACAGGCTTGGACCAGTTTGAGCAAGAACTTACACCTGAGAACTGGGACGGTTGGATGAAGAGTTTTGGCTTAAGACCTGGCGAAGTGACGTTGCCGCGTTTTAAGGTCGAGTGGGAGGCGAACCTGAACGAAATGCTGGCGGGCTTAGGAATGGAAGAGGCTTTCGATGGTCGCGCCGACTTTTCTCAAATAGCGGAACCGGTCGGCGGCGAAAAGATCTACATCTCCGAGGTCATGCACAAAAGTTTGTGTGAAGTAAACGAAGAGGGTACGGTGGCTGCCGCGGCTACGTCAGTGCGGATGGGCATTGCGTCGGCGCCGCCGCCACCGTTTGTAATGAAGGTAGATCGTCCGTTCTTCTTTGCTATTCGAGATAACCAAACTGGACTGTTGCTGTTTATGGGTTCCGTTAGAAACCCTGCATAAGCTGGGCTGTCAGGTAGTCGTACCTAACAGATTCCACGTGTTTGAGCCCCACCATCACATACTGCCGGTTTGACGATCAGCCAGGTTGCGACTGAGCCTGCTGCTATGCCGCCGATGATCAGCCAGGTTTTTGTACTGACGCCATCGCCGGCCTTGCTAATGCTCTCGACTTCGGAATAAGCGATCGACTGAGTCGTTCCGTTCTTTGGATCTCTTAGCGTGAAGCTCAGCGGCTCCACTGCGTCGATGTAACCCTTGAGTTTCGTGCCATCGCGGAACTTCACTTGAACTTGCGAATTTTTGCTTGCTGAAAGTGTATGGACCTTGGACCGGATCTTATCGGCCTCCGAATTCGATTGAGCTTTCGCGGTTAGCGGTAGACCAAAACTCATGACCGTTATAACTACGGAAAGCGCTAATGCTAAATGCGTTTTAATCACAAAGAAATCTCCTCTCTAATCAGACGGGGTGCTTTTAGCAACGGCCGTTCCGAAGAGATTCCTATGGATGTGAAAGCTTCAGGTGGATACTACTGCAAGAAAAATCCGTCACATGTCCTTTGCCTTCACTTATGTATTCGTGTCGTCCCGTGTCTGGCCGATCCCATACCGAAAAACCAGTTCACCGCCGAGCCAACCTGAGATCGAGATCAGAATCACGCCGACGAGCGAAAGCAAAAACGGAATCGTAAGCCTGCGACCTACGAGATCACTGTAGCGACTCGTCCGCAGGAAAAAACTGATCGCAAAGATCACTAACGCTGCCACATTGAGCCGGGCGTGCCAGTTTGCGACTTTCTTCACTTCGCCATCCCTGATCGCCAGCCAATCGATGAAGCCCGCTACCGCCGCCGCGAGCGCGCCTATGCAACCGGCCGCAAGCATGAACTTCGAGATTACGAGCAGCGTCGGGTGCCGGAAAAAATAGAACAGGATGTCGACTGCAAATGACGTGGTCCAAAGAGCAAGCGGAAATGGAATTAACATTGGATGGACCGGATGACCGGCCAGCGTGGCTTTACTTTTCATTGCAACACCTCCAATCGATGCGTCCGCGTCTTAGTTGACTAAGTTGCTTCGCACTATAGATCCAATTGGTCCTATCCGGATATGTTTTCGCCGCCAATTTGCCCGATGACGAGCGGGCGATTGCCGTTGAGTTCGTGTCCGGTGTCGTACCGGAGAACAAGTTTAGGGTTCGCCGGCGGCCTGCGCGTACCGCTCCATCGCCGCTTCATTGAAGTATCGCTCAATCCTCGCGAATTGAAATAACAGCGGGCTGGGTGCAGCATGAGGCACATAATTGATCGCGTCGAGCGGGCTAATGACTTTGAAGTAATTATCCAACTGCCCTTTCGGCGTGTTTTGGCGAAACTCAACGCAATCAGGATCATTACTCTCCAGCAATATCGACGCCTCGGTTGGTACGCCAGCCATCAGCACGACTGTTTCGAGCCGCCGATCAACGGCCTTGCAGCCATACGACCACGCCGGCGAAAGCGAAGATCAGCAAACCTACAAACGGGTGCTGAAAGAAGTATCTTCCCTCCCCAGTCCAGCTCCAAAGCAATTGCTGTGCGCCGAACACTATGATGAAGTAGACCACAAGGACTATCGGTCCCCAGCCTGAGAACAACATAGGGTTAGCTCTCCGATCTGCTTTCTTCAGCTTCGTCCATGATCATTTCAAAGAGTTCCTCCGCCGACACGTCCGGTAGGCTACTTTGATATGAAAGGGCGAAACGTCGAACATGCGCCATAGCGGATTCGAGACGCGAATGTATATAGGTTGTCGTGCGAGGTATTGTTCCTTATTCGCGACTTTTAACGAAATAAAGTAAGCCCGATTGAACAAACTTGCGGCGCGCTAAAACCATTTTTATTTCACTCTCCTTGGGAGCTAATTGTTGCAATAGTCCTGCGGACTGCTGGTCCAAGCCAATCTTGGCGGGCTAATTACCGATGTTTAAGCGTGTTCCACTGGTCCAATCCTAAGGGGCATCTTCGGCTGTCCCGTTAACAGCAAATTCTCGCCCGATTGACACGCGGAAAAAACAGCTGAAGTGGGTCACTCAGAGGAAAATAGTTTTGAAGTTTGTACGGTGCCGAACCGTCGCAGCGTTGCTTTGCTCTAAAAGTCGTAAACAGGTTTTCTCTGTGCTCTCTGAGCCTTTGTGGTTAATGATTTGCTCAGGAAAATAACCACAGAGTCGCAGGGAGCACAGAGTTGCACAAAGAAGCAGTCCAGCAAGAGACTTTTGAGTCAAAGCCTCGCGGCGTTATCTTACGGCTCGCTGCCGGCGGGTTGGGGCGACGCGGAAGTTGCTTAGTTTCTTGCTATTGAGGCGTTGAAATGCGTTTCCAGGTGATCGTACAACTCTCATTCGGCTTCAGTTCCTCAACTCTAACGAGAGCGTAGTAATCGAACAGGGCGTCCGGCGAGGGCGGTTCAGAACGACGTCTTTCTCTCTGACGGTGAATGACGTACATGTGCCCCGCGATGGGTTTGGCAATATGAGGATTCAACTCTTCGTCCTGGATCTTCTTCCCCGATTGAGGTGGCGGGATGTGAATACGACCGCAAGGCTGATCTGCACGACATGGCAGAATGGGCAGAACGGGGACCTTGATATCGTCAGACCAATCTAACTCTCCCAGATCTCTAATGCGACTCCAACTGTGTTTGTCGCAATTGACCTTGAGCCAATTGGCATCGCCGTTGTGGCTGAGACCGCCATAAAGCAGATCCCACTCGTTCTGCGGTTCTTTCGAACCATCGTAAACCTCTTTGGGCCGAAAACTGACGATAGCTTTCTCCCAGCTATCAAGTGCAGGCGTTTTCAGCAACAGAGTGACACGCCGCCCCGGTTTGGTTCCGACACTCTCGGAACGCGCCGGTACCAAACCGATACAAAGCAGCGCTATTGAGACACCAATGACTATTCGCGTCATTGTTATGATGAGACGCCTATTCTTTTCCCGCCGCAGCTACATCACGGGAAGCGATGTCGATCGTGATCATGAAACCGTTCGTTCCCTTGTATTCGAAAGCCTTGTCGCCCACACGATAGGCCTCGACCTCGTTCGGCATCATGATAAAGCCTTCGTTGCGTGGCACGCCGAAGTATTTCAGGTTTTTAATCACGACTGGACCATCGGTCATGGCTGACGCTTCGGGATGACGCAGCACGACCTCGGCAACCTTCCCGCCGCCCAAACGCGCATGGGCCTTTCGCGACTCGGCTACCCATTCCATGTCCGCGTCCTTGGCGATCGTAAACGAGTTCCACTTGACCGGATACACATGACCAAGGATGCGCGCGATCGCGTCACGTTGGTCTTTAGTAACAGACGGGTCAAACGTTAAAACCGCCCAATCCATCTGACCTTTAGAAAAGTCGCCGCCAAGATCGCCGGCAACCCAAAACTTTGCGCCATCCAGATTGACGGTACCTGACTGACCCTTGTTCACCTTAAACGCGTTGTTGAACTTGCAGAAATGGTTGCTGCCGCCGCCGGCGTGACCGTGATGCGCCGCGGGTTGCATGTTGAAGTAACACTGGCAAAACATCGGGCAACTGCACGCTTCAATAATCGTGGCGTTGAAGTCCCAGTCACCTGTCTTCTTTGCTTCCTGCGACTTCGGCGCAGTCATCTGGCTCGAACTTGTGATTGCGATTGTTAGAAGCAGCAAACTCGCTGCTAAGAAATAAAACTTCCTGGGGTTTCTCATTGTGCTCCTCCATTGAATCTTGGGAATGACACCAATGGTGTGGCTGTGTCGGGCATACTAGACGATGAAGCGGGGGAATTGCTCTCGCCACCTTGCCTCAAAAGTCTCTTGCTGGACTACTTCTCTGTGCAACCTCTGTTCTCTCTGCGACTTTTCCTGAGCAAAATCATTAACTACAAAGGCTCAGAGAGCACAGAGAAAACCTGTTTACGACTTTTAGGGCAGAGCAGCTGTCGCCACTTTTAGACCTAAGCGCGTTGCAAGTCAAGACGCGAACGCGCCTGACTATGCCTGATCGAGTCGATTCAGCTTCTTGTTCTCACCAAGCTCGACCTGCTTGCCAGTGATAATCGCCGACACAAAACTGACCGCCTGCGCGATCGTGCTCGATGGTCCATCCCAGTATTCGGCTTTCCTTAGATTGACCTTGAGTAACGCAACGTCAGCTTGTTCTGGTCCATCAGGGAACCATGCCTTCAACACTGGTTTCCAAAGCTCCTTTATCTTTTGTCGATCGCGCACCAGCTCAGCGGCGCCTGAGATTGAGACGTAATGCTGTTTGTCAGGGTCGATAAAACTGACATTTACATTCGGCGTTCGTTCGATCTCACTCGCCTTGTGTGAATCTGACGAAGTGAAGAACCAGAGATTTCCTTCCTCATCGACGTCGCCATTGAGTGACATCGGACGGCTGTGCAGATCGTTGCTTTCGTCGACTGTTGTCAACATGCAGAGATCGATGTCTTTCAACATTTCCCGCAGTTTTTCGAAGTCTGATTCGCGCGACATATTCCCTCCCCGTGTTGATCGTTAGAGCGAATAATCCAGGCTGGAAATCACAAATGCTTGTCGCGGATGAGAAGAAAGGTACCAAAAAGACTGAAAAACAACTTCAATTCGATAAACCCGACCTGTACCATTGTTCCACTTCATGGGCGCCCCGGTACGATCAGCGGGCAAAATCCTCGAAGCCCCCGTCATTGTGTGTTTTCCTCACGTAGTACGAGAACTAAGACCCGTTGGCCGGAGGAGTGCATATGAAGGAAGACCCGACACCACTTGTGCTGGACCTGAGCGAGTGTGGAGCTGGGGACGTCGAGTTAGTGGGTGGCAAATGCGCGAGTCTGGGGGAATTATTTCGCTCCCTCGCGCCTCGCGGCGTACGCGCCGTCGATGGTTTCGCCACTACGCGCGAGGCATATCGTCTGTTGCTCGAGACTGACGGTCTCGGCAAGCGGCTGCGCGAGTTGATGAACGGTCTCGACCATGAAGACCTGAAGTCGCTAAACAAGGCTGGACGTGAGGCGCGGGCGCTGATGCTCGATACTCCGTTACCGCGCCCGGTGCATGACGCAATTCTCGACGCCTATCGACGTCTCTGCGAGCGGACCAGAACCAGTAGTGAAGTGGCGGTCCGGTCGTCTGCCACTGCGGAAGATCTGCCCGAAGCTTCATTCGCTGGTCAGCAGGACACGATCCTGAACGTCCGCGGCGAAGACCGACTAATCGAAGCGTGCCACCGGTGCTTCGCTTCCCTTTGGACGGATCGCGCGATTTCATACCGAGCCAGCCGCGGCTTCGATCATTTCGACGTTTCGCTGGCTATCGGAGTGCAGCCGATGGTGCGTTCGGACCAGGCGTGCTCGGGCGTCATGTTTACGCTCGACACTGAGTCCGGTTTTCGCGATGTAGTTGTAATCAATGGCGCATGGGGTCTCGGAGAAGCAATCGTACAGGGAATGGCGACACCGGACGAGTGGATCGTTTTCAAGCCCACACTCTTGACTGGCGCACGTCCGATCGTCAGTCGCCGTCTTGGGACCAAAGAAGTCAAGATGGTCTATGGTCTCGACGGCAAAGGAACGCGGACCCGTGACGTCGTCGATGCTCAACGCCAACGGTTTTGTCTAAGTGACTATGAGGTGTTGCAACTCGCGCAGTGGGCCTGTCTGATCGAGGAGCACTATTCAAACCTCGCCGGGCGTCCGACTCCGATGGACCTCGAATGGGCCAAGGACGGTATTAGTGGCGAGCTCTTCATCCTCCAGGCACGCCCTGAAACAGTCCATGCAAGCAACCGTGAAAACTATATCGAAACCCATAAACTCACCGGCGAACATGGCGAACCTGTAGTTACGGGAATCGCGGTCGGCGAACGGATCAGTCAAGGCCAGGTCCACGTACTAGCCGATCCAGATCAACTCACGCAGTTTAAGGAAGGCGCTGTGCTGGTGACTTCGATGACCGATCCAGCGTGGGAACCAATCATGAAAAAGGCGGCGGCGATCGTTACCGACCGTGGTGGTCGAACGTGTCACAGCGCGATTGTGAGCCGCGAGTTGGGATTGCCATGTATCGTCGGGACCGGAAACGCAACGCAGATGTTGCAATCGGGAATGGACGTAACGGTCTGCTGTGCCGAAGGTGCTCGCGGAAGTATCTACGATGGCCTGATCGACTTCACGGTCGAAAAGCGGGTGGTCGGAAAAGAGAACCGGCCCAGAACCAAGGTGATGATGAACGTTGGCGATCCGGATCATGCGTTTAAGCTGTCAGCTCTGCCCAACGACGGAGTTGGACTAGCTCGCCTGGAGTTCATCATCAATAACCACATCGGCATACATCCGATGGCTTTGGTTCGTTATCCAAATCTGCAAAGTCAGGATGTGGTGCGCGAGATCGAGCGCCGCATCGGCGAAGAAGATCCTCGCGATTTCTTTGTTCGACGTCTCGCGGAAGGCATCGGCCGGATAGCCGCGGCTTTTTATCCCAACCCGGTGATCGTGCGCATGTCAGACTTCAAGTCGAACGAGTACGCGATGCTCGTCGGCGGTCAGGAATTTGAGCCCACTGAAGAGAATCCGATGCTGGGTTTTCGCGGCGCGTCCCGCTATTACGACGAGCGTTATCGCGAAGGATTCCATCTGGAGTGCCTGGCGCTGCTGCGCGTGCGGGAAGACATGGGTCTCGTAAACGTGAAAGCGATGATTCCCTTCTGCCGCACGGTTGAAGAAGGCAGGCGCGTGATTCAGTTAATGGCTGACTACGGATTGAAACAAGGTGAGCACGATCTGGAGATCTATGCGATGTGCGAATTGCCGGCGAACGTGGTTTTTGCCGATGAATTCCTGCGCATCTTCGACGGTTACTCAATCGGCTCGAACGATCTAACACAACTGACACTCGGTTTGGACCGCGATTCCGAAATGGTAGCCCATCTTTTTGACGAGCGCGATGGCGCAGTGGAAAAGATGGTCGAGATGGCGATTGCAGCGGCGCATCGTGCTGGAAAGAAGATTGGCATCTGCGGCCAGGCGCCTTCGGACTATCCGGAGTTCGCGCGCTTTCTGGTAGAAAAAGGAATCGCCTCGATGTCGCTCAACCCGGACACCGTCATTCAGACGACGCAATTGATCCTGGAGGTTGAAAGCGTGACACCCGCCGTTGAGTTGTCTACGCCGAAGAAGAGTAATAAGAGACGTCTCCCGACAGAACTCGAAAAGGCATCTCTGATGCCGGCCGGCTTGTCTGTCTTGCCGACGTCATAATTCGACGCGAAGTGAATCACGCTAAACTCGATTAGAATCACCGCCCGGACACAGATCCTTTGTACCACTTCGCATGTCGGTCGAAGCAAAAAAGCGTCAGCGTGTGTTCAATGTCTCCGACAACCACTCGTTTCGTAACGTACAAACTGCCCCAGTTGCGGCCGTATTCAGTTCCCGCAACCGCATTATCTGACGTATGAAGCGCGTCCTCTTCCTTGTTGGATACGGAGAGCGCAATTCTTATTTCGTCAGGCCTCGGAGGTTTTGTTTGCGTGCGGTAGAGGTATTGCACTCCGGCATTGATTATCAATCCCGACTTCGCGTGCTTGAAGGATTTTAACGTTTCATCTTCATTGACCGGTGAGCGGAACTCGGCGCGCTCGAATAAGCTCGTCCCGTAACCTGCCTTCACGTTCCACTCAGACGTGTTAACCCTGCACACAACAAACTCGCGCTGGTCATAACCAGCCGGTTTACTTTCAATGGACTGCACATTCAAAACAACATCCGTGTAATGATGGCCCGTGTGCGCGCGAAACAAGGTTCCAGTGACGACCACCGGTTTGCCGATTAACGTCTTGTGTGACGTCTCGCTGCCGTCAAACGCCAACTGAACCTGTCTCACGTTGTAAGCAGTTTGGGAATTCTTTCCACCTTCCTCGTCGCTTGCAACGATCACTGGCTGGCTAAGCAAAAGAACCGGGACTCGAACCTTCTGGTCCGTCTTCGGCTGCTCGCCGAAATTTGGTGGTCCATACTTCGACTGGACGACGAGTTGTCCGTCGAGTTCTACGACCTCAGGTTCATACGACAGAAAACGCTGAGCGTGTGCCGGCCCAACACATGCAAATGCGACTAAGAGAGTCAGGATCAGTGTCGTTAAAGTGTGTTTCATAAAGGTATCCCAGTAAATTTCAGCAACAATTTTGTAACAGCGTCGCAACCCTTGACAACGGTTCGTTCGGGTAGTCTCTCCGCGTCCGAGCAGTAAGCCTTTTTAAACCAAATACATACCCGATAAGCCCGATCATGCTGAAACCTACAGCTCTACCTATTTTTGCATTCATAAAACGGAGCGCGAATGTCTATTTCCCCAGTCTGTGCTGTTCCGCGCCACAGTGGTGCGCCGAGGATACTTAATGTCGTCATTTCCCTTTTAATCTTAACCAGCTCTGCTTCGATCGCATCTGCGGCAACTCTCATTGTCCCAGCAGGCGGTGATCTGCAAGCAGCAATCAATAGCGCTGTCTCCGGAGACACTATCGTCCTCACAGCAGGCGCGACTTACGGCGGTCCCTTCTGGTTGCACAAGAAGACGGGCGAGGCATACATAACGATCCAGTCTTCAAGAGCCGCTGAGATTGTTGGACGCGTCACGCCGGCGCAGAGTGGTCTGCTGGCAAAGCTGCGTTCGAATGTGGCCGGCGATCCGGTGATTACAGTTCTACCAGGCGCTCACCACTACAAGCTGATCGGTCTTGATGTCTCAACGTTCACCGCCACTGATCTTATCTATGATCTCGTTCGGATCGGTGACTCTGCTCAAACTGATCTCGCAGACGTGCCACATCATTTGATACTCGATCGTTTATGGATCCACGGCTTTCCATCTCAGCCTGTGCAGCGCGGAATCGGTCTTAACAGCGCGGAGACCTCGATAATCAACTCTCATATTTCCGACATCCATTTGAACGGCTTCGACACTCAAGCAATATGTGGATGGAATGGTCCAGGTCCTTTTCAGATCATCAACAACTATCTGGAAGCTGCCGGCGAAAACATTATGTTTGGTGGCGCAGAACCCGCGATTCGCGGCCTGATTCCGTCCAACATCGAAATCCGGCGCAACCACTTTTCCAAACCTTTATCGTGGTATGTGAGTGATTCCTCATATGCGGGGGTTCATTGGTCCGTTAAAAACCTGTTTGAGCTGAAAAACGCGCGGCGTGTTGTTGTCGAAGGAAACGTGTTCGAGAACAACTGGACTGACGCGCAGGCAGGGCGCGCGATCGTCTTTAGTCCGCGTCCTAGCGATTCCGGCTCGTGGGCCGTTGTCGAGGACGTGCTGTTTCAAAACAACATCGTCCGCAACGTGGCGTCAGGGGTTAGCTTTCTCGGAGCAGATGAACCGCCCGCACCGACAGACACCCGCCTTCGCCGCGTGCGAGTCGCGAATAATCTGTGGTTTATCGACGGTCAGCGGTTTAGTAGTAACGGCGCATTCGCGACGGTAATTCATAAAACCGAAGATGTGACTATCGAAAACAACACTGTCTTTCAGAACGGTCAAATAATCATCACCGACTACGATCCGAACACCCGCTTTATCTTCCGCAACAACATCAACCGACATAACCTGTATGGGATTGTTGGGAACAGCGCGACGTGCAACGGTGGTATCGGGAATCCCGCGATTGCGTGTTTCTTCCCGAACAGCATCATCGCCGGAAATCTGATCGCTAAAGAGTTCGGTGCGCCGTGGAACGTGGAACTTATTTATCCGACTGGCAACTACTTCCCTCAGAGCTATAACGTCGTGGGATTCGTGGATCTGCTTGGCGGAAACTATCGGCTTGCTTCATGGTCGCCCTACAAAGGACTTGGCACAGACGGAAAAGATCCAGGCTGCGACATTGACGCACTCGAAGCCGCACTGAGTGGGACAACGCCAACGCCGACTCCAACTCCAACACCGACACCGGGCCAAGAGTCTCCAAATAACACGCGCGTGCCACCCGGTATGCAGATCGTGGATAGCACTGGCGCTGTTTGGACTCGCGCGGCTAATGGAGCGGTCTTGCGCAACGGGGTCCAAGCAGCGGGAGGGGTTGGTTCGGTAATTCTTTACTGCAATCGCACTGTCTATGTGCTCGGTACAGATTCGCAGTGGTATAGGTGGAATAATGGATGGATAGGACAAGGACCAGTTGATCCCTGCGGGGCAACGCCGACACCAACGCCGGCGCCGACTCCAACTCCAACTCCCACACCAACCCCTACTCCAACACCTGCGCCCGCTGGTGTGGTCCAATTTAGCTCTTCGTCTTACAGCGTCAACGAAAGTGCGGGTTCGATTACGATTACCGTGACTCGGGACGGCGGCACCTCGACAAGTGCGACTGTTCAGTTCTCTTCTTCAGATGCAACAGCGTTGAATTCGAGCGATTACGTCGCAGTTGCAGGCACATTGACGTTCGCACCGGGTGAGTCGGCGAAGAGTTTCACCGTTTTTATCACCGGCGACGGCACGAAGGAATCAACTGAAGCGTTCAACGTGAGATTAAGTAACCCGTCGAACGCCAGTTTGGGGACTCCAGCGCTCGCCACGGTCAACATCGTCGACAATGAAAAACGCCCGCGCGGCCCGCGCAGCTCAACGCAGGAGCTCGACGCCCCGCGCAAGAAATTGTTTTTGAGGGACGTGTCGCTAAATTAAGTCGAGCTGAATAGACGTCGGCGTCTTGATGGCGCCGACCCTCACTTTCAGCGACGACATACTCCCGCTTGTCCTCGTGATCTTCATTTTTGTTGACTCCAGCCCAAGCCTGGGAGCATATTACAGACCGTTCACACTTCAACGATCCCAGAGGCGCTTTAACACTCCCAAACTCCCCCGGTGCCGGTTTTCCGTCAACCGGACGATGGCCATTTTTACTCTAGCTCGAAGGAGGAAAAGTATGAGGCACTTAACACGACTTCTCTTAGGGTTTGGATCGGTTGTGTTGGCGAGTCTTCTATTTGCGGCTCCAGTCGCTGCTCAGGTGACTACCGCCGACATTACCGGCCGAGTCCTTGATCAAAACGGCGCCGCGGTTTCAAGCGCAACTATTACTGCCCGCAACATCGGCACCGGTCAAGAGCGTACAGTCCAATCGGACCAGAACGGAAACTACACGCTCGCCGCCCTGCTGCCTGGTACTTACGACATCTCAGTCGAAGCACCAAATTTCAGTAAGGCCGTTGTCAAAGCTCGCGAACTTAACGTCGGCACGACGGCAACGCTCAACTTCGATCTCAAGCCCGGACAAATAACCGAGATCGTCAACGTTACCGCGGACGCTATGACCATCGAGACGACGCGTTCGGATCTGGGCGGAGTCGTGACACCGGCGCAGGTCGAAAATCTGCCGTTGCTCAATCGAACCTTCGCGGCGCTCTCAGTGATCATGCCGGAAGCGCGACCGGTGGGTAATTTCGATCCGACCAAGACGCGCGTGGGCAACGTTGCTTTCAACGGCGGCGATGGTCGCCAGGTCGATGTGAACGTCGACGGCGGCGACAACAAAGATAACGTCGTGGGCAGCCTGCTACAGAATTTCTCCTACGAGTCGATTCAGGAGTTTCAGGTGCTGCAACATCGTTGGACCGCTGAACAAGGCAGAGCAGTAGGCGGAGTTGTCAACGTCATTACCAAGTCGGGAGCGAATGAGTTTCATGGTTCGTTCTTCGCCAACTTCCGTGATGAAGCGTTCCGAAAGTTTGACTTCTTTGAGAGACAAACAAGAGAAACGAACCCGGCCCTCAAGAAACCGAGTTTCAGCCGGCAAGAGATCGGCGGATCGATCGGTGGACCAATCGCCAGAGAAGATCTCTTCTTTTTCTTTGCGCTCGAGCGTTTTCGTGAGCGACAGAACATTGGCGTGCGACCAGACGCGGCCCTTGAAATACCGCTGATGCCAGGAAATAATTTCGTACCGGAGATTCCGACCCCTTACAACGACACGTTGCTAACCGCGAGGGTCGATCACAACGTGACCGATCGACAAAGCATGTTCTACCGGTTTGCTTACCAGAAGAACAACTCCCCGAACGACCAGATTGCGAATCCAGCGACGACGGATCTGTCCGGAGGCAACACCAACGACAACAAGCTCTACAGCTTTGTCGCTAATCACACCTGGACATTGAGCCCGACGAAACTGAATCAGTTCTCGTTTCACTTCCAGGATTTCAGCAATGCGATTCTCGGAGTCACAACCGAACCGCAGTTGATCTTCCCGGGCCCCATCACCATCGGCGCGAACACGAACGTGCCGCAGGCGACCACGGAGCGGAAGTATCAGTTTCGAAACGATTTCTCGTGGACGACGGGAAATCACGGCATGAAGTTCGGCGTGAACTACATCAACACCGAATTGGGCGGTTTTTTCTTCTTTGGATCGAAGGGCTACACGATTACGTTTTTCGAGTTACCGTCGGTGATCACTACCAGCCCACTAAGGTACCCGCAGGGATTTGCCACGCCGGGGGCCGTCCAGAACATTACTTTCGCGGACGGTGAAGGCACGCACGATCAGAAGATTCACCAGTTGGCGTTCTATTTCCAGGACGACTACAAGGTGACGCGAAATCTCACCCTAAACCTCGGCTTGCGCTGGGACGCAAACATTGACAACCTTCCGGATCAAACAAACAACCGGACGATTCAGATCCTGCAACAACTGAACCATCCTCGGGCGCGCGCGATCACCGGCGATCCTGAGAAGCTCAGCCGCACGACTCCCAGTTGGACCGAGTTTCAACCACGATTCGGTTTCGCGTGGGATCCGAGAGGATCAGGCAAGACGGTGATTCGTGGCGGCTACGGCATCTTCTACGATCAACTCTTCCAAAACCTGACGTTGTTCTCGTTGACACAATCGAATCCGGTGCTCTACCAGACGATTCTTAGTCTGACGAACACTGCACTCGGAGTGGGCCAGTTGGCGACGTTCCGCTTTGGAGTCGATCCGCTGCCGCCACCGCCGCCAGGTTTTTCGATTGCCAATCTTGCGGTGGGCGGGTTTGGCCGCATCAACGATCCGGACGCATCCGAACCGTACGTGCAGAAGTTTTCGCTCGGGTTCGAAACGCAACTCGAAGAGGGGCTGACGTTGTCGAGCGACTACGTGCACACGCTGGGACTTAATGAACCGCGCGTGCAGGTGATCAATCCGCGCATCGAGAACATCTGTAACCCGGCGTTTCCGGGATCCACTCCCGCCTCGTCACAATGCGTGCGTGGCGTCAATAGCCGGGTATTTGATCGCGCGTTTGTTGATGCCGGATTTCCGGCGAATCGCATCGAGCAGATCAACATGATCGGAACAACGAACCGTTCGCTATTTGATAGTTGGACCACGACGCTCAAGTGGCGGACGCGGAAGTATCTGGTCTCGGGCAGCTACGTTTTGGCCAGTTCGCGGTCATGGGGCGGTCAACCAGTTGCCTCGTACAGCGGAAACGGCATCGCTACCACTCCGGAAAATCAGTTCAAGCCGGAAGAGTTTGGTCCAACGCGTTTGGATGAACGGCATCGGGTGGTTGTCAACGGAATCTTCGACTTCCCCTGGGGCCTGCAGCTTGCTCCGATTCTTCAGCTTGCGAGTTCACGACCGTACTCGGCCAATTCCGGCTTCGACCTTGATGGTGACGGGCTGGCCACTAACGATAGGCTCTGTGCCGGCGTCGATCCGGGAGCGGTGTTTCAGGTGCGGGGAAATTTGCCTGCCATCCGGGCACTCAACCCGCTTGGCTGCGTTCAGGCGAGGGTTAACGATCTTCGCACCGGCAGGATCGTGGAACCTTCAGGCACCATTCGCCTCGACCAGAGCGGCCGCTTCTTCAACGTCGATCTGCGAATTAGCAAGATGTTCCGGTTTAGCGAGAGACTGGGCCTGAGCACCTACATCGACCTGTACAACCTAACTAATGAAGAGAATCTCTCGTATGCGTCGCGTCTGGCGTTGAGCACGGCTACGTCGAGGGCAGTTTTTCTGCAACCGGCTTCGCTATACGGCCCGGGTTTCGGTCCGCCCGTCGGTCGACCGCTGACCGCTCAGTTTGGCGCCCGCTTTACGTTCTAACTCCAATGAAGGGGATGGAGGCGCGAGTTTCCATCCCCTCACACCATCCATCAAAACGCTCCTTTGTGGTATAACCGTCGTCCGCCGCCCACAACTCGAAGGAGCAACAGACGGTGAAAATTTCAGTTCTCTTCGTAGCACTCTTCTTATTCGTCACTTCCGGTTATTCGCAGGAGATGCATCCGCACAAGCATGACCCTTCGGAAAGCGTCGGCGTGGTGCGCTTCCCGGTCTCCTGTAAGCCGGAGGCGCAGAAGCAATTCAATCGCGCAGTCGCGTGGCTTCATTCGTTTGAATACGAAGAAGCGGAAAAAGCATTCACCGAGGTTACGGTTACTGACCCGCGATGCGCGATGGGCTACTGGGGTGTGGCGATGAGCAACTATCACCCGCTCTGGGCGCCGCCAACTCCGGTGCAATTGAAAACGGGTTGGGACGCAGTTGAAAAAGCGAAAGCCGCGGGTGCGCGCACTCCGCGGGAACAGGGATACATCGCGGCGATGGAGGCCTTCTACAAGGATCACGACAAACTCGATCATGGGAAGCGCGCTTTTGCTTACAGCGATGCGATGAAACAACACTCCGCAAGTAATTCATCAGACCGCGAAGCTGCTGTTTTCTATGCGCTATCGTTAATTGCTACCGGAATGATCTCGAACGACAAGACGTATGTTCGTGAGAAACAAGCGGCTGAGATCTTGAATCGCGTTGCGATGCGGGAGCCGCGGCACCCGGGAGTTACGCACTACTTGATCCACAGTTACGACTTCCCGGCGCTGGCCCAACTGGCCCTGCCGGCGGCGCGTAGTTACGCGAAGATCGCGCCGGCGTCGGCGCATGCGCAGCACATGCCTTCGCACATCTTTACACGGATGGGCTTGTGGTCTGACGCGATCACCTCGAACCTCGACGCTCATCGCTCGGCGAAGTCCTTTGCAGTGCGAAATCACATGTCAGGTGCGTGGGATGAACAACTCCATGCGATGGATTATCTGGCGTACGCTTACCTACAGCGTGCGCAGGATAAACGTGCTGCGGGCGTGCTCGATGAGTTGAATCAGATTCAAAGAGTGGACCCGCAAACGTTCAAGGTGGCTTACGCCGTCACTGCAATACCCGCGCGATACGCGCTTGAACGACGGCAGTGGAAAGAGGCGGCAAACCTCACGCTGGGTTCCGGACCGTTGAGAGACTCATTGTTGCAACAGTTCCCATGGGCAAAAGCGCACCTTCACTATGCGCGCGCTATTGGCACTGCTCGAAGTGGTGACGCTGTTACCGCACGACGCGAGATTGATGAGTTAAGCAAGATCAAACAGGCCTTGACCGGGGTCGAGGGTGATTACGATTGGGCCAAGCAAGTCGACATCATGCGTCAGGTTGGGTCAGCGTGGTTGGCGTTTGCGGAAGGTAAGCATGACGAGGCGGTGCAATTGCTTCGCGCGGCGGCTGATTTGGATGATGCGACGGACAAACATCCCGTAACTCCGGGAGCACTTCTCCCGGCACGCGAACAACTGGCAGACATGTTGTTGGAACTCAAACAACCCGCAGCCGCGTTGCAGGAGTTCGAAGTCTCCTTCCGCAGCACTCCGAATCGCTTCAACGGTCTCTACGGCGCCGCCCGCGCCGCAAACCTGGCCGGAAACAAAAAAGCCGCGAGCCTTTACTATGGAAAACTCCTAACCCTCGCCCGCAACGCCGACATCCCCCGCCCCGAGATCGCCGAAGCACGAGCTTTTATCGGCGTGAGAAAAAAGGTGCGTTGAAAAGAACATGCTCCAAGGCTAAACTCTGACCATGAGCTTTTCTCAAATACTCGAGGCGCTGCCGGGTTTCACTTTCGAAGAACGTCAGCTTCTCATTCGCCGCGTGATTGAACTGGATGACGCTCCGCTTTCTGAGGCTGAGGAGAATCTCGTAGAGTCACGGCTGGCTGCCCACCATTCAGATCCCACATCGTCGTTGCCCCTGGAAACACTTAAGGAACGTCTGAGATCGCGAACGAAGTAAATGACCTGGCAGGTTGTTTCACGGCCTGAAGCAGAGAATGACGCAATCGAGATTGCCGCGTGGTATGACAGCCGCAGCGAAAATCTTGGCGACAGATTTGTCGAAGAATTCCTGGCGGTGCTCGACGAGCTTGCGGTCAATCCTTTGATACATTGCCGTCGACATCCTCGCAAGAACATTCGCTGGCGCTATCCGAGAAGTTTTCCGTACCGCGTAATTTACGAAGTGCTCCATCAACAGAAGACGGTCATAGTCGCCTCTGTGCTCCACGCCGCGAGGCACGATCGACAATGGAAGTAACGAGTCTGAGCGTGCTCGTTAGGCGGCGGATCGGGCGGCGAGGTTGAGGCGCTCGGCGATTGCGGGTTTTGATTGGAGGCCGATAATGCGGTCGATGAGCTGACCGTCTTTGAAGATGAGCATTGTCGGTATGCTCGCGATCTGGTAACGCGAAGCGATTTGCGGGTTTTCGTCGACGTTCAACTTGCTGATCTTGTATCGCCCTTGTGATTCGGCTGCGAGCTCATCGATAACGGGAGCGATCATACGGCAGGGAGGGCACCACGGCGCCCAGGCGTCAACCAGCACCGGTCGTCCCTGTTCCTGCATCACCTCACGTTCGAAAGTCTGATCCGTGATCACGGCAGGTTTCGATTCAGACGCGGGTTTCGCATCGTAGGCACCTGAAGTCGCACCAGCCTCAAGGATTTCCCCACAGCGCCCGCATTTCGCTTCACTCGACGCCAGTCTATTTTCGTCGACCCGATTAGTCGTGCCACATTTTCTGCAATCAATCAGCTGCATAACGATATTAGTTTCACCAATCTTCATTCGCGAAACTTTCGCGAATCAGTGTCTTCTCAAATTCCTTTGCAGTTAGGAAACAGCTTTGTGAAATGCGGCTGCGAGCATGGTCGCTTCTGAGGGACGGCAAACATTAACGAACCAAGGGAAGGAAGGAGAGTTACACATGTCAACCAAATATGACGATCGAGACCGTGATCGCCAGCGAAATCATGGACGTCGATCGGGTCAGGAGTACGATCGCTCTTACGATCAATCGCGGCAAAGCGGTTGGGGGAGCGCTTTTGATGACGAAGATCAGCGTTATGCCGGCGAGAGCAGGTGGCGCGGCCAACAATACGGCACCGGCAGGGCTATGTATGGAAGCGGTGGCGATTACGAATCTCGCAACTGGGGAAGCGAAGGCGAAGACGATCGCTACTTAAATGAGCGAAACCGCAACTACGGCAGCTCCGGCCGCGGCGGATACAGCGGCGGCGGCGGCTCGCGTGATTACGGTCGTGAGTACGGTCGCGACCGTACGTCGAGAGGATACGAGGGTCGTGAACGCAGCGGCGAAACCTACGGCAGCACCCGTTACGGCGACGAGTACGGTAGTAACTATGGCGGTGGTTTCGAACGAGGCGAAGGACGTTATCGCGATACGACCGACGACTACTCACAACGCTCGAGTTACCCAAGCGGTTACCGATCCGGCGAAAGCTACGGTCAAAGCGGACGCAGTTACGGCGACTCTGAACGCGGCGAAGGACGCCGATACGGTCAAGACCGCGATCGGTACGAAGGTCGCGGTGGTTGGGAAAGCCGCAATCGATACGAAGGCCGCGATCGATACGAAAGCGACGATCGCGGATGGTGGGATCGACTCCAGGACACCGTCGCAAGCTGGTTTGGTGACGAAGATGCCGAGCGCAGACGTCAAATGGAACGTCCGTATCGCGGTCGCGGTCCGAAAGGCTACCGCCGTTCCGACGATCGAATCAAAGAAGACGTCAACGACCGACTAAGCGAAGGTTATCTCGATGCGACGGAAGTTGACGTAAGCGTTTCGAACGGTGAAGTCGTTCTTAGCGGAACGGTCGACGGGCGCGCCGACAAACTACGCGCCGAAGCCATAGCGGAAAACGTGTCGGGCGTGTTGAATGTTGAAAACCGTTTGCGCGTGCGTAACCGGCAACAACTCGGCGGCACATACGGCATGTCGGAAGGTACCACCCCGATGGGCACTGGCACGACAGGCACAACCGGCACAACCGGCGCAACCGGCACAACCGGCGCAACTGGCACAACCGGCGCAACCGGTACGTCGGGAACGAGTGCAACCGGCACCGGCGCTACGGAATCGACCGGAACGTCAACCAATACTGCGCGCGGAAAAACCGCGGGCAGCTAATCTCTTCTCACAGATCGATTGAAACGTAACGCCCCATCGTTCATTCGGTGAGGCGTTACTTTATCTTCTTCACTCGCGCCGCCTCGCGTCCATCAACCTTACGGACCATGAATAGTTGCCCGGTCTCGTCCTTCACGAAACTGAACGTAGTGTAAGGCTGATCGATCATGAAAAAGTCTGTCTGGCTCTCAGGCAACATCTCGGTCTTATTGTCAGGATTCGTGCCCTGTTGAATCGTTAACTTATTGCCTTCGCGAGTTATGGTGAGTACCGGCGGCTGATTCCCCTGATACTGGCCCGCGTAAGTATCAAGCACTTTCGGATCGACGCGCGCGACATTACGCACGGGCAATAAATTAGGTATGTAAAGATTGGCAACGCCCCGCGCGATCGAGAATGCGTTTGCGTTGTCGCCATTAGTCAGGACCACGACGGTGACCTTGTCATTGACGAAACGCGCGTACTGCGCGCGAAAACCGGGTAGCGAACCACCGTGATTCACGAGCTTGTGACCACGAACGTCGTCCAACTGCCAGCCAAACCCATAGCCTTCCGTCTTTCCGTCGTTAAGTTTGACGGGAGTCCACATCTGATCGAGAACCGACTGCTTCAACACTTTCTCTTTCGCAAGAGCGTCTTCAAACTTCGCAAGATCGAGCACTGTTGAAAGAAATGCGCCGCTGGGCCGCAACGCAAAATAGATACTCGCATTTTGAAATTTGCCGTCGCGCCAGACGTAACCGTTCGCGCGATTGGGAACGAGATCCCGCATGTCTGTGGTCCGAGTGGCGTTCATTCCTAACGGTTTGAACACGCGCTCGCCCAGGTATTCGCCCCACGGCTTTCCAGAAACTTTGCGAATGATTTCTGCAAGTGAAAAGTAACCGACGTTGCAATACTCGTACTTTTCTCCCGGAGCGAAACGCAGCGGCAACGGATACGCAGTTTTGATCACGTCAGCATCGCTTTGGATCTTGAGCGGGTCAAATCCCGGCGCCTCGCGTACGATTCCTGATGTATGCGTCAACAGGTGCCTGATGGAGATCGGCTTCCACGTCTCCGGCGTGCCTTCAAGATACTGGCTTATGCTGTCGTCGAGCTTGATCTTGCCATCCTGGACCAACAGCATGATGCCGGTAGCGATAAACTGTTTGCTGACGGAACCGATCTTGTAAACCGTCTCCGGCGTGGCTGGAACATTGAGCTCGATGTTAGCGAAACCGTAACCCAACACCTTCACGATCTTCTGGTCCTTAATTACAACCAGCGAAAGTCCCGGAAGATGTTGCCGCTGCATTTCAGACTTGACGTAGTCATCAACTTTGTCTGCCCGAACAGCAACCGATGCGGAGAGCAACAGTACGAACGCGAGAACGTGTTGGCGTTTAAAGTACATGGTTTAGGCCTCGCAAAAAATTAGTTTTATCCTCGAGGAGGAAAGATAGCCTGAAGATACGCGAGATAGTAACTGTAACCCGTGGGCGCGGTGAGATTAGGCAAAGCGAAATTGGTACCGCTGCCACCGAACGTCGTACCTATCAAATCGTAGAGCGCCGTATTCTCCGATATCGGAAGTTGCGCGCCATCGCAAGCCAGCAGCGTATTAATTGTCTGTTGATATGGCAGAAGAAGTATCTCACCCAAAAAAGGGCTACGCGCGCTGAGATTGTTCGGTGGATCTCCCTGCACTGCGATCAGATATTGACACTTACTTGGCGCTTTGCTGCGTAGATCGGGCAACGAGAAGTGCGTGGCGTCGCCGCCAAAACGCGTTCCCATGTAGGCGCTGAGCAACAGGTACATATTATTCAGCATCGACTGGCCGGCAGCCTGCAACAGGTTCCTTGCAACAAGCGAAGGTATCGCCACCATCGTCTCGCCGATGATCGCATTGTAGGTGTACGTGCTGGTGCCGAATTCACCAAACAATGAAATGCAGTAGTGAAGATTTGGCGGAGCCGCCGCCGTCAGATCAGGGAGTCCGAACGTTTCCTCACCATCGCCCCCGTAAGTAGTACCAAGCAACTGGAAGAGAACTTCGTTCTGTGGAATCGGAAGGAGCTGACCCTCGCAAAACATCCAGCCCGCGGGCGCGAAGTTGTAAGGGAAGAGTGAGATTTGACCTATCATTGGGGGCATCGGTTTTTCCTTTCTCTATTCGTGTTTCGAGCGAGCTGGTGGCGGATAATACTATTGTTTGTAGTCGCCAAGTCAAATAACAACCGTTCGCTATCATTGCAACCATGATGTTCGGATTGAACATTTCCATTTCGTGCATCCATTAACCAAAACGTGGGCTATTTGAACGCTTGCGACGGTTTTGTCATGAACATGTCATTCGTTCCTCAACAAATAGAAGGAAATGTGAATGTTGGCCCATCGTTCAACAATTCAAGTTACGGCACCGCGATTGCACTTACTTTCCAGCGAAGGAGAAACTAACTGTTATGAAACGTAACTTGCTAAAGAAAAGAGTAATGGGAGTCGTACTGGGTCTATCTCTCCTTGTTGGTATTGGAATCGCGTCATCCAGCTCAGTCGCTCAGGCACAGTGGCGGGATCGCGACTATCAGCGTGAACAGCTACGACGTCAGCGTGAGTGGGAACGTGAACAGCGTCGGCGCCAGCGCCAAGCGGAGCGTTGGGATGATCGGAACGATCGTTGGGATGATCGGTACGATCGGGGTGGTTCTTTTGACATGCGTCAAACTGCTCTGAACGCAGGCTACAACGAAGGCATCAAGGAAGGCCGCAAGGACAGAAACAATCGTGAACGGTACGAGTACCGTGACGAGGAAGACTTCCGCAACGCGAATACTGATTACAATTCGCGGTTCGGTAATCGTCAGCTGTATGCTCAGTACTTCCGACAGGGCTTTGTTAACGGCTACACGGACGGTTACAGAGGTTACTAACTCAACTCTCTGTAGCTAACAGACACCGAAGGGCGGGATCGGATCAGACCGGTCCCGCCCTCTTTTTGTTCTACGCACTCAACGCGCTTTGATGTCCCACGCCCAGATCGTGCCGAGATCGCGAATGTAAAGCGTGCCATTCGCAATCACTGGATAAGTAAACGAGGCTTCAGGAAATTGGCCCACCTTTTTCTTCTGCGGTTGGGCCGGCGGTGTAAAGCGTCCCTTCTCGCGATAACCTTCCGGTGTGGCTTCAACCAGGGCGAGGTCGCCGTTGATTCCGTGCAGGTACAACATGCCGTCCGCAGCAGCGATCGACGACCAACTGATGGTCTCGGCCTGCCACTTTACTTTTCCAGTCGCGAACTCGGCGGACACCAGTTTCTGTCCGGCTTCAGTGCCGTAAATGTGATCGCCAACCACCACTGCGCCACCGATGCCGTTCGGTAACCCGCGTATAAAGTAAACCTGCTCGGCTGCGACTCCATTACCTTCCGGTTTCAAACGTACCATGGTGCCGCCGACTCCGAGCGCGCCGCCGTAGACAAAGTCGCCGCGCGCAATCGGAGTGAAATATTGCGCCGGTCCTTTCGCTGCTTCCGAGTTGCGCCAGAGAAACTGTCCGGTCTTCGCGTCAACACCAACAATGCCTTTGCTCAACAAGTTCACATACTGCTTGCGCCCAGCGGCATGGACCACGATCGCCGACGCATACCCCGCGGCATCGCCACCCGGAATCGCTGACTTCCAAATCAATGCGCCCGTCTTCTTGTTAAGTGCAACCATCGTCGCCTGCGCGCCACCGGGAGTGACGACCACGACGTCGCCGTCTACGAGCGGCGATTCAGCGTACGCCCATGTGCCAGGTTTACCCTCAAACTCAGTGCGAATGTTCTTGGTCCATCGCACCTTTCCGGTCTTCAGTTCGAGACACGCGATATCGCCGTCGGATCCGAGCGCGTAAATGAAATTGCCGTCGACCGTCGGAGTAGATCGCGCCTTCGCAAAGGGCGGCTCCTGGTTCGGGAGTCCAACGTTGCCGACGCGAGTTGTCCAAATCACTTTCCCGTCTTTCGTTGAAAGCGCCTGGACGAATTCGTTGTCCATGCCGCGATTGCTCATCACGTAAATGCGCGAGCCTACGACAATTGGTGTCGAATAGCCGTCGCCGATGTCGTTCACTTGCCAGAGGAGTTTCGGTCCGCCTGCGGGCCACTGTTTAAGAAGACCGGTCTCATGCGAGTTTCCGTTGCGTTCCGGACCGCGCCACTGTGGCCAATCGGAATCCGACGTCTCGATCAGCGGCGTGGTCGTAAAGGCGACCGCTGAGAAGCACAGATAGAGTGCGGCGAGGGTGGTTAGTAATAGCTTCACGTTTCTTACTCCTTCTGACGAATTGGGTTTCCGCTGATGAAAACTGCAGGGCGTTGAGACTTACGGAAGGGCGATTTGAAATGTTCCGATTGGTACAACTTATTACAACTGTGCGTGCTTGCAGTTCCGACTCATGTTTGGAATTCTTGTAGGTGAAGCGAGCAATTGGGCGGTGCAACTCGAGTTTTTCAAAGGCAGAAAGCGGGTAGGCAGGTCGACATCCGTCGTCCCGGAAGGGCTGCGCTATCAGCCGGCGCTGATTAGCAGTGGCGATGAGGCGACGCTGGTTTCACACATGCGTGAGTTACCGTTTCGCGAGTTTGAGTTTCACGGTTACCTGGGAAAGCGGCGGGTTGTTTCTTTCGGTTGGAAATACGACTTTGGCTCGCAGCGGTTGCAAAAGGCCGATGAGATTCCGCATTACCTGGTGTCGCTGCGCGCCTTAGCCGCACTTTTTGCGAATCTCGAACCGGAGGCGTTTGAGCAGGTACTCGTAACGGAGTATGCGAATGGTGCGGGCATCGGTTGGCATCGCGACAAAGCGGTGTTCGGACAAGTCGTAGGCATCTCGTTGCTCGCGCCGTGCACGCTGCGTTTCAGACGTAAGGTCCGAGGTGAGTGGGAACGAGCGAACCTCCTGGCCGAACCTCGCTCCGCTTATCACCTGAGCGGTCCCGCGCGATCGGGTTGGGAACACAGCATCTCGCGCGTCGATACTCTTCGCTACTCAATCACTTTCCGCAGTATGGCTCCTGCCAAATAAACGCGCGAAAAACCTGGCGATGATGGCCCATAGGGCGCGCAAGCCCACGGAGGTGGCGCTGATGGCTTTGGTATCGGCGGGGGCGGCTTTTCGATTTGCTGAATCGATTGGTTTGGAATTGGTTTGATCCGTGGTTGCGGTTTGGGCAGGGGGTTCGTCAGCGACTTCGAGGCGCGACTTCACGCACGTCGCAAACTGACGGAACATCTGTCGCGAGACTTCCTCAATCATCCCTCGTCCAAATTGAACGATCCGGCCGACGAGGTGAATATCTGCTTCCACGGAAACGCGCGAACTGCCACCTTCAACCCCAGTGACAATGCTGACCATCGTAACCTTCGTCGATCCCGATCCACCCAGTTCGCGCGCCTCGCCCACCATCCGCACTGTGTGCGTGTCGTCGTTGACTTCAGTGAAGCTGCCCTTGCCTTTGTAAGACATCGACAATGGTCCAACTTTCACTTTAATCTGACCAACGAACGTGCGATCCTCGTGCGATTCCAACAACTCCGCACCCGGCAGACACTGAACCACGCTCGCCGGATCGATCAAATACTGCCAAACACGCTCAATGGGTGCTTGAACTTCAAACTGTTCCGCAATCTTGTATGCCATTACAACCTCCGTTTGAATACACAGATTCTAACTGACATCGCTCATGGAACAGCATTAATGAAAGTTGGACTTGTCGTCGTTGGGCGGCTCATTCGGGTAACGATCGCGTGCATCCTTAACCTTTCGCGCGACGAAACTGACAACTGCGTAGCCTGCAATAAAAGCGACGACCAGCGCCGCCCACATCATCCACTTGTTTGTGATAACGTCACCTCCTTCGCGCTTTCAGAGAACGCCACGAGTCCCACACCAGGACAGTCCGGACACTCGTCGCCGGTGCCGGTCAGGAACTGCACTCCACAACGCGGGCAATACGAAACTGATTCGCCTTCACGCTCCGTTGGTCCAAGCAGACCTTTGAAACGCTGAACCCGCTCCACTAGCGTGAGCGAAGCCTGCAGTTGCTGCGCGGCCATCCAATTTATCGTCTCCTCCGCTTTCGCGTCGGAAATCTCATGTTTCAGCGGATGCTGTAAATCGAGAACAAAACCGCGCACGAATTGCTCCTCACGCGGACCGGGCAACAGACTCGCTACAGTTATCGGACTGAAGTCCGCAAGCAGATTCTTCGTGAGCACATCCGCAGCTCGCATCGAGATCGGCGGACACAGAATCATCTTTAGAAGATTCTCCAGTCGCTCGTGTGTCTCAGCTCGATAAAACTCCCGGTGCGCCAGAAAGAACTTGATCGCGATCTGCACCGCGAACAGGACCATCGCTCCGGCGACGGGAAGGATCATTTGTTCCAAACCGAAGAACGATACAAGGATCGGAGCCCCTACAAAAAGGAACACGAGGAACAGCGAACACCAGAACCGGATCGAATCAATCTGTTTTTCAGCGACGGACCAAACAGTCATTGCCTTTTTCGCGTCAAACTGTTCGGAGATCCACGATTTAACGATCGCCTCACGCTTTGACACCTTCGCGCCCATCACTTTCTCAATGATGCTCGCGAGCGCTTTCGCCTGCTTTGGCGTGGCGCACTTGGCAAACTTCTGCCCGTTAAGGACCAGGTAGGCTCCATCTGTCTCTGATTTCTGAATCGTGGAAAACGGAAGAAACTCGCCCGTCTGCGTGGCTGGACGCGCGCCTGATGGAAGCGTTTGCGAGTTGAAAGCGCACACGCCCGACGGTGAGATCGAAATCGGCAACAAGTGCGACAGAAACACGCGGCCTGGTGGAGGCAACGGGTTCAGGATCAACATCGCGCCGTTCGCGTTACCCAGCCATGAAATCGGCGTGGCCAAACGCCAGCGCCTGCCCGGAAGGGACACGAACACAACCGACTGCTTCTTCACCCAGATCAAACACTCTGTCAGATACAGCAGGACGAGGATGACCAGCAGCGTTTGACCGTCACTAATTATCGTTAACACTGGGATGCGAATTGCGAAAAAATTTCGAATTTCGAAATTCCTCTTACGCGGTCTGCTTGCGCGAGAAAATCTTCTTGGCCAACGCGGCGATTCCAACCGCGGCGGCGACGAGTCCTTTCCAGAGCCACTTCAACACGCCAGATTTCGCAGCCACAGCAACTCCGCCGCCGGCGATGAGACCCGTCAGACCGTAGGCGGCCATCTTATCGCCCTGCCGGAATTCAGAATATTTTTGTCCCTGAACGAAATCGAATCCCGCCAACATCGTCTTGAACTTCGGCAGCGTTTCGTTCAACTGAGCCGGATTGCAAACAAGCGTGACTTCCATCACGCCGCCGCGTCCCAGCACGCGGGTGTTGTAATTCACCGCCGCTTGTCCTTCGCTTTCCAATCTTACCGCCCATTCGAGATTGTGACTTTCTTCGTTGTAACGTGGCGGTGTTTCCCACCCGATTACTGTCAACGAGGGCCAACCACGTCTCGCACGTTCCTTGTTTCCTTCTTCAGTCCCTGCCTTGATCGATTCGAGTATCGCGTCCGCGTCGAGCGAACCCTTCTCGTCGTCTTTCACGTATCCAATCGGTTGGAATTCAAAAACGGCAAACCAGTCTTCTTTTGCGGGAGCAACAAAGCCGAGTTCCCTATTTGTGGTGGGATTCTGCATTGTCTCCATGATCGTGCGCGTATCGTTGCCGCCCGCAAACACGTAACCGTCCGGGACCTTGACCTGCGCGGTGGTACCCAGCTCGCCCAGCGAAGGGCCCTTCTGAAACTTCACCGCCTCTAAATCTTCCCAGCTCGGACCCGCTGACGGCGATGGTGAGCGTTCAGCTTCGGCTTTCTTCTTCTTCCGATCGTTCTGACCAAAGGCGACGAGTGCGCAAATGCACACGATTGTGAGAACTATGAGAGTACGGTTTTTCATGTGATTACCTCCTGGGCTGAGCTTGACCTGAGACAGGACTACGCTAGCTAAACGGGTGAAAATTGGCTGCGACAGATCGGAGACCGGGCGAAGCAGCCGGAAAGAAACCCCAATTGGGTCCGGCGGCGAGTATAGCAACGTCCGCGTGTTAATTGGAATACTTCTAGTTAACTTCATTCCGACTGAAGTCTTCCAAGTTGACGCGTCAAATCATTCAACCTGCTTTCACGCAAACTGACGAAGCTCACCAAACAACCCCCGGATTTTTACCTGTTTCCCTGAGCAAAACCGAATTTCTATGGCGAAACGGCCCACTGGCACGGAGCTAGCACTAGGAGGGCGCTCGTATTACCGGAGCGTTGTGTAGATTTGCTGGCTCAAGCCCTTTGGAGAAAATTGAATGTTTCGCCCCCAACCATGGAAACGACTTGTGACTGTCGCCCTGCTGCTCTCACTCGGCTCGGCGCTGATAATTTCGACCAACACGAAGGCGGAAGCCGCGACCAATCAAGCGAACCTGTTAACAAGCAAGATCTCGCCTGACTTGCGCCAACTGCTTCTATCGGGTGACAGCAACCGCCGCGTTAAAGTTATCGTGCAAATGAAACCAGCCGCTTCAGCAGGACTACTCGGCGGATTGCTCAACACCGTCGGTGGCATTCTCGTCGGCCTGCTTTCGAACCTGAACATTTGCATCGTCGATACTGTTGCGAGCTCGGTTGAACAGATCGCTGCCGATCCTGATGTCACTTATGTTTCTCTCGACGCACCGGTTCGGGCATCGGGCCACATCACGACGACGACGGGCACGCAGCAAATTCGCGAACGCAAAGGTTTGCTTGGACTGCCCGACAACCTCGACGGATCGGGTATGACGATCGCCATCCTCGATTCCGGCATCGACGCCAAGCACAAGTCATTCGCAGTCAGCGGCAAGATCAAATTCAGCAAAGACTTCACCGGGGAGAACCGCATTGACGACCCGTGGGGCCATGGAACACACGTCGCCGCGATCGCGGCGGGCGATGGTGAGGCCACAGGCGGTGCTTACGAAGGCATCGCTCCGAAGGCAAGCCTCGTCAATTTACGTGTCCTGAACTCGCAGGGTGTCGGATCAATCTCAGGCGTGCTGGCCGCGCTCGATTGGCTGATCGCCAACAAGAACAACTATGGCGTCCGCGTTGTGAACCTGAGTCTCGGAACGCGCGCAATCAACTCTTACCAGGACGACCCGCTGTGCAACGCTGTTCGCAAGCTGGTCGATTCCGGTGTGGTAGTCGTCGCGGCCGCGGGAAACATCGGCAAAACCGACGACGGACAGAAGATTTATGGCGGGATCCACAACCCTGGTATCGAACCTTCGGCCATCACCGTCGGCGCCAGCAATAGCTTCGGCACCGACTCTCGTCACGAAGACGACGTCACCAGCTACAGCTCGCGTGGTCCAACGCGCGGTTATTCGACAGACGAATATGGTCTGAAACATTACGACAACCTGATCAAACCGGATCTCGTCGCGCCGGGTAACAAAATCATCTCCGCCGAAGCGCTCAACAACAATCTCGTCAAGGAGTATCCCGAACTGGCAACGAATAAATACTCAACGACCAACATGAAGCTCATGTACCTCAGCGGTACATCGATGTCGGCGCCGGTGGTTGCCGGCGCAGCCGCTCTTCTGTTGGAAACAAATTCGAGCTTGACGCCTAACGTCGTCAAAATGTTACTAATGTACTCAGCGCAGCCGCTCGAAGGCTTCAACACCTTCGAACAGGGCGCTGGTCAACTCAATGTCGCGGGCGCCGTGGCTCTCGCCAAAATCATTCGGGGCGACCTCTTAGGCCTGCTAAAACCGACCTTCGGATCCAATTTCCTGACGCAGCCGGCTCCTGCTCCGCAAACTACGATCTCGGGTTTCACTTTCACTTGGACCCAGGGACTGATTCTCAAACGCACCACGATCACCGGCAAGGACCTGATCACCAAGTACCAGGTCAGTTACGGCAAAGGCTACCTGCTCGGCGATGGCGTCATTGAGGGAATGTGGTCGCAAAGTCTCAACAACACCATGTGGGTGAAAACAGTCGTGATCGGCAATTACCTGATGAAGAGCGATGGTTCCGCGCTGTTTGGCGGTGCACTGTTCCTTAACAACGTGCTGCTGTTGGGCGACGGCTTTGCGATCGGCGACGGCTTTGCCATGGGTGACGGTTTCGCAGTCGGCGATGGTTTCGCAGTCGGCGACGGCTTTGCGGTCGGCGATGGTTT
This sequence comes from Pyrinomonadaceae bacterium, assembly GCA_035646355.1. GTDB lineage: Bacteria > Acidobacteriota > Blastocatellia > Pyrinomonadales > Pyrinomonadaceae > PSRF01. The sequence goes on along the minus strand of DASRPN010000006.1, from coordinate 2,374 downwards.
CGCAGTCGGCGACGGCTTTGCGGTTGGCGATTGTTCACTCGGCGATAGTGGGCCGGGAATGAAGTAAGACCCTGACAAGTATTCAGTTCGTGCGGGAATGAAAAACCTACAAAAAAACCTGGCGGGCAATTTCATGTGGCTGGTCGTAGCGGTAGGCGCTGCGGCCTGCCTCTATGCCGCCTTGAATGTCCCGCCAAACACGATTGACGGCTATTTCCTCCTGCTGGCGATCGTGACCGCCGCGATCGGATCGCGCATAGCGATTCGCATCCCGCAAGTTAACGTCAATATTACGGTCGAAGATACGTTTGTTTTTATCGCCTTACTGCATTACGGCGGTGAGGCGGGCGTGATGGTTGGGGCTCTAGCCGGTGTTTGTTCCGCGCTGAGAATTAGCCGCAAACTTCGCACCGTCGCGTTCGGCGGCGCCGCACTGGCGTGCGCCGTTTTCGCAACCGGAGCGGTTCTAAGACTCGTCTTCGGCTCAACTACAGACCTGCTCACATCTGACGTTGGCATTGCCATAAGCGCGCTATGTTTGATGGGGCTGGTCCAGTATGTGGTCCACACGCTGATCGGCGCGACGGCGACCGCCTTCAAAACAGGCGAAACGATCTGGCACATGTGGAGCCGCAATTTTCTCTGGATTTCGATCAGTTATTTTTCCGGTGCGGCCGGCGCAGGATTCATCCTCAGCAGCATGGGCACCTCCCGCATCTGGGCCCTGCTCGTCTGTATTCCGATCATCATCATCGTCTACTTCAGTTACGACCGTTACATGCGCGAGGTTAAGGCTTCAGCGCGTTATGCCGAGGAAGCGGAACGTCGACGTGCCGAGAGCGAACACGAACGTGCTGAACAAGCGGAGCGTCACGTCCTCGAACTCAACAACTACATCGTCGAACAGGAACGCATAAGCCGTGTGCTGGAGGAGACGAAGGAACACTTCCGTCACGCGGCTTTTCACGATTCACTCACGGGCCTGCCGAATCGCGGCATGTTTACGCAGTTGCTTCAGGCGGAGATCGCGAGTTCAAAACAGAAGTCGGACCATATGTTCGCGGTGCTTTTCCTCGATCTCGACCGGTTCAAGAACATCAACGACAGTCTTGGTCACACGCACGGTGATTTGTTGCTCGTCGCTTTTGCTGAACGACTCGAGCGCACGCTGCGGCCAGTCGACACGCTCGCGCGCTTTGGCGGCGACGAGTTTGCGATCCTGCTCAGCGGCATGAGCGACACGACTGATGCGGTGCGCGTGGCGCAGCGAATTCAGAACGAACTGAGCCAACCGTTCGTGCTCGACAAGAATTCTGCGTTTGCGACGTCGAGTATCGGCATCGCGCTCAGCTCCACGGGCTACGACAAACCGGAAGACATTTTGCGTGACGCCGACACTGCGATGTATCGCGCGAAGGAGAACGGCAAGGCGCGTTACGAAGTGTTCGACCACGGCATGCACGCGCGCGCCGTCTCGCGGTTGCAATTGGAAAGCGATCTGCGTCAGGCCGTCGAACAAAAAGAGTTCTGTGTTTACTACCAGCCGATCGTTTCGTTGGAAACAGGACGGCTGGCGGGGTTTGAAGCGCTCGTGCGCTGGAACCACCCGCGACGCGGACTGGTTTCGCCCGCGGACTTTATTCCGGTGGCTGAAGAAACCGGTTTGATTGTTCCGATTGGTGAGTGGGTTTTGACAGAAAGCTGTACTCGCATTCGTGAGTGGCAGATTGCGTCGCCCGGTCATCGTTCGCTGAGCTTGAGCGTCAACCTTTCGGCGCGACAAGTAGCACAGAATGATCTGCTCGAGCGCATCAAGGAAGCGCTCGAAAGGAGCAAGCTAAGTCCGCACTGTTTGAAACTCGAGATCACTGAAAGCGTAGTCATGGAAAACGCGGAGGCGGCGGCGTTGATGTTCAAGCAATTGCGCGCGCTGGGTGTTCAGTTGAGCATTGACGACTTCGGTACGGGTTACTCGTCGCTGAGTTATCTCCATCGGTTCCCGTTGAACTACCTGAAGATCGATCGCTCGTTTGTAGGCCGTCTCACGACGGACAACGACAATGCGATCGTTCGTACGATCTCGACGCTCGCTCATAACCTCGGCATGGAAATAATCGCGGAAGGAATCGAGACTGAGGAGCAGTATCAGCAACTGCGAATGCTCGGTTGCGAATACGGCCAGGGTTACTTGTTCTCGCACCCGGTGGATAACGCAGGCGTCGTACGGCTGCTCGCGCAGGACGCGCATCGTGATGCGGTTTCGGAGTCGCAATTCGGGCCTCATATGGCTGATGAAGACGTTGTCGTCGGCTACTCGATGTAGCTCGAAGCGATCATCTGCTTGTCTTTCTGACTTAAAATTCGTTGTCCGAAA
>DASRPN010000005.1:0-3718 GCA_035646355.1 Pyrinomonadaceae bacterium | reverse complement strand
AGGTGCTTCACGTCAAAAACTTCCACCGTAACCTCGATGTGGCCGCGTTCGTCGCTTGCGACGGATGCCCGCGCGTCCCGGATCCCGGTCTTCATATCGGAGATCGCGCCCGTAATCCCGGCGATCATGCCCGTGCGATTCTCCGTAATCGCCAGCAACTTGACTGCGTAAGCAGTTTTCTCAGGACGTCCCGCCCATTCGACTTCCACAATTCGCTCGCGGTTGACCATCAACTGGGTTACGTTCTTGCAGCGCGTGGTATGGACCGCTACGCCCTTGCCGCGCGTGACATAACCGATGATGTCTTCACCGTGAAGCGGATTGCAGCATCGCGCACGTGTGACCATCAGGTCATCGATACCACGTACGGCGATCGAATCGTCACCGAGACGAATAAGGCGTTTGACCGCGCGTACACCACTTCGAAGCCGCGACTCTTTTTGTTTGTCTAACTGCTCAAACTGTTCCTGGCCCAGGTACTTGGCAATGACGTTGCGCGGTACAAGCTTGCCGTAACCGATCGCCGCCAGGATATCGTCAACGCGTCCATAACCGTATTCACCCGCGACGCGTTTCATGTCCTCGTCAGAGTCGGTGAGTATTTTCTTCGGCGACAACTGGAACCGGCCCGCTTCTTTTTCGAAAAGCTTGCGACCAATCTCGATCGACTCCGCACGCTGCTGTTCAGACACCCAGTGACGCACACGATTGCGCGCGCGCGAGGTGACGATGAAGTTCAACCAGTCGCGTGACGGATGCGAGTTGGCAGTGGTAATGATCTCGACGACGTCGCCGTTCTGGATCTGCGTACGCAACGGCACCATGCGGTTGTTGATACGCGCGCCGGTACACGTGTTACCCACTTCCGAGTGGATCATGTAGGCGAAATCGACGGGCGTCGCGCCGCGTGGCAATTGAATGACCTTACCCATCGGCGTGAATGCGTAGACGTCCTTGGGATAAAGATCGAGTTTCAGCGAATCGAGGAAATCTTTTGAGTCCTTTACTTCCTGCGTCCACTCGACGAGCGATCTCAACGCCTGCAACGCCTGATCGTCGTCGCGGGCACCGCGTTTCCCTTCCTTGTATTTCCAGTGGGCCGCAACGCCTTCCTCGGCGATGTGGTGCATATCTTCCGTGCGAATCTGCACCTCAAACGATTGCAGGTTCGATCCGATCACGGAAGTGTGCAGCGACTGGTACAGGTTGTCCCGCGGCGTTGCTATCCAGTCCTTGATCCGGCCCGGCACGGGTTTCCAATTGTGATGGACCACCCCGAGCGCCGCGTAACAATGACGAATCTCGTTGGGCGTAATGATACGAACGGCGATCAGATCGTAAACCTGATCGAGAGTGATCTTCTGGCGCCTCAGTTTCTTCCAGATGGAATACAAGCGTTTCACGCGGCCTTCGACGATGACGAACGGTACCTCTGACTCATTCATCTTCTCTTGAATCTGTCCGGTGACGCTGTTAACGAAAGCTTCATTCTCCGGACGCCGTTTCTCGAGTTGCTCGGCGAGCTCGCGGTAATCTTCGGGATGCAGGTGACGAAACGCGAGATCCTCCAGCTCGCCGCGCAGTTTACCCATGCCCAGGCGGTGCGCGATGGGCGCGAAGATCTCCATCGTCTCTTCAGCGATACGCTTACGCTTCTCGGGATTTAGATAGTGAAGCGTGCGCATGTTGTGCAAACGATCCGCGAGTTTCACAAGAACAACGCGAACGTCATCGATCATCGCCAGCAACATCTTGCGGACGTTCTCTGCCTGCTGCTCTTCTCGTGAGATGTTGCTGATCTGCGCGATCTTCGTCAGACCATCGACGAGGTGAGTAATGTCTTCGCCGAAATAGCGCCGAATAGTGTCGAGGTCAACGAGCGTGTCTTCAACGACGTCATGCAATAAGCCCGTCGCGACGGAGACTTCGTCAAGCTTCATGTCGGCAAGGATGTTGGCGACCTCGAGCGGGTGGACCAGGTATGACTCGCCAGACGCACGCTTTTGACCTTTGTGTTCCTTGGCGGAAAACAGATAAGCCCGCCGCAAGAGATCCAGATCGGCCTGAGCGTGATTTGCCGCAACTTTCTCGACGATGTCTTCGATTCTGATCATCGGAAGGTGTGGAAATTATAACAAAAGGTGATGCCGCTGGCCGGAGCCGGCATCACCTTTGAAAATTCGTTGAGTTGAAACTGGATTTAACCTTTGGGCGGCGAGGCTGACTGCTGCGCTTCTTCTGCCTTTCGTTTCCGCGCCTCGGCGCTGAGTTCAGTCGTCCGTTTCAAAGCGGCATCGTATTCCTTCGTAAACTGCGCCTTTTGGTCAGGCTTACCGTCCATCTCCGCAAGCTTGGAAGCTTCCAGGAGCAGGTTGGTTTTGTAAGACCAGGCCGACTCGTTATTCGGATCGAACCTGATCGCGTTTTCGGCTTCGCCTAAGCCTTGCTTCACGCACATCTGGGCTTGATTGAACTCTTTCGGGTCCGCCGGCTTCCGGTACGAGACGGTGGCTTTGTTGGTAGTCGGATCGACCGTCGTCACCTTGACATTCGGCGCCTCAGTGACATTGAAAGAACACTGCCAATCCTTGCTGGCGAGCACGATGTAGGCTTCCGCACGCTTGGGCGGCTCGATACTGTCGTTGTTCGCACGCGACGTGATCCAGTCGCGTAGCTTTTGTTCTTCCTTGATCGATCCATAGAGGTACGCGATCGCCTTGTACGCTTCCTCGTCCTGCGGATTCTTCTGGAGGAGCCCCTGATAGGCCTCTATTGCCTGCTGAGCTTTCTGGATGTTCTCGGGCGACTGCACGCCGGGGCGATACTGGGCGTGAATCGTTCGCGCGATAAACATCGGGGCTGTCTTGTTATTTGGATCCAGTTCGGCCGCTTGTCGTGAGTGCTGTTCCGCCTCTACGTACCGGCCTTGACGGAATGCGCGAGCTGCCTCATTCAACTCGTTCTTTGATCTGATTCGATTGATAACGCCGCAACCGGAGGCGGTGGCAACAAGGACGGCCAAAACAACAAGGCCCGCTAAAATAGACGCGACCCTGAGCTGAGCTAGTTTCATTTATACGTGACTCCAATTTGACGAGACTGGCGCTTCGCCAGTCCCCTTATTCATTAAGGCAGATCGTCCACTTGCAACCCGACTGGATTTGCGCCGGCGCCTTTGATGGCGTCGATCACCTTTACGACGTCTCCGTACTTGGTGGCTCGGGGCGCCTTTACGAAGACCGTTTTCTCAATGCGATCCTCTTCTTTTACGTCGGTGCGGGTCTCATATCCGACCCTGTAAGCGCGCTGATCTTGGCGTTGTTGAAACACCGCTGACAAGCGCTGCGCCAGCGGGGCGACATCGTTTACCGAACCGAGCGAATCCTGGTTTAGTTTGAGCTGAAGATCGGATCCAATCGTCACGACCAGAGTCAAAGGATTCGGCTTGAGTTTGCTCAAGTCTTCGTTGGGATCTCTCTGGGTCGGAATGTCAGCCTTGAACCGGCTTGGCTTCAGCGGCGTAACGACCATGAAGATGATCAGCAGCACCAGCAAAACGTCAATCAACGGCGTAACATTGATATATGGTTCGGCTGTTGTACTACCCTTTTTTGGAGCTCCACCCATCGACATCTTAAGTTTCTCCTCGTATTTCTATGTCTCTTAATCCGGTGGCGATACGGCTTTAGTCCGTGGTGGCCGCCGGCGGCGTATCGCT
>DASRPN010000004.1:0-11957 GCA_035646355.1 Pyrinomonadaceae bacterium | reverse complement strand
CACAAACAGATCCGTTGCGAGTGATTTGTTAAGCGAGATCACGCTATCGATGTCGGTCAGAACCAACAGTGACTCCTGAGGTTCAATACTCGGATCGCGGCTCAACACGATGTTCAATCGATTCTTGAGTGGTTTGTCGAGTGTGAGCCACGTCTTTCTTCCCATCACGACGGCATGTCCCGTCGTCGTTTCGCGGAAAAACTTCATGTCCGCGGAGTAGTGCCACGGGAGCTTGCCGCCCTTTCCAATCGCGTCTTTGCGATCCACCGCTACGATGCCGATGATCATGTTTGCACTATACCGCTACCGGAGCTGAAATCTTGCCGTGTGATTTATAGCCTACCAATTCTAAATGCTCGTAAGTGATAGCCAGCAATCCTTCCAAGCCGCGTAAACTCTGATCTTTAATCTGCAACTGAGGTAACGGAAGTGGTTCGCGCGATAAGAGTTCCTGTACCTGGTCGAAATGGTTTTTGTAGATGTGATAGTCGCCGAGAGTGTAGACAAAGTCGCCGACCTCCAACTCGGTGACGTGCGCTACCATGTGCGTGAGCAGCGCGTATGAACTGATGTTGAACGGGACACCGAGAAAAGCATCTGCCGAGCGCTGGTAGAGCTGGCAGTGAAGAGTCCTGCCACTTTCGACTTTGAACTGAAACAACGTGTGACACGGTGGCAGGTCAACGTTGTCAGCCTGACGCGGATCCCAACCCGTAACGATCAATCTTCGCGAATCCGGATTCGTCCGGATCTGTGTAACGAGATTCGCTATCTGATCGACGCCATTCTTCTCGGGATAATTGCCGCCAAACGAGCGCCAGAGATAACCATAAACCGGTCCGAGATCACCTGCTGATCGGCCAAACTTTCTGGTGTGTTCTTCGTCGGCCCACTCAGCCCAAATGTCGACACCGCGTGCGCGCAAGTTAGCTTCGCTGGTGTCGCCTGAAAGGAACCAGAACAACTCCTCAGCGACCCAGCGAAATGGAACGCGTTTGGTGGTAACGATCGGAAATCCGTCTCTCAAATTAAATCGAGTTTGAAAACCGAAATGCGAAATAGTCCCGACGCCTGTGCGGTCGCGATGTTCGACACCATTCTTCAGGATCGATCTCAACAGATCGTGATATTGTTTCATCCGGAACTAATCATACATGAAACCATACAGACTGTGCTTCTTAGGTTTTGGAAACGTTGGGCGGGCGCTCGCGCGGTTGCTCGTTGCGAAGTCAACTGAGTTGCGCGAGCGCTTCGATATCGAGTGGGAGATCACTGGAGTTGCGACGCGACGACTTGGATGGCGCGCGAGCGGTGAAGCGATTGACATTGGAGCGACGGAGCAAATCCCGAATCAGAACGGACTTGATGATTGGCTTGCGACTGCGCGACCCGATGTTATGTTTGAAACTACGTCGCTGAATCCCGAGACAGGCCAGCCCGCGATTGATTACCTCAAAGCGTCACTCCAATTCGGCGCGCACACGATGACCGCCAACAAGGCGCCGATTGTCTATGCTTACGATGAACTCAACGACCTCGCGAAAGCAAACGGAAAGAGTTTTCTTTTCGAAGCGACTGTACTCGACAGTGCGCCGGTGTTTTCACTCTTTCGTGAAACACTTCCTGGCGTGAAAGTGCGTGGCTTTAGCGGCGTCTTCAACTCCACCACCAACGTGATTCTGGAGACGATGGAAGCGGGCAGAAGTTTTACCGAGGGAGTGAAGATGGCGCAGGACCTCGGCGTTGCGGAAACCGATCCCACGCACGACGTAGAAGGTTGGGACTCGATCATGAAGATCTGCGCGGTTGCGCGAGTGATATTGCGAGTGCCGTTGTTGCCGTCAGATGTGCGGCGCGAGGGGATTCGTGGTTTGGATCCGCAGACAGTCCAGGCAGCACGATCGGAAGGACGACCTTACAAACTTCTCTCGCGTGCGACTGTCAATGCCGATGGTTCGGTTACTGCTTCAGTTCGACCGGAACAGATCGGCGCTGGTGATCCATTCGCGAGCGTGCGCGGGACTTCGCTCGCAATTCACTTTGAACTCGACACGATACCGGGTTTGACGGTTGTGTCGCACCGTCCGAACCTGCAAAGCACTGCGTACGGCCTGCTCGCCGACTTCATCAACGCTACACGCCGTTGAGTACTCTGGACTTTGGACTTTGTTCTTTGTCAGTTGTCCGTTGTCAGTGTCAGTTGTTAGTTCTCAGGCTACCCACCACGGACAACTGACCACGGACCTACTGACAAAGTACAAAGAACAAAGCACTAAGTACAAAGATCGCTGACACCTTCGATGAGTCGATCGATCTCTTCCTCGGTCGTGTAACACGCACAACCCGCGCGAATCAGTCCTTCCGGTTCAAGACCCAAACGCTTCACCACCGTCAACGCGTAAAAATCTCCGTGTGACAGGAACAAGCCCTTTTCGGCCAAACGCCGGGCAGCATCAGTAGAAGTAACGCCTTCAATCGTGAACGACAGTGTCGCGGTGCGCGGCGAACCCGGCGGCACTCCATAAACTGTCACGCGCGGCATCGAACTCAATGCGTTCCACAACCGCTCAAACAGTCGCATCGACCGCGCATGCATCTCTTGAAAAACATTCACCAGACTCTCGCGCCGGCTTTCCCGTTCACCCAGCGACGCGAGGTAATCGACTGCCGCAGCTGCGCCGACCATCCCTTCCTGATTCTGTGTTCCGGTCTCGGCATTCTCCGGCGCGTAATCAGGCGCAGGCTCAAGCTTCGGAAAATCGATCTGCTCCAGCAACTCACGCTTCGCAAACATCACACCGACGTGCGGCCCGTAAAACTTGTACGCCGACATGCCAACGAAGTCACAATCGAGTTTTCGCACGTCGAGCAACTCATGCGGCACGTAGTGAACAGCATCAACAAACACGAGCGCTCCGACGCTGTGTCCCATTGCCACCACTTTTTCGAGATCGTTGATCGTACCGAGCGAGTTTGAAGCGGCGCCGATGGCCACAACCTTCGTCTTCGGACCAATGAAACGTTCCAGATCCTCGTCGACGAGCTTCCCGGTTGCGGTATCCATGCGAACCGTGCGAATCGTCACGCCCCGCTCGACGGCGAGCCGCCGCCACGGGTCGACATTTGCGTGATGATCGAGCTCCGTCACGAGGATCTCGTCGCCCGGGGAATACGCGTAGCCCAGCGCGCGTGACAAGTGATACGTCAGCGTCGTCATGTTCGCGCCGAATGCGATCTCGGTCGGCGAGGCATTAAGAAACTCCGCGCAAACTTCGCGTGCATACTCGATCGCGGCGTCAGTTTCGGCGCTCGTCGGATACGCCCAGTGCGTGTTGGCATTGTGGTGATAGAGATAGTCGTTCATTCGCTCCACCACATACCGCGGGACCTGTGTGCCACCCGGGCCGTCGAAATAGGCGACCGGATAACCGTTGTGGACGCGTTCGAGAGCGGGGAAGTGCCGCCTGATCTCGGAAACCGAGGCGACTTCGGTTTGGATTTGACTGGAAGTTGTGGACATTTGGCGCATGATACCGCAGAAACACGGATGTTAAGAACCCAGCCGATCTGCTAGAATCGACGCGGTCAGCAGGTTCTCACGACTTAACTGTTTCTCATTTAACACGACAATATGAACGACGACCGGAGGAGTAAACAACGGTGGGACGTTTCGCTCGACGCTGTTTGGGACGGCAAGAGCGGAAACTACACTGCGCGCGTTACAGATCTCTCAGATGGCGGCTGCTACATGGATTCGCTCGGAAACGTGACGATGGGCGAGCCTGTTAGTCTTAAGCTTCAACTGCCGAACGGCGAGTGGCTGGAGTTGACCGGCGAAGTGGCTCATCACACGCCGCCGATGGGTTTTGGCGTCCGTTTTCTGGAGCTTTCGCCCGACCAACTGGCGACCCTACGCGCCTTTATCGCCTACCTGAAAGATCCGACCGCCACCGGACTAATAAAGCAGGAATCATGACGGCATTCAGCGTTTAACTGAGTACAGCCTTTAACGTAAAACCACGCATTCGACATTGCCGAAAACGACTGCTGAATGTATAAAGTCATCGTCTCATGCTACTACTGGCCGGCCGGACAATGTCCCCTTCGGCTTCGGACATTAACGATTAAAGTTGATGAAAACGGGAACAGTCTCAAGCGCTTCCCGATTAGCAAACTAACCAGGTTGGACCATCTCACATCATCAATCGAACGCCGGGAAATGCGCAGGCTCAAGGTGAAGTGCGAAGTCGAGCTTCTGGCCGACCTTTCGCTGCTCGACACCGACGCCGGCGAACCACTCGAGTCGCTCATCTTCATGGGTCAAACCAGCGATCTCAGCACCGCCGGAATCGCGATGGTCATCCCCTCGATGATTATCGACGAACGGTTCTGCGACGGCGATTACCGTTTGAACCTAACGCTTCACTTGCCTGAGGGCGCGATCACTCTCGAAGTGACGCCGGTGAGGTGTGAACGGATAACCGGGGTAAACTCCACGCAGGGTTATTTGCTGGGTACTAAGATAACCAACATAGCGCAGCGCGATCGTTTCGAGCGCTACATCGAGCGCATGGCAAACCCGCAAGGCGCGCACTAAGCTGCTCACAGGTGTGGCCTGGTTTCATATTTTCTCTGCGCTGCGTCTCTGCGGTTATTACTCCTGCCCGTCTTATCAACGCAGAGACGCAGAGGAACACAGAGTTGAAATCAGACGCCACCTACTCGACCTGCTCCAAAAATTCCTTTGTTCGAACGTCCTTAGGCGAGTTTAGGACTTGCTCAGCGGGTCCATGCTCGACCACGAGGCCGCCATCCATGAACAGGATGTTGTCGGCGACGCCGCCGAGAAACCCCATCGAATGCGAGATGATGATCATCGTATGACCGCGATCGACGAACGTGCGTAACAGTGCGCGCAAGCTGTGTATGCGTCGCGGATCGAGCGCGCTCGTCGGTTCGTCCAGGAGCAATAACGCAGGATGCATCGCCAGCGCCCGCGCGATCGCGACACGCTGCTGTTCACCGCCCGACAACGATCCCGGATACCTGCGCGCCGCCACTCGCAAACCCACCGATTCCAACAATTCATAAGCTTCCGTCTCAGCGGTTTTCCGTGGCGTGTGCAGGACGTGCACTGGCGCCTCGATAATATTTCCGATCACTGACAGATGCGGGAACAAGTAGAAGTGTTGAAAAACAGTGCCGACCTTGAGCCGCAAGTCGCGCACTCGTTTGCGATAGTCGCCGTGAGAAATCCCTGCTTCGAGCCGCACGTCGCCGCACTCAATCGTTCCGCCGTCGATCGTCTCCAGTCCATTCAAACAGCGCAGCAACGTCGACTTGCCGCTGCCAGACGCGCCGATGACACCGAGCACTGTCTTAGGCGCGACTTCAAAGTCGATCCCCTTCAGGATATGTGCATCGCCGAAGTGCTTGCGCAGACCCTTGATCCTAATCATGCCGCGAATCATGCCCTAGCCTCCGCTTCAGTGTCGACAACCCGTTCCGTCGCTCGATTCCGCAAACGCTGTTCGAGCATACGAGCCAGATGGGCCATCGGCAGACTCATCGCGAGGTAGAACGCAGAAACGGCGAGTCCGAGCAACAGGAATTGGCCAGACGCATTCGCGAGCTCCCTATACGCGGTCGCGAGTTCCCACACGGAGATGGCAAACGCGACTGAAGTGTCTTTGAAAAGCGAGACGAAGTCGTTCGTCATCGGCGGCAACGCGATGCGAAACGCCTGTGGGAGTATGATCCGGCGAAAAGCGAGCACTGGTCCCATGCCGAGCGAGTACGCAGCTTCCCATTGACCCGTCGGAATCGCTTCCAGCGACGCGCGATAGACTTGCGATTCGTACGCGGCATAGTTCAAGCCGAGACCCACGAGCGCAGTGAGCCAACCAGGCATTGCGATGCCAATCACGGGCAATCCGAAATAGAGAAATAAGAGTTGAACCAGCACCGGCGTGCCGCGAAAGAACTCAACGTAGACAGTGCAGAGCGCACGCAGCCATGCCGGGCCTTTCCACTGTCCGACGGCCAGCGGCAATCCGAGCACGATCGCAATCACCATCGATCCGAGCGCGATCAGAACGGTCACTGTGGCGGCGCGTGCCAGTCGCCACAGCGCTTCACGCCAGTTGAACGTCGCTTCTGTAGTCGTGTATTCGACATTCTCGGTGGCCTGAATGCCGGATCGTATGGGTGTTTGAAATTCAACCTGGGCCTCATTCCAGAGTCCCCATTTCTTGAGGATCGTCTCGAGTGTGCCGTCAGTAATAATCTTATCGATCGCGGCATCGACCTCCGCTTTCAACGCCTCATCACCCTGGCGCAAGCCGATGACGTATTGCCCGCGCGTAAACGGCTGGCCCGCAGGTCTTAAACGTCGATTCGGACGCGCGTAAAAAGCTTCAGCAGGTACGTCAAATAACGCAGCGTCGATGCGTTTCAATTCCAGGTCGCGATAGGCGCCCACCGGATCAGCGTAACTCTTGTAAGCAATATTTTCTTGTTGCAGCAGTCGTGATGCCGCAGTATTCGCAAGCGTGCCGACAACGCGGTTTTTGCAATCGGCGAGAGAGTTGATGCGATTGTCGTCGGCGCGAACAGTGAGTTGCAGTTGAAAAATGTAATAAGGCTTGCTGAAAAGAATTTGCCGCGCGCGATCGCCGGTGGGTTCGAGACCGTTGACGATCACGTCGAACGACTTACGTTGCAGAGCGGAGACTAGCGTTTCCCAATCGCTCGGAACAAACTCGGCGCGCCGGCCCATGGCAGCGGCCAGCGCCTCGACCATCTCTTTTTCGTAACCGATGTAACGATCGGGATTGGCGGGATCGGTGAAAACGTAAGGTGCGCCGCCGCTTGGATCGGCTCCCCAGCGCAGGACCTGCTGCGCGCCGGCGGTGGTCCACAGGCAGAGAATACACACGACAATGCGGGAGAATTTGATCTTGGATGTTCCTCCGTCTTCTAATCCGTCTTTTAAAGGAGGCAAAAATCGGTGAGGATTCTAGCTCGTCATCGCTTTTAGATCCAATTCTTCTGCAATCGCGATTTCAGCCTTGAGCACGCTTTGCATTTGCTCCAACGCGTGTTCGTTCTCTTCTTCCGGATTGGAAACGGCGCAGTCGGACGGCACGAAGATCTTGTAGTCTCGCATGTACGCGTCGTTGGCGGTGAAGAGCACGCAGTTTTTTCCCTGGATGCCGGTAAGGATCAGATTCTTCGCGCCGAGGTGTGTCAGTAACAGATCGAGGGTGGTCGAATAGAAACCGGAGTTCTTCGGTTTGAGTACGAAGTAATCGTCTTCATGCGGCAATAGTAATTCGACGAACGGTTTTCCACGCGACTCGCGGCAGTGAGCGACGATCTTCTTGAAATCTGAGCGCCATCGTCCGAAGTTGTCGTTCACGTATATCGCCGGAATGCCGGCCTCGTTTGCGCGTTGCTTCAGAGCGGCGATGTTCTTGCCCGCCGGGAGTGCGAGCTGTAGAAGTTGTTCGCCTCCAGAAAAATCGAAGTCGTTAATGACGTCGATCAAAAGAAGCGCTGCGGCGGATTTATCTGGCGCGGATCCGTGAAGATCATGACTTCTGACTGGCATGTGTAATCCCCTTGTACCCTTAATGGACTCTCGTGTACATTCCTTCGTACTTAGTGCTTTGTACTTAGTACTTTGTTAAAGATCAAGCACTAAGCACAAAGTTCCAAGCACTAAGCACAAACACCAAACATCAGACTTCGAGGACGTTCACCTATGTGTACCGACCGTCGAGATTTCCTACGTTTATCTGCCGGTATCGCCGGCGCCACGTTGTTTGGCAGCTCGCTGGCCCACGCCGACTCCTACGATGCCGAACCGTTCGAGCCGCAGCAACAGAACAACCAGCCGCCCGCCATTCGACAGTTGCGCCGCATGACCGAGGGCGTCGTACCGATCACGCTCGAAGAACGCAAGGGCCGCATCGAAAAAGCTCAACGACTCATGCGCGAGCAACGCATCGACGCGATTTATCTCGAGCCCGGCAGCAGCATGTTTTATTTCACCGGCATGCGCTGGGGCACGAGTGAACGAATGTTTGCTGTGGTGATTCCGGCGCGCGGCGAACTCGCCTGGGTGTGCCCAAAGTTTGAGGAAGAGCGCGCTCGCGAACTAATCAAGATGGGCACTGACATTCGCACGTGGGAAGAAGACGAAAGTCCTTACAAACGTGTAGCCGAAATTTTTCGCGATCGCGGCGTGCGGTCCGGAACCGTCGGCATTGAAGAACGCGTGCGGTTCTTCCTGTTCGACGGTATTCGCAAAGCTGCGCCGTCGTTGAAGTATGTCGATGCGACGCCGATCACTGCCGGCTGTCGCATGTACAAGTCACCGACCGAGCTAGCCTTGATGCAGAAGGCGAACGACGTCACTATCGTCGCCTATAAAGCGACGCACGACAGCATGACCGAAGGTATGACGCAGGGCGAGTTTAGAGACATCTGCTCCGCTGCGTTTCGCGCGCTTGGCTCTTCGGGCGGAGTATTCGTGAGCTTCGGTAAGTACACGGCGTTTCCGCACGGCAGCAGCACCCCGCAGCGGTTGAAAGAAGGCGACGTCGTTTTGATGGACGGCGGGTGTAGCGTGGATGGGTATCAGTCAGACGTCACGCGCACGTTTGTTTTCGGCAAGCCCACCGATCGACAACGACAGATTTGGGACCTCGAACGCAAAGCCCAGGATGCGGGTTTTGCCGCAATCAAAGTAGGCGCACCGTGCGAGGTTGTCGATGCGGCAGCGCGTAAAGTGATTACCGACGCGGGGTTTGGTCCTGATTACAAGGTCCCGGGGTTGCCGCATCGTACGGGCCACGGTATCGGTCTCGACGGGCACGAGTGGACCAACTTTGTGCGTGGAAACAAGACACCGATGCTGCCGGGAATGTGTTTTAGTGACGAGCCAACTGTGGTGATTTACGGCGAGTTTGGAATCCGTCTGGAAGACTGCCTGTACATTACAGAGTCAGGAGCGAAGTTCTTCACGAAGCAGAGTGAGGCGATCGACAAGCCCTTCTGAAAATTGGAAATTCGAATTTCGAAATTCGAAATCAGTTTGCGGTGAGCACCGCGACGAGCCACATCAGCAGGAACGCGCCGATAGCTACTCCTGCGCTCAGGAGGCAAATCAGCGAGGTTTCGATCAACTCCGAAGTCTTTTTTTGTTCGATCATGGGGAGATCCTTGTTTTCAGGTGGAAATCATTCGTACAATCCGTTCCTCCTGAGTTGACGCGCATCAGCAGAGCCCGGATTGGCGTAATCCTATGACTGCGTCGCCCGACAAGTCCTCAGGCCGCACTCAAAAAGTCCTCAAAGATATTTCTCAAGGCGGTTTTATGGCGCAGCCCGACAGTCTCAGCTATGAATTTGGTCGCTTCCGCTTGAAAACGGCGGAACGAATCCTGCTGCGCGAAGGTGAACTGGTTCCGCTTACGCCGAAAGTCTTCGACATCCTGATAACGCTCGTAGAGAACCGTGGCCAGGTCGTCGCGAAGGACGATCTGATGAAACGCGTGTGGCCGAGTACATATGTCGAGGAAGGGAACCTGACGCAGAACATTTCGCTGTTGCGCAAGGCGCTCGGCGAGAGTCCGGGCGGTGTGCAGTTTATCGAGACTGTGCCGCGGCGCGGCTACCGGTTTGTCGGCGACATCAACGAGTCGTGGGACGGAGTTCCGTTGAATGGGCCAATCTCTGCGCCGGTCCCGGTTGTCGAGGCGGAAACTGTCTCACATCAGAACAACTCGTCGGGTTCTACGCCCGTTGTATCAATTCCTGCCGGAACCAGTCGATTTCCATGGCTCAAGCACAGTCCGAGACTTGCTCTGGTGGCTGGCGCCGTTGTCGTTGCCATAGTCGGGTTGGTCTATTTCACGAGTGGGAAAGCGGTGAATGGTGAGGCGATTCAATCGATTGCGGTCCTACCGTTTGTCGACGAATCATCCGATCCGGATGCGCAGTACATCAACGACAAGATCGCCGAGAGTTTAATCAACAGCCTTTCGAAGTTGCCGCAACTGCGTGTCGTGCCGCGCAGTGTCGTCGCGAATTACAAAGGCAAGGAAATCGATCCGCGCAAGGTCGGGCAGGAGCTAAACGTGCGCGCAGTCGTGACCGGCCGCATGCGACGTCACGGCGACATTATCAGCATCCAGGCCGATCTGATCGATCTCGAAAACGTCGCACAACTTTGGGGCCAGCATTACGATCATAAACTCGCCGACGTCCTGTTGGTCCAGGACGACATCTCGCGCGACATATTCGAAAACCTGCGTCTAAAACTGAACGTCGACGAAAAGAAACAGCTCGAAGCGTACGGGCTGTATCTCAAAGGCCGGAACGCATGGAACAAGCGCACCGGTGACGCGTTGCTCCAGGCGATCGAGTTCTTCAACCAGGCCATCAAGATCGATCCGAACAACAGCGCGTCTTATGCCGGTCTTGCCGACTGCTACAACATGCTCGTCGTTTACGGCCGGTTGCAGCCAAAGGAAGGGTTTCCAAAAGCGAAAGAAGCGGCACTGAAAGCCCTCGAGATCGACGAGAGTTCAGCCGAGGCGCATACGTCGCTGGCCTTCATCCACTTCCGTTGGGACTGGGACCGTGCAGCGACCGAACGTGAGTTTCAAGCGGCGATCAGGTTCAAGCCGGCTTACGCGCCTGCTCACCAGTGGTATAGCTCATACCTCGTCGCGGTCGAACGTTTTGATGAGGCGATCGCCGAAGCAAAACGCACCGAGGAACTAGAGCCGCTTTCATTCGTGGCGAGTTCACACCTTGGTTGGATCTACTATCTTTCCGGGAGAAATGATGAGGCGATCGAGCAGTGCAAGAAGATTCTCGAGCGCGATCCCAGTTCGTTTCCGGCCCGTCGCTATCTCGGCTTAGCTTATGAAGCTAAGGGCAGGTATACCGAAGCAATCGCTGAGTTTCAAACGGGTGTGAAGCTTTCGGGAAGTCCGTTGATGCTGGCGCTGTTGGGCCATGCTTATGCTGCGTCGGGCAAGCGAACGGACGCGCAGCAGGTGCTCACCGATCTGCAACAGTTACAGGATCAACGATACGTTTCACCTTACACCGTTGCTGCAATCTATGCTGGATTGGGCGACAAGGAACAGACGTTTAAATGGCTGGAGACGGCCGTCGAAACACGTGATATCTGGTTGATGAATCTGAAAGTCGATCCGGTTTTTGCGAAGCTTCGTTCCGAACGCAAGTTCACCGACATCCTCGCGCGCATCCGCCTTCGCCCGTAGCTTTTAAAAGAATCTGACATCGCCGGCAAGGCTATAGCAAGAGCGCTTGAGAATCTCGGCATTCGAGTAACATGGCGTTCGTCTCCTTTTGAATAGCTGGAAACCGCTCGCCGGCTGCCGTGCAAAATCCCAGTCATGCTTTGGATTGAGGAAGGCTCCTACCTCTAATGATCGGACAGACAATTTCTCACTATCGCATTCTACAGAAGCTCGGTGAAGGTGGGATGGGCGTGGTTTATCTCGCTGAAGACACGGTCCTCCGTCGGCAGGTCGCCGTGAAGATGCTGACTGATACTAGCTTGGGACGGCAACACATTCGTACTCGCTTCCTGCGCGAAGCGATCGCAGTCTCGGCGCTTTCTCACCCGAACATCGCAACCATTTACGATTACGGTGAGACGAGCGAGGGGCACCCGTTCATCGTGATGGAGTATGTGAAGGGCTATACGCTTAGCGATCTGATCAATCAGCGCAAACTAGCCGCTTGAATCGGGCTGTTTGGATCCCGAGCCCACTCTTCCAACTGCGCCACCTGTTGAGGCTCGGCATCAATTGTAGCCGTGCCGATGCTGGGCCGAACCATGACGTTGGCGTCTCCGATTTTATCTTCGGTCATGATGCGCGTATCGAACCGGTTGGCGACGAACACCTTATA
>DASRPN010000003.1:0-65074 GCA_035646355.1 Pyrinomonadaceae bacterium | reverse complement strand
CTCGCGCAGGTACACATCGCGGCCGAAGCGATGTTCCAGATAAGCGGCGGCGATAAACGTGGCAATTCCCTCGTTGAGCCAGAAGTGGTTCCAGTCGCGACATGTGACCATGTTGCCCCACCACTGATGCGCAAACTCGTGTGCGGCGAGCCACTGGTCCTGTTCGTTTGCCAGAACGCTTTTACCATACGCCTCTTTCAGCGCCGTGAAACTGTCCATCTCCTGTTCGACGCTGCCGGCGGCGAGAACTTGCGTGTACGTTGGTCCAGGATACCGAACGCCGGCACGACTTTCGAAGAAGTCGAGCATGTCGGGCGTGTCGCGAAAAATGCGACGCACTTCGGCGTCGGAATAGTCTGTCGTGAGATAACGCAACTCTACGCCTCGGCTCTTCTGGCTTACTACACGAAACGGACCGGCGGCGAAACCGAATATGTACGTTGGGATCTCGTTCGTCTGGCGCCATTCCGATATGCGCCTTCCGTTCGACCACTCACGTTGAGAAACGAAACGACCGTTGGCGACCGCTGTCAGTGAAGCGGGCAGGATCAGCCTCATCGTAATCCCCGCTTTATCCGCCGGATGGTCAATGCAGACCATCCACTGGCTGGTCGAGAAAATGGTATGAACCTGATTACGTTCGGGAAAGAACCGAATCCCGAACTTCGGTGCGCCGTGATACTCGATCTCGAGTGGATGTTCGTTTGAGCCTGATCCGAGTTGGATTTTTAACCGGCGGTTGGCAACGGAAAACTTGAGTGGCATACGTCCGCGGCGGACAGAGTCTATAACGAGTTCGCCACAATTAAATTCAACCTCATCAGCTTGCGATACAAATGCGACCTTAACAGTTCCCTTGATTGTCTTCGCGGCAATATCAGGTTCGATGGTTACGTCGTAGTAAACTACGTCAAGCTCCGAGGCGCTATAATTCGCTTGCGCTTGAAAAGCAATGGACGCTCCCAGGCACAAAGCAAACAGATAACGAACGAAGCGGGTTTTTGTCATGAGAAGCCATTTTCGCATAGCAAGAACTAATCCCGTCGAATGAAAATCAAAGTGACACGAACACAGGAAAAGCCACCGCAATCAATCAGAAAGGCGGCCGCCGAAGAGAAACACGTCGAACGCGTTCGCCGCCTCTGTCTCGCTCTGCCGGAGACGTGGGAAAAACTCTCCCACGGCGAACCGACGTTCTTCGTGAAAAAAAAGGTTTTTGCAATGTGCTCGATCAACCACCATAACGACGGTCACATCGCAGTTGTTGTTCCCGCTGCTATAGGGATTCAGGAAGCTCTGATTGAAGGCGACCCAAAGAAATTTTATCGACCGCCCTACGTGGGCCACGCGGGCTGGGTGGGTATCGAACTTCCACGCGTACGCGACAAGGAGCTTGCCGCTCACTTGCGTGAAGCGTGGAAACTGATCGCTCCTGAAAAATTACACGCCGCTCTTTCCTGACACGAGTTCATCGGGGGCCCCACACGATGCGATGGAATAGTTCATCCATCTCCGCCGGCGATTGGCGCATGCCGCGATCGATCCACCACGTTAGGAGTGACAGGAGAGCCCCGGCGTGAGCGAAAGCAATGGCGGGGCGCTCGCTTTCAGAAATCGATTGGCCGCGTGGCAGTTCGGCAAGACGGCGATCGATGCCGCGGGCGAAGTGGCCGCGCGCAAGTTCCATGTTTTCCTGCATCTTTCCCGATGAAGACAGCGCATTCACAAACCGTCGCGCCTCCGCGATGTGACTGAAAAACTCCTTGACCGGAAACACGCGATCCGACTTGTCGCCGTGCGCCGACAACGCAAACGATACTCGTTCGTAAAAGTCGTCCGCGTCGCTCATCAACAGATCGTCCTTGTCGCTGTAATGCGAGTAGAAAGTCGAACGGCCCACGTGCGCGCGGTCCAAAACATCCTGCACGGTGATGGTCTCGAACGGTTTCTCCTGCATGAGTGCAACGAGGGCATCGCCAAGTGCGTCACGTGTTCGCCGCACACGAGCGTCGGTCTTTTTCTTCAACTTCGCAAGATGCAGTTGATCGTTTCCGGACATTGACTACCTCTTTGTTCGATTACGTCGAAACAAGCGGTTGCAGTGCTGGACACGTGTCGAGCGAGCTACTTAGAGTACGCGTCCTATGATCTCTTTACACCAGGTAAGCAAGAAATACGAAACGCCGGCCGGTGTTTTTTCGGCGCTCACTAGTATCGATCTTGAAATCGCGGGGGGCGAGTTTGTCGGCGTCGTCGGCAAATCCGGCAGCGGCAAATCGACGCTCCTTAACATGATCGCCGGGATCGATCGTCCATCAGCAGGCGCCGTAACGGTTGCGGGAACGCCCTTACACGACTTTTCTGAAAACAAACTCGCCGCGTGGCGTGGCCGGAACGTCGGTTTCGTGTTCCAGTTTTTCCAACTCCTGCCGACGCTTACCGCAGCCGAGAACGTAATGCTTCCGATGGATTTTGGCAAAAGCTTCCCGGTGCGGGAACGGCGTAAGCGTGCGCAGGCGCTGCTCGAACGCGTCGGTGTCGGACGTCATGCGGACAAACTGCCTGCGACACTTTCAGGCGGCGAGCAACAACGCGTAGCCATCGCGCGGGCGCTGGCGAACGAGCCACCCCTCGTCCTGGCCGATGAACCGACCGGCAATCTCGACTCCATAACCGCTGGCGATATTCTCGATCTCTTCCGCAACATGGCCACCCAGGGCACGACTGTCGTGATCGCCACTCACGAAGCCGACATTGCGCGAGTCATCGATCGCCGTATCGAAATCTCTGATGGGTCATTAGTCCGTGGTCAGTAGCCACTGGTCAAAGACTACTGGGCGATTGCCACTGACAACTGACCACGGACTACTGACCAATGACAACACTCTGGCGCAAAGCGATTCGTGACTTTTGGACCGAACGTGGCCGCACGGTGCTCGTCGTGCTCGCGATCGCGCTAGGCATTTCGGCGTTTGCATCCGTGCTTTCTTCCTACGCAATCCTCACACGCGAGCTCGACCGCGGTTATCTCGAAACAAATCCTGCTTCCGCTGTCTTGCGTGTCGATCGGATCGACGATGATCTCGTCGCCGCGATTCTACAAAACCCGGAAGTAAGCGACGCGGAACCGCGCCGGACGGTGACCGGACAAATCAAGGCCGGCCCGGTCCAATGGCGCAACCTGACGCTCTTCGTCGTGAAGGATTACGGCGACATTCGTGTCAACAAGCTCGAACCCGAAGCGGGCGCGTGGCCGCCGGCAACCGGCGAGATTCTAATCGAGCGCGACGCATTTCAAGTGGCGAAAGCAGAGATCGGCGACAACGTTACCGTTAAGACCGCGAACGGCACGCAGCAGCAGTTGCTCGTAAGCGGCGGCGTGCACGACGTGGGCCAGGCGCAGGCGCGCATGGAGAATATCGTCTACGGCTATATCAATCTCGCCACCCTCGTCCAACTCGGCGAGGAGCCGTATCTCGATCAATTGAACATCCTCGTCCGTAACAATCGCTTTGACGAGGCGCACATTGAGCGAGTCGCTGCGAACGTCAAGGCATTGATCGAAAGCCGCGGCAGGCAGGTCAGACGGGTCGACATCCCGTCGCCGGGCAAGCATCCGCACTCGGATCTCACCGGAATACTTCTGCTGGCGATGTCGAGCTTCGGACTGTTTGTGCTGCTCCTGAGCGGCATCCTCGTCGTTAATTTGTTGACCGCGTTGATGGCCTCGCAAGTGCGACAGATCGGAGTGATGAAAGCGATTGGCGGAACCCGTTGGCAGATCGCGCGAATCTATTTCGGTCAGGCTTTGTTTCTCGGCATCGCGGCCGTGTTGGTTTCGATTCCGCTTGGCGTGATCGGCAGCCGCGCACTGTGCAACTACCTGGCGATGTTTCTGAATTTCGACCTCAAGAGCTACGCCGTGCCGGTGTGGATTTACCTGCTGGTGGCAGTTGTCGGAGTCGCGGCGCCTCTTATTGCCGCGGCCTATCCCGTTTGGAAGGGAACAGGCGTTCCCGTGCGGGTTGCGCTGACTGATTTCGGTCTGTCACGCACGACGTTTGGCGCGGGTGCATTCGATCGTCTCATCGCGAGGATTGGCGGAACGATTAGTCCGCTCGTCTTCGCGATTCGTAACAGTTTTCGCCGCCGTGCGCGCCTGGCGTTGACGCTCCTGACGCTCGCGGCCGGCGGTCTCTTCTTTCTGGCTGCACTGAACGTCCGCGCGTCGATCATCAACACCCTCGATCGCATGTTTGCGGCGCGGAAGTTTGATTTGATCGTGACGCTCAGCAGGCCTTACGAGTGGGATCGGATTCGACGAGCGGCCAACGACACGCAGGGAGTCACTCACGCTGAAGGTTGGTTCATGACGGACGGTTCGCTAGACCCGGAAACCAGGTTCAGCGTGACCGCCTTGCCGCTCAACACTCAACTGCTCGACTTTGAAATGCTCGAAGGCCGCTTTCTTCAACCAGGTGACACGAACGCCCTTGTGATCAATAACACCCTTGCTTCCAGGTCGCCTGCGATGCGGGTCGGTGCAGCCGTGACGCTGCGAATCGGGACGACGCAGTCAACGTGGCGCATTGTCGGTCTCGCGAAAGAAGCGTACTCGCCGGCTATCGCGTACATCCCGCTCGACTTCATCCAACAACAGCAGCCGGGCATGGTCAACAATGTGCGTCTCTCGCTGGCCCATAACGATTTCGATTCGATTAGCATCGTGAAGGAGAACCTCGATCGAAACCTGGAACAACAGGGCGTACGCGCGCGGGGCAGTTCGAGTAAAGCCGAGACGCGATTCGGTTTCGATCAGCACATGGTGATGATCTACGTCTTTCTGATCGTCATGTCGGTGGTCGTTGGCAGCGTCGGCGCGCTTGGTCTGATGACCACGATGAGTTTGAACGTTCTCGAACGACGCCGCGAGATGGGTGTGCTGCGTGCGATTGGCGCGACGCCGCGAATTGTTTGGTTGATAGTGGTTGTCGAAGGCTTGGTGATCGGAGTATTGAGTTGGACCATTGCCGCGTTGCTCGCGTGGCCGGTCAGTAAAGCGCTCGGCAACGTACTAGTCAGGGCGATGCTCAAAGGCGGAGTCGACTTCGTATTCGAGCCATGGGGACTCTTGATTTGGCTGATTGTTTCGATTAGCGTGAGCGCGGCAGGAAGCTTTATTCCTGCATGGAAAGCATCGCGAGCCACGGTACGAGAAGCACTAGCCTATGAATAAACGAACCCTCCTTTTAACATTCCTACTCTTCATCAGTCTCATTAGCGCGAGCAGCATTGGGTTGCAGAGTGCCGCGATACGTGTTGCCGCGTCCGTGGCAGCGCAGGCTCCGGCGAAAGCGGCGAGCAGCGTTCGCGCGACAATCCCGTTTGAGCTAAACAACAAGCACATCATGGTGAAGGCTAAGGTCAACGGGCAGCCGATCACGTTTGTTTTGGACACTGGTGACCAGGTCGCGATTGTCGATCTGGATCTCGCGCGACGAATGAACCTGGCGCTCAGCGGCGAAGTTCGCGTCGGCGGAGCAGGCGCTGCGATTTCAACCGGCGCTATGGTTCAAAACGCAACTTTCACGATTGATGGACTGGAGGGCTTTTCTCAACCGGTCAGAATGGCGCTGCCACTTGGCAAAGTGCTTTCACCTCGCGCGGGCCGTGACTTCGAAGGAATCATCGGGCAGGAGTTCATTCAGCAGTTCGTCGTCGAGATCGACTATCAAGGGCAGCTCCTCAGACTGCACGATAAAGACAAATTTGTTTACAACGGTGCAGGCGAGAGCATTCCGATTAAGTTCATGCATGGACATCCCATTTTGGAAGCGGAAGTGACTCCGGTTGGATCCACCGCGCCATTGAAGGGCAAGTTTGTTTTGGATACGGGCGCCGGGCTGGCGCTCGCCCTTTATAGTCCATTTGTTTCCGAACACGGTCTGCTTGGTCCAGAGACCAAAACGATCCGATCGTTGGGAGGTGCGGGCGCTGGTGGTGAGACGACCGGGCGGATTGGTCGCGTTACGGAGTTGAAGATCGGGAGTTACACGATCAAGAGTCCGATTACGATGTTCTCGCAGGACAAAGCCGGAGCGTTTGCGAGCGATCAGTTAGCGGGAAACATCGGCGGGCGCGTCGCAAGCAAGTTTCGACTCTTTTTGGATTACGGTCGCAAACGGATCATCTTCGAACCCAACTCCACCTTCGCGGCGCCTTATGACCATGCGCAGTCTGGAATAAGTGTGGTCGCCGAAGGCGGTGACTACCGAGTGTTTCGCATCAGGGCCGTGCTCGAAGACTCGCCGGCCTCGGAAGCAGGACTGCTGAAAGACGACGTTATCACTGGAGTTAACAATCAAGCGGCGACGGAGTTCACGCTTTCGAAATTGAATGAACTATTCGAGCGCCCTGTTCCTTACAAACTGACAATCCGGCGCGGCGAGCAGACGTTGCAACTAACCCTGACTCCGCGCCGATTGCTTTAGATCGTCACTCAGACCAAACCTCTACGTCCGTGTTGACGTACTACAACCCGGAGGTGACCGTATGTATTGCCATGCGTGCGGCATTGCCCTAATCCAGTCCACTAAATACTGCAACCGTTGCGGTGCTGAACAGATAACCAGCGGCGCGGCGCTGAAGCACCAGGCCGCCCTTGAAAAGCGATTGGACGGTTACCTCGACGGTGTGTTTTGGGTGAGCGTTTTCGGACTGGCGTTCATTGTCGGCGGAGCGATTTTGCTGAAGAAGTTCGGTTTTAGCGACACGGTAGTACTCATCTATACCGTTCTCAGCTCGATAATCTTTCTAATCAATCTAGGTCTCAATTTGTATAGTTCGGTGAGTCTCCTGCGCCGCGCTAAAGAGCGCAATGCGTCGATACAGCAGGCGCCGGAAACAGCTGAACTCAATCCCGCCCGGCAGGAGATATTTCTGACGCCGGCTCATAGCGTCACCGACAACACGACGCGTTCCTTCGAACCCGTGCAGCGAGTCAACCGGTCCGGTTCAGAATAAAGTCGGCGATCTCTCGCAGAACGGTGGTGGGTCGATCGATCCGGTCCAGCGACTCGCAGGCTGTGCGGTGAGCTTTCGCAGCCGCTTCGCGCGTTTCTTCAATCCCATACAACGCGGGATAAGTTGCTTTACGTGACTCGACATCTTTGCCCGGCGTCTTGCCCAGATCTTCCGCACTCGCAGTCACGTCGAGTAGATCGTCAGTGATCTGAAACAACAAGCCGAGATGCGAGGCGTAGTCTGTGACGGCTTTGAGTTCAGCGTCAGTCGCTCGTCCGATGATTGCGCCAGATCGAGTGGCGGCGACGATTAGAGCGCCCGTCTTGCGACGGTGAATCTCCTCGAGTTCACGCGCGTTCACCGCGCGCGCTTCCGCTTCCATGTCGAGACCCTGGCCGGCAACCATTCCTTCCGGAGTTCCGGCGGCGCGCGCGAGTTCTGAAATCAGCGCGATGCGCGTGGCGATTTCGAGTTGTTCGTCTTCGGCAATCGTGCGAAACGCGAGTGTTTGTAAAGCATCGCCGGCGAGAATCGCCGTCGCTTCGCCGAATCGTATGTGGCAGGTTGGCCGCCCGCGGCGTAGATCGTCGTCATCCATGGACGGCAGATCGTCGTGGATCAGCGAGTACGTGTGAATCATTTCGAATGCACACGCCGTTTTGATCAGGGCTTCGATTGGCGCGCCGAATGTTTCGCCGGTTGCGATCACAAGCGCAGGGCGGAAGCGTTTGCCGCCGGCAAAGATGGACCAGCGGATTGCGTGATGCACTTTCTCGGGGATCGCTGTCGATGCAGGCAATAGATTGTTGAGTTCGACTTCGACGACAGAGTTTTGAAACACGGATTTAGGAATTGTTGTTGGTGTCGCTTTCGGTGGGTTCACTAAACGGACTTACAACCGGCCGTCCTTGATTGTCGCGTAACAGGATCTCGATGCGTCGTTCGGCCTGGCTGAGTCGTTCCTGACACTCTCGCGAAAGGCGAATGCCTTGCTCGAACAGTTCGAGACTTTTCTCGAGTGGTAAGTCACCGCTTTCGAGTTGCCGGACGATCTGTTCCAGCGCCTCCAGCGAGGTTTCAAACGTCCGCCCCTGCTCCTGATCATTTTTGATTTGCGTCATCTTCGCCGTTTCGATCGCTTTTTAGATTTCACTAATCCAAACTGTTCATCAAGCGGGCCAATTGCCGGCAACTGTGTCATCACGCGATCGACAATGCGTTGGACTACAACGTCATCCTTGAAGCCGGTCACTTTCCAGCCGTCGCTGCCTTTACGCATCGCAAGCTCAACTTGTCGATCGTCAATCGTTGCCGACGCCTTCGCCGTGTCACCTTCAATGGTGATCTTCATCAACGAAGGCACACCGATCACCAGCAGTATGAACGGCTGCGGCTTCGACTTCGCCGCGAACGCCTGAATCTCCTTAGTAACTTCCTCGCGAATCGTTGGCTTTATTTCCTGCAAAACGGCCGGCATCGTGCTGTCGATTCGCAGTTTGACGTTGTCGCTCAACGCGAGACCGTAGCGGGCGGCAGATTTTTCACTAACCGCGGTCACCATGTTTTTGGCAATCTCGTCCTCATCCAACCGTTTCTGAAATTCGACGAGGTCGCCGCGCTGCGCTGCGTCGATCATCAGTGCCAACGCGTACGATGGAGTCGATTGGTAGTGCCGCCAGACAAGAAAACCAGCGATGGCGAGAACGCCAACGACGACGAGCATCAGCACAAACAGGATCCCGAGCACCCTGGCCCAACGGCGCCGTTTTTTTGCGCGGTTCACTTGAGCACGCGCCCCTGAGCTTCCGTCTGGGGTCGCCGCGTCTAAGTCGATCACAATGCGCTTCCGGCTCATTGGTCTTGCTCTGTCGTCAGCACACGAGTGTTCAGTTTTCCCTTAGCGAGCCGTACGCTTACTTCATCGCCCGCCCTAACTACGGCAGCATCGCGCACGAGTTTGCCTGACGCATCCTGCGCTATCGCATAGCCTCGTTGCAACACGCCGAGCGGCGACAGCGCGTCGAGTGAAGCCGCCGCGAGTGCTAATCGTTCACGTCCGTCCTGAAGTTTTTCATCGATTGAAGCGTGGCACGCGGACGAAGCCGATTCGTAGCGGCGGCGCGCAGTTGTGAGTCGCGATTTCACTTCATCAAACGCATGCGACAGCGCCTGTTCCTGAACGCGCGCGCGAAGATTCACGACCTGGTACCGCGTCAAACGCACAAGTTGACGCCCTAGATTATCGAGCGCCGAGCAGATCTGATCTTCACGTGCGGCGACGATCTCGGCCGCGGCTGACGGTGTTGGCGCGCGAAAGTCAGCGACGAAGTCCGCAATCGTGAAATCGGTTTCATGCCCAACGGCGGAGATAACCGGAATCACCGACTTGCGAATCGCGCGCGCGACTTCTTCCTGATTGAACGCCCACAAGTCTTCCGTTGAACCACCGCCCCGGCCCACGATCAATACGTCTACAAGATCGCCGGTGCGACCTTCGGCGAGCGCGCGTTCGTGATACTGGTTGATGAATCGGATGGCGCGAGCAATGTCTGGCCCAGCCAGGTCGCCTTGCACTCGAGCCGGTGAAAATAAAACATGGACCGTGCGCGTCCGACGCGAGATAACGTTGAGAATGTCGCGAATCGCAGCGCCGGTGGGCGACGTTACAATCCCGACACGACGCGGCAACACAGGCAACGGACGCTTCAGTTCTTTCGCAAAGAGTCCTTCAGCGTTCAGCCGATCGCGGAGTTGCTCGAAAGCGATGCGCAACGCACCCGCGCCAACCGGATCGAGTGCATCGACGACGAGTTCATACTCGCCGCGCGGCGCGTAGAGCGAGAGCTTTCCGCGTGCGCGCACGTGCAGACCGTCGGTGGGTCGAAAGCGGATCTTCGTGTTGGTGGAACGAAAGCACTTAGCTCGCAACTGCGCGTTTGAGTCTTTGAGAGTGAAGTACCAGTGGCCGGACGAGTGTGACTTGAAATTCGAGATTTCGCCTTCAACCCACACGGACGCAAAGCGCGATTCGAGCGCGATCCGGATCGAGTTTGTCAGTTGAGAGACAGTTAGCGGCTTGCGTTCAGTTTCGTCGAAGAGTGCATTGAACAGGGGTTGATTGGCCACGGCTGATACTAATGCTGAAACCGCTTGTAGACCAGAACTGGTTTTGCTTTGCGCATTTCCGGATCGATTACTTCAACCTGAACCTTCGCGCGATCTTCCGATGAATCGTTGCCGCAGAACCTCCGACTTTTAGACTGAGATGCTCGGCGCGGAGACTTCCGAATACGGCGCCGTCCTTATCAACTGCCGTCAATGCAATCTCCCTTCGCTGTTCCGGGGAGCAGGTTGACTGCGCTTGGGCGACGGCGGGCGAGGCAAGATTCAAACCCATGAACGCGATGAATCCGAGTGTGATGAAGTTTTTGGTTAACGACATGGGGGAACCCACGAGTTAAGGAGTATTGTTTAGACCAACTACCGGACTCAACCGCACCGACGCGCCGTCGCGGTTCGCCCGCACGCGCACGCGTGGCGATGCGGAAGCGGAATTCGATGCGTACGTGATTGTGTAAGCGGAACGCAGTTGGGCCACCACCTCGTCATACGCTTTCTGCAAGTCTTCGATGTGTTTGATCGGATAGTAGATTCCACCCGATGCGTCCGCGAGTTTGCGTGCTTGTTCCTCCGCGCGCGTGGTCAGCGTGAGATAGCGAGTGCGTAGCGGATCGATCGTGATCTCAGGTCTCGGCACGCTCGATTCCGGTATCAACCCGGAAGGTACGAACAAGGGATAAACGAGTGCTCCCGACTCCGTGAGCGCTTCGAGAATCGCAGGAAATGGAAGGAACGACTTGTTGTCATCCCCGTCAGACATCACGACGATTGCGGTGCGTTCGCCGCGCAATCGTTTTAGCGGTTCTGCCAGAACGTAACCAAGTGCGTCGTAGAGAGCAGTGCCGCCGCCGGCATCGATCTCGTCGAGTTTTTTCGACAGGAACTGCCGGTCAGTGCTGAAATCGGAAATGATCTGGATATCGTCGCGGAAGCTGATGATCGAGATGCGGTCCTGCGGACTCGTGGTGCGCAAAAAATCTCGCGCGGCCTTGCGAATGAAGTCCATTCTTTCTTCGACGCTGCCGGAAACGTCCAAAAGCAACACGAGATTGAATGGTTCGTTAGCGGGCGAAACGTTTGTCACACGCCGCTCGACGCCATTTTCCCAGACCGTGAAGTCCGACTCGCGCATGCCGCGAATTGCGCGTCCGTGACGATCGAGGACGCTGGCATTGAAGCGCAAGAGTTGCGGAGCGACGGCGCTCACAATCTTGTTCGTTGGAATGCGATTCACGAGCGCGGGCTGCTTGTCTGGCGGCGGGAGTGTCTTCGCATAGTCGCCAAACAACTTTGGCGAAACTTTGCGGATTGCTTCGACGAGCTGGGTGTCGCCGCTACGAACGATTGCGCGGGCTGCTTCCGTAAGCGGTCGTTCGCGCAGATCGGAAGGCGCCATCTCCGGATCGACATTCAGCAGCACCACGCCGCGCTGCGTGCGGAAATTCAGTGCGACCGTCTCTTCTTTCTTTGCTTCTTTCTCGCCGAGGCGGCCTGAAAGTTTGAAAGTCCCGCCGGCCTTTTCTTTTACTTCCGGCAACTCGACGTCGCTCATGTAACGCGGTCGGCTTGCTTCCCAAACGAAATCAAACTTCAAAGCGTCGAGTGGCACGTCGGCATGAATGGTTCCGGTGTCGGTCTTAACTGTGGCCGATTCGACATTTCCGACGACGTCGACAGAGCCTGCCTGCCCCTCGACTTCAATCTTTGATCGCTCAGGAATAGTCACAATCAGATCGATCCGGTTCTTTTCTCCGCGGGGTCGTACGTCGATCGAAACTTTGCTGCCTTTCGCGTCAACTTTCACGTCGTCCAGCGCGACTGCTGACCCGCTCGACCGCGCATCAACCGTCAGTTTCTTTACGTGTTCGGGGGACGCGACCACACTGACACGCCCTTCCAGGTTCTTTATCGAAACCGTCACTTTTTCGGGGATTTCGAGTTCCTGTTTGAAACCCTGGGCGAAGGCGGAGCGGCTGAAACCTGCGAGAAGTATCAGTAAAGCGAGTGTTACAAATCTGCTGAAAAACATTGCCGAGCGATCTTGCCCACGTCCGACTCGATGGTCAAGCGCAAGATGCACGACTCGGAGACGCGGTGACGGGGAGACGCGGTGAAGGTACTCGCATTCTACGGAAACTAACGTGTCTCCCCATCCCCGCGTCCCCGCGTCTCCCCATCTCTCCTGCGATGGGCTATGATATCCGGTACTTTGGCGCAAGCGATTCGAGATCCAAGGCTGGTCATTCATAACCTGGTCAAGCGAGATCCGCTCACCGGCCTCGCGGAGGACGTGCGCAAGGGATTGTCTGCACATCCGAAACGGTTTCTGCCGAAGTATTTTTACGACGAACTGGGTTCGCAACTCTTCGAAGCCATCTGTTTGCTGCCTGAGTACTACCTGACTCGAGCCGAAAACGAAATTCTCCAACGATACTCGGACGACATCGCCGCGTCTGTCGAAGGACAGAAGACCCTCGTCGAAATGGGCAGCGGCAGTGCGTCCAAAACGCGCTTAATCATCGAAGCGCTGCTGCGATCGCAAGCGGAGTTGCTGTTTATGCCGGTCGACATTTCGGCGACGGCGCTCGAAAGCAGTTCGCGAATATTGTTGCAATCGTACCCGCGACTGAGGATTGAAGCATTTGCGGCGGACTATTTCGCGGGACTCGCCGAACTCGGTAAAAAACCACGACGCCGCACACTCGCGCTGTTTCTCGGTTCCAACATCAGCAATTTCGACGCGGACGAAGCGCACCGGTTCCTGCGCGCAATGCGCAGCGTGCTCAACGAGGGCGACGCACTGCTGCTCGGCGCCGATTTGAAAAAAGACCCGGCGATTCTCGAAGCGGCTTACAACGATGCGCTTGGTGTGACGTCTGCTTTCAATCTCAACGTGCTGGCCAGAATCAATCGCGAACTCGGTGGCGGTTTTAACCTTCACGCGTTTAGGCATCGCGCGTTCTACAACGAAGGCGCCGGGCGAATTGAGATTTACATTGAAAGCCTCATTGAACAGACGGTGCGCATCGAGAAACTCGATTTGGAAGTGAAGTTTGAAGCCGGCGAGTTGATTCACACCGAAAACTCTTACAAGTACGACGTGGCCGGTATCGCGCGCCTTGCCGAAGATACTGGCTTCATCCGCTCCCGCTCGTGGTTTGATTCCAGGGAACGCTTCAGCAGCAATTTACTGCTCGCCGCTTAATCCGCAGGGGATGAACGCCGCCGCCGATAATCCGCTCGTTCAATTCAAAAACGTTAGCGTCTCACTCTCAGGCAATCCGATCCTTTCCAATCTGGATCTGACCGTCGAACGAGGCGAGACACTTGTACTGCTGGGCGAGTCTGGCTGCGGAAAGACAACGACCCTGAAACTGGTCAACCGCTTGTTGCAGCCAACGTTGGGCGAGGTCATGGTTGAAGGAAAGTCGACGACCGCGTGGGACCCGATCGCGTTGCGACGTCACATTGGCTACGTAATTCAGGAAGGCGGTCTGTTTCCACACTTCACGATCGCGCGAAACGTTGGACTGGTGCCGTCGCTGTCCGGTTGGGAAGAGGCGCGGATAGACGATCGGGTGCGCGAGTTGTTGAATCTGGTTGGACTCGATCCGGATCGATTTGCGGAGCGTTATCCGCGCCAGTTGTCAGGTGGACAGCGGCAGCGCGTGGGCGTGGCTCGCGCGCTCGCCGCGGATCCGCCGTTGATGCTCCTCGACGAACCTTTCGGCGCCCTTGATCCTTTGACTCGCGCCAGTTTGCAACGCGAGTTTGCGGATCTCTCGCGTCGCTTAGGAAAGACTGCGATCCTCGTGACTCACGATGTTCGCGAAGCCCTCGCGCTCGCCGACCGCGTTGGACTCATGCACAAGGGACGTCTGTTGTTGCTTGAGTCGCCTGACGGCTTTCGAGCTTCGAACAATCCGCAAGCGCGGGCTTACCTGGAGACACTGGAATGAGCTTCTGGCAGTTTCTCCAGAGCAACTGGCCTGAGTTGGTGACACTGATTAGAGAACACCTGGTTCTGGTGTTCATCTCGATCGTCGTTGCAGTCGCGATTGGTGTTCCGACGGGAATCCTGCTGACGCGTTATCGAGCTTGGCGCGGACCGGTGCTGGGTATCGCGAATGTGATGCAAACGATCCCGAGTCTGGCGTTGTTTGGGTTTCTGATCCCGGTTCCGTTTATCGGTGGCATCGGTACGCGAACGGCACTGGTGGCGCTCGTGTTGTATTCGCTGCTGCCAATAATTCGTAACACCGTCACGGGAATACTCGGCGTTGAACCAAGCGTACGCGAAGCCGCGGTAGCGATGGGTATGACTGACTCGCAAGTGTTGCGGCAGGTAGAGCTCCCACTGGCGGCGGGCGTGATCGTGACGGGAGTTCGCGTGGCGACCGTGATCGCTGTGGGCGTGACGACAATAGCCGCCGCAGTTGGCGCGGGCGGGTTGGGTGTTTACATATTTCGCGGCCTGCGGCAGTACGACAACAATTTGTTGCTTGCCGGCGCGGTGTCCGCGGCGTTACTTGCTTTGGCGGCAGACTTCCTTCTCGGTCTCATCGAACGACGATTTAGTTACGAAAGAGCGCGCAAACGCACAGTATCGCTGAAGGTAGTCTTCGCTGTTTTCGCTTTGCTCGTCGCACTCGGCGTTGCGTTTTGGCAGTTCTCCAAGAGTCCGGCAACTGCGAACCGCGTCGTCGTCGGGTCGAAAGACTTCACTGAATCAGCACTGCTCGCGGAGATCCTCGCGCAGATGCTCGAGGCACGTGGCGTTACAGTTGAACGGCGTTTCGAGTTGGGTGGAAACCTGCCGCACGAAGCAATGGTGAGCGGCACACTCGATCTCTATCCCGAATACACCGGAACTTCGTACACCGCCATCCTTCGCCACACACCGATCACCGACCCACGCGCCGTTTACGAACAGGTGAAACGCGAGTATGCGGACAACTTCAAAGTCGAAGTCAGCTCACCGCTTGGGTTCGAAAACACGTTTGCGATACTCGTTCGCGGCAATGATGCAAGGCAATTAAACCTGAAAACGATCTCTGACGCCGCGCCACAGACGCCCAAGTGGCGGGCAGGATTTGGTCAGGACTTCATGTCGCGCGCGGACGGCTATCCCGGCTTTTCAAAAGCGTACAACTTGAACTTCGCCGAAGTTCGCGAAATGGATTTGTCGTTGACCTACATCGCGCTCTCGTCGCGGCAAGTCGATTTGATCGCGGGAAACTCGACCGAGGGACGAATCGCGCAACTCGATCTCGTCCAGCTCGCGGACGATCGCCGCTACTTCCCTCCGTACGAAGCTGTTTATCTCATTCGGCAGGATACGCTCGCACGCACACCGCAACTCCGCGAGGCCGTAGCAAGATTGGCCAATGCAATTTCGACAGAAGAGATGCGCCAGCTCAATTACGAAATCGATGGAAACAAGCGAGATCCGAAAGAAGTCGTGAGGACTTGGCTCGCCCAGAAGCAGTTTTAATCCACAGATTACGCTTATTTCGCGCGCAATCTGTGGATCAAACGTGTTGTTGTTTAGCTTCCGCCGCCCTGGTTATCGGGAGGATCGATTGGCGCCTCATCGGTGTCTGCAGAGGCGGAGTCCATGTTGGGAGCGGTAGCATTGCCGCCGCCCTGGTTGTCTGGAGGATCGATTGGTGCGTCGTCGCGATCGTCTGGCATGGTTCTGAGCTCCTTATGATTGGTTGGGAGTTTTGGTTGAGGTTGCTATCAACCCGTTGCTTGTAAGTAAACCTGAATATCAGGCCGTGAACTATAGTTTTTGAAAGCCCCGGTTCCCCACTCTTTTTCAAGGTTTCCGCGGATCTCCGACGCCTTCCTAAATTGGTCCGCGGATTGTCCTGTGTTACCTAGTAACGCGTTAGCGCGGGCCATAACGGTCCACCCTCGCCATTCTGAGGCCAACTGACCGCCGCGTGCCGCTCGCTCCTGCGCTTGCGTCGCGAGTAACAGCGCCTGCTGCCCGTCGTTGCGCGCGAGTGCCGCTTCCGCCGCAGCTAATAACGCTCGCGAGTGCAAACCGAAATCGCCGGCATTCGATGCTGCGTTCAATGCTTCATCGCAGAACTTCTGCGCTTCTTTCTGTCCACCAGAAAACGCCTTTGCCAGGCCATGCACGTACTTGCTCTGGATCGTCACTTCCGGATGCTGCTGCCCGGCCATCGTAATCGCCTGGCTGCTTAACGCGATTGCATTCGAAAAGTTTCGTTCGCTCAACTTCATCTCGGCATTCAGAGCCGTGATGGCGGGGAGCAACTGGAGAAACGTGCTCTTCTTCTCGGCCGTTATCGCCTCTACCTCATCGAGTAATTGTTGCGCCTGTCCATATTGACCAAGCCGCCACAAAATGTTTGCCCGGTTTGCTTTGCAGAACGCGATACGAAAGCCATTGTTAACAGACTCGTAGATTTTCTGCGCATTCTCGTACTGCTCGAGCGCCGCCGGCCATTTGTCCTGATCGAACAACAATGCTCCGAGTTCGAGATAGGAGTCGGCAATTGCGGGTTGACTGTTGCTCTGTTTCGCTAGATCGAGTTTTTGATTGAGCGCCTGAAGGGCGGCAGCGTAGTCGCCTTTGCGACGGTAGCCACGACCGATCTGCGTCAAACAAAAGCCGACGTTGCGAGGGTAGTTTCCGCGTTGAAAGAAGTCGAGTGCTTGTTGGACCAGCCGCAATCCATCGTCGATACGCAACGTCTGAATGTAGAGGCCGCCGAGATTTGACAGTCCGCGAGCCTCACGCAGACGTCCTTTGTTTGCCTGCGCAAACTGAATCGCCTGGCTGAAATACTGTTCCGCTTTTTTCAGATCGCCTTGAGTCGAGAACGTGTTGCCGAGTTCAAGCAACGCTCCGGCCGTGAGGTTTTCCAGTTGTTTCTGCTGCGCGAACGTGACTGCCTGCTGTGCAAAGTTTTCTGCTTCGGAGATGGATCCTTTAGACGAGGCGAGATATGCCAACTCGATTAGCGCGTTGATCTGTTGCGCTTCGTTGCCGATTGCACGCGCCGCCTCGAGCGACTGACGGAATTGCGCTTCCGCATCCGGGTAGTTTCCCTTGTCGCGAAACAGGATGCCGCGCTGTCGCAGCACTTCGTTCACGCCCTCGTTGTTGCTGCCCGCGCGGTATAACTGTTCGGCGCGGTCAAACATCTCCTGCGCCTTCGGTGTTTGCTGCTTGCGGTGATACACAATGCCAGCGCGCAGGTAAGCGGTCGCGTACTGACCGCTGTTCAACTGGATCGCTTTCAAATAGTTTTCGAGAGCCTGGTCAGGATTGCCGTCGTTCTCGTAGGCGTAGCCGAGGTCGACATAAACCTGGCTGTCGTCAGGCGTAAGCTGAGCAATTAGCGTGTAGGAGTTGAGTGCTTCCTTAAAATCGCGACGAACAACGGCGGAGATCGCGTCGAGGTACATACGGTCGCGTGGCGAAACGGACGAACGGTCCCCCGCGATGGTCGTGGCGGCAAGCAGCTCGTCCTTTGCTTTGTCGTAATAATCGAGCTCGCTCCACGCCTGGGCCAAACGCGCGCGCGCGAGTGCGTAACGGTTGTCGATCTCGATTGCCTGCGCGAGAGCCTTGCTCGCCTGGAAGTAGGCGCCGTTGCGAAGATTGTCGGTGCCTCGTTCGTACCAATCGAGCGCGGCGGCCGATGGTTGATAATACGAGCGCGGCCACCATTGAACGACTGCCCAGATAATCAGTCCGACGACGGCGACAGCGCCGATCACGGTCCCGAGCGAAAAGCGTTGTCGCCGCAACTGCGTTGTTAACGTTGCGAACGCGTTTGTCGCGCGTTTGAAGTTATCGGTCGGACGCTTCACTTTACTGGCGACCGGGATCCCGTTACCGCTCAGTGTCACGGCGACCGCGCGCAAGTCTTTCAACATTTCTTCCGCGCTCTGGTAACGCGCCTCGACCTTCTTCTCGAGCGCTTTCAACGTGATGCGATCGAGCTCGCGGGGAATCTGCGGATTTATCGTCGACGGCGTCGCCGGCGTGACGTGAATGATCTGCGCGCCGATCTCCAGCACACTCCCGCCGGAAAACGCTGACTGACCGGTCAAACACTCGTAGAGCAGCGCACCGAGCGCGAAAAGGTCACTGCGCCCGTCGATTTTTTTGCCGGTCGCCTGCTCGGGTGAAAGGTAGAGCGGCGTGCCGACAATCACGTCGCTGCGGGTTTGCGTGGAGTAGATGGTTTGCGCGTCGAGATCGACTCCGTCGGTGCTCGTCGTTGGCTCGAACAAGTGTTTGACGAGACCGAAGTCGAGCACTTTCACGTTCCCGCGCTGGTTGATGAGCACGTTCGACGGTTTGATGTCGCGGTGGACGATTCCCGAGTCGTGCGCTTCGGTGAGTGCTTCGGCGATGGAGGAAACTATTTCGACCGATCGTCGCAGTGTCAAGCCCTCGTCGAGCAGGTCGCTCAACGACTTGCCTTTGATGTACTCCATCACGAGAAACGGCTGTTCGGTGGCGGTCTCGCCGTAGTCGTGAACAATCGCGATATTTGGGTGATTGAGGCCTGAAACGGCGCGGGCCTCGCGAATGAAGCGGGCGCGATAGTGATGATCGGTAGAGGTCAGAAACTTAATCGCGACGCGGCGGGCAAGGTGCTGATCCTCGGCCAGGTAGACGACACCCATACCGCCTTCGCCCAGTTTTTCAATAATTCGATAATGAGAAACTGTCTGGCCGATCATGCTCGCATGTTGTCCTTAGATTGCAAGAAAAGGAAGAAATTATGACAGTGCGGGCATTGTGCGCCAAGGCCCTTTTAAATTCAAGGTTAGAGCTTTGTGGCGCGGATCTTGTCTTCCTGGGCGGCGCGAAACTCGTGCAGCTTCTTACGCAATTCCGGCCGGGAGTTGGCGAGAATTGCTACGGCGAACAATGCCGCGTTAACGGCGCCGGGTTTCCCGATGGCCAACGTTCCGACAGGTATTCCGCCGGGCATCTGCACGGTTGCGAGCAGCGAGTCGAGACCGTTCAAGGCTTCGCTGCGCATCGGGACACCCAGCACGGGTAATGTCGTATGCGCCGCCATCACCCCGGCGAGGTGGGCAGCGCCGCCAGCCGCGGCGATGATAACTTCCAATCCCCGTGCTTCGGCGGTCGAACCAAACTCCGACGCTAACGAGGGCGATCGATGGGCGGAAATCACGCGGCACTCGTGCGCGACACCAAACTTCGTTAGCGTTTCGTCGGCATGTTTCATCGTGTCCCAGTCAGACTGGCTGCCCATGATCACCGCTACGAGACAAGAATTTTGAATTTCGGATTGCGAATTGCGAATTGCGGTTTTTGCTTTCTCGTTGTTCTTCTTCGCCATTTATTAACCCCTTAGTTTTCAAATTCGAAATCCGAAATTCGCATTGCGAAATTCGCAATTCTTCTACTCGCCCTGATCGAGCGAAAAGCCGCGCTCGCCGTCGAACGTGTAAAGTCCCTCGGTTTTGATGAAGTCGTATCCCGCGCCCGCGATCCGGTTCAACAGCGAGATCACCTGCGCATGCGAAACAGGATTGTCCCCGCCTTCGCCACGAAAACGGCAGCGCCAGTGGTCGGAACAGAACGTTTCCTTGTGTCCTTCAGGCCAAACCTTCACGCCACGATTGCTGATCATGGTCAACTTCAGTCCGTCGCCGTTCATCTCGCTCAGCCTGCCGCCGAGATCGTTAGGCGAACCTTTTGTCCAATCAAAAAAAACGTCGACGCCGACCATCTCTTTTTTCGGAATCGCTGCGGACGCAGTTGCTGTCGAAGCGTGGCTTTCGGCATCGGCGGCTTTGTACTTTCGCGGTTTCAGAATCTGAGGTTCCTGACCAATCCGTTCGATAACAGCGCTCGCAAACTCGTTCGTACCGACCTTTTGTTTGCTGACTTTTTCGTCGTAGATGTCGTAGGTGTGAATGCCGTCTTCGACTGCGCGCAGCCAGGCGTTGTGGACCTTTTCGGCGTGTTCGTTCAACCCGAGGTGGACCAGCATCATCACCGCGCCAAGCAACAGTCCCGACGGGTTCGCGAGATTCTGCCCGGCGCGACGCGGCGCAGAGCCGTGGATTGCTTCAAACATCGCGACGTGCTCGCCGATGTTCGCGGAACCAGCAAGCCCCACTGAACCGGCAATCTGCGCGGCCACATCCGACAGAACGTCGCCGTACAGGTTTGGCATCACAAGGACGTCGAACGCCTCGGGAGTATCGGCGAGTTTCGCGGCGCCAATGTCGACGATCCAGTGTTCATTTTCGATGTCCGGGTATTCGGCGGCGATCTCGTCGAACACTTTGTGAAACAGCCCGTCGGTCATCTTCATGATGTTGTCTTTCGTGAAGCAGGTGACCTTCTTGCGACTGTTGCGACGGGCGTAATCAAAAGCGTAACGGACGATTTTTTCTGATCCGGGGCGGGAGATGAGTTTCAGGCACTGGTAGACCTGGTTTGTCTGGCGATGTTCGATTCCGGCGTAAAGATCTTCTTCGTTTTCGCGGACGATGACGACGTCCATTCCCGCGTGTTTCGTTTCGATGAACGGATCGTAAGCGACGCAGGGACGGACGTTCGCGTACAGACCCATGACTTTACGCACCGTGACGTTGAGACTCTTGTAACCTTTGCCCTGCGGCGTTGTGATCGGAGCTTTCAGAAAGACTTTGGTGCGGCGGAGCGATTCCCACGAGCCCGGTTCGATGCCGGAGGTGTTGCCGGATAGATAGACTTTTTCGCCGATGTCGATGGTTTCGATTTCCAGTGGTGCTTCGGCGGCTTCGAGGATGCGCAGTGTCGCAGCCATTATCTCCGGCCCAATGCCGTCGCCATTCGCGACAGTAATAGGAATGCGGTTGGACATTTATTCCAAAGCCTTTCAGGGTATTTTTTGCGGAGCCGTAAAGAAGCACGGAATAGTACACTAAAGTCTGGAATTACTAAATCGTGGTTCCTGAACGTGAGGTCGCGGGTCTTCCAGTTTTGACTGGAACTGCAACTATGTTTTTTCGAAAATATCCTTGACGCTTTCTGAAGGCGTCCTGCATACTTTTGCTTACCAGTACCTGCTCTCGCGCATCAATGGTGACTGCGCCTGTCCGTGATCGTAAAGCGACGAGGTTCGGCTGAATGAGAGTGAGGCAGTTTGTCAACTAGTTCAGAAGCCGCTCTCGTGATTTAGAGCACCGGGTGCGTCGCAGCTCGCCGAAAGTATCGGCCGTCTCCCCCGAACTTATATCAGCGATTTCCAGCAAGCCCGCGCTTCCCTTCAGACTAAGGATAGTAGAATGGCCACAAAACTGTACGTAGGTAACCTTTCGTTTCGTACCACGAGCGATGAACTGCGCGAAGCCTTCGCGTCAGTAGGAACAGTGGAATCAGCTTCGGTGATTGAAGACCGAGAAACGGGCCGATCGCGCGGCTTTGCTTTTGTGGAGATGGCAACCCCCGAGGAGGCAGCAGCAGCAATCGAGGCATTCAACGGCAAAGACTTCGGCGGCCGTAATCTGACCGTCAATGAAGCGAAGCCGAGAACTGACCGCGGCGGCGGTGGCCGAGGCGGTTATGGTGGTGGTCGCGGTGGCGGCGGCGGTCGTGGTGGTTACGGCGGCGGCGGCGGCGGCCGCGACAGCGATCGCTACGAGCGCGAACCGCGCTGGTAAACCCTTTGGGGCAGCAACTCCCCCACGCTGCCCCCTCTTTCCGCTAACAGGAAAAGAAAAACAGATTATCGCTGGATCGGTTTTATCTTAAGGCTTAGTCTGTCTTTTCCACGCACGACTTCAACCACATACTCTTCGCCGCCTTTCATCTCTCCCAGCGCGTACGTGTAGTCGTAAACATTCTTGATGTCGCGTGTGCCGATCTTGACGATGCGATCGCCTGCTTTCAACCCTGCCTTTGCAGCGGGTGAGTCGTCGCGGACGCCGTCGATCAGCAGGCCATCATCACTCTCCGCATAGTTCGGAATGGTTCCCAGGTAAACGCGGAACCCGCCGGTGCGTGGAGTCGCTTCGGTTTTCGCGGTCATGTAAGTGACTCGTTTATCGGCGGAATCGATCTCGCGCACGATGTACGCAACCAAATCAAGAACCCGCGCCTGATCCGCGTAGTTGATCTTTTCCCAGGTGTCGGTCGGTTTGTGGTAATCGATGTGCGTTCCCGTCCAGAAGAAGAGCACCGGCACTTGCTTGCCGTAAAACGAAGAATGGTCACTTGGACCATAACCATCTTCGTTCAACGTCAACGCGAAACTGCGATTGGTATCGGCAGTTCCTTTCGCGATGATGTCGCGCCACTCCTTCGCCGTTCCAACACCGCCGATCACCAACTTCCGATCTTTCATCCGGCCGATCATGTCCATGTTGATCATGGCAACCGTGTTCGCGAGCGGCATCACGGGATTGTTAACGTAATAATTCGATCCGAGTAAACCCTCCTCCTCGCCACCGAAACCGGCGAACACGATGGTTCGCTTCGGGCGCGGACGTTGCGAAGTCAACAAACGAGCTAATTCGAGCATGCCCGCAGTTCCCGAAGCGTTATCGTCAGCGCCATGATGAATCTCACCTGAGCGCTGCGCGAGACTGCCGCTGCCACCACGACCAAGATGATCGTAATGCGCGCCAATCACGATCGTCTCATTCTTCAACAGTCGATCCGATCCTTCGAGCACGCCGATTACGTTGTATGCCGGAACTTCTTTGCGCACGACGTCGGTGACAAGAGTCAATTGTCCGGTCGGCGGGTGTTTCGTGGCGTGCGACTTGTCTTTAGCAATCGTTTGCCAATCGTTCACGGTCGGAGTGCCGAGAATTGAATCAACTGCGCTGCGGGAAATCACAACTACCGGGATTCCCGCGTCACCACCAGTGTGGTCATAGGCGAGTCTTGCCAGTCTTTCGTTTTTGAAATCGTTCTCACGTGCGACAACGAGGAGAGCTTTGGCTCCAGCAGTGCGCGCGGCAATCGCTTTCCAACGAATTCCGTCATAACGCGTGAATCGACCGTGAGGGTTATCGCCGTCAGGCGTACCTTGGAGAGCAATAGCAACTTTGTGTTTTACGTTGAGGCCGGCGTAGTCATCGTAATTCTGTTCTGACGCGGTGATACCAAACCCGACAAACACGAGGGCTCCGTCAACTTTGCCATTGGCACTAAAACCAAGCGGCATCCAATCGTCGCGGACGCGCACGGTCTGAGCCCCGCCAAAACCGGATTCCCGAACGAAAGTCAACGTGTTGCCGTTGCCAAGCTCGACGCCCGCGACGTATGGAAACGATTGCAGATAACGCGCCATAACTTGGCTGCCGCGGCGAGTTGCGGGACCGGACGCGGCAGGTCGCAAACCAAGACGCGCAAATTCGCCGGCGATGTATCGCGCCGCATCAGTAGCGCCGGCAGTGCCGGTACGGCGTCCATCAAGCGCATCGGAAGCAAGATAGCTAACGTGTTGTTGCAGTTTCGCAACGCTTGGACCGTTCTGCGAAGGTGCGGTTTGTTGCGCGACTGCGCCGGCAGCGACGAGGAGAAGCGCGAGGAGCCGAACAAATCGTTTAGTGTTCATGGTTTCAAACTTTCTTAGTTCCCGCAAAAGGCACAAAGGCGCAAAGGAAAGACGCAAATAATGAGCACCGTGCTATTAACTGCCTTAATGAGTCCCTCTTCTCCTTTGCGTCTTTGCGCCTTTGCGGGAGAGTTCTTTACTCCACCCAATCGGCAATGAAGATATTTGTCTCGCCTTGTTTGGCAGCGTTGCGGTTCGAAGCGAAGACAAGTTTCTTGCCGTCTGGTGAAAACATCGGAAAACCGTCGAACGTTTCGTTGAAGGTGATTCGTTCGAGTCCCGTGCCGTCGACATTGATCTTGTAAAGATCGAAATTCCGACCGCGCGCATCGTCCAGATTTGACGAAAAGATTATTCGCTTCCCATCAGGAAAGAAGTAAGGCCCGAAATTGGCCTTGCCGTTACTCGTCACCTGACGCTTGTTTGATCCGTCGGCATTCATCACAAAAATCTCAAGCACCGTCGGACGAATTAGGTTCTGTTTGAGGAGACCCGTATAGTCCGCTTTCTGCTCGTCTGTCTTCGGATGGTGCGCGCGATAAACGACCTGCTTCCCGTCGTACGACCAGAATGGACCGCCGTCGTATCCGAGCTCGTAGGTCAGGCGTCGCACGTTTTTGCCGTCGGCGTCCATCGTGTAGATATCGAGATCGCCGTCGCGCATTGAAGTAAAGACTAGTTTCTTACCGTCGAGCGTAATCGTTGTTTCGGCATCGTAGCCTGGCGTGTTGGTCAACTGCTTCGGGTTCGACCCGTCAGCATTCGCGGAGAAAACGTCGAACGTCGGATAAACGGCCCAAACGTATCCGCGAGAACGGTCAGGAGGCGGCGGGCACTGTTTGTCGCCGAGGTGAGTCGACGAATAGAGGACGCGCTTGTTGCCGGGATAGAAGTAGGAACAAGTGGTGCGGCCCTCACCGTTGGAAATCATTTTTACGTTCGAGCCATCGACGTTCATCGTGTAGATCTGGTCGCATCCGTGACCTTCGCGCGTCGCCTGAAAGATCAGCTGCTTGCCGTCGGCGGAAAAATAGGCTTCGGCGTTCTCGCCGCCGAAGGTCAACTGCTTGATATTGCGCAGGTGCTTTTCGTCGGGGAGGAGCTGGTTGTCGGTTTGAGCGTGTGGCGCAGTGAGTAGCGAACTAATCAGTAACGCCGGCGCCAACAGGGGTGCGAGAATCTTCATAGTTTGAGACCCTTGACTTCCGATTACGAGTGATTAAAAGAACCAGAGCAATGACGCCTATTACCAAACTGATCATCTGCGAGGTTGAAAGTCCGGTTAGCGTCGTCAGGCCAAGAATGTCGCCACGCGGATCGCCGCGCACAAACTCGATCGCGAAACGAATGATCGAGTAAAGCAACGCGTAAACAAGCAACACCTGACCGTCGAATCGTTTTCGCTTGTGCAGCCACAGCAGAAACACGAATACCAGCAGCATCGCAAACGATTCGTAGAGCTGTGTCGGGTGTAGATAGTGGTCGATCGGCACGCCGGTGATTTCATGGCCCAACTCGGTAAACTTGACGCCCCACGGCAGCGACGTCGGTTCACCCCAGCAACAACCGGCGGCAAAACATCCCTGGCGGCCGAAGAAGTTACCAATGGCGATTCCGGGCGCGCAAGCGTCGGCGGTTTTCCACCACGGCAACTTGTAGCGCTTCATCAGGAAGTAACCAGCAACGACGGCGCCGAGCAGTCCACCATAAAACACCCCTCCGGAGCGGAGGAAATCCAACGACAGCAACGCCCACGGGTTGTCGCGATACTCGGGCTCGACGAACAGCATCAGGATCTTCGAACCGACCAACGACGCCAGCAACATCCACAGGCAGAGATCGTAGATGCGTTCGCGTGGCAGCCCGTCGCGTTCCGCCAGCTTGACCGTGATCAGAATCCCAGCCAGAAACGCGATCGCGAGAAACACGCCGTAGGTATTGATTGGGAAACTGCCGATGCGAAAAAGCTCAGGGTACATGTGTTAAGTGCTTTGAGCTTAGTGTTGGTACTTTGTGAGAACAAAGAACAAAGTACAAAGAACAAAGCTCACGGTGATACCGTCACCGCCTTCCGATTTCCGAAAAACATATCAACGATTAACAACACCGCACCGATGCAAATACTCGCGTCGGCGATATTGAAAGTCGGCCAATGATATTCGCCGGCGTGTATGACGATGAAATCGACAACGTAGCCAAGTCGCACGCGATCCGTCAGGTTTCCCACGATGCCCGCGAGCAACAACGCGCACGCGCCGAGAACGCGATCGTCGTTTCGTGGCGTGCGCATGAAATAGTAGACGACCGCGATCGAAGCCGCCGCGGCAAGTGCGACGAAGAACCAGCGGGCAAACGATCCACCGTCCTGAAGCTGGCCGAACGCGATGCCGGGATTTTCGGTGTACGCAAACTGAAGAAAACCACGAATCACAACGTGATCCTCGCCGAAGCGCAGCGTTTTCACAGCCCAGGCTTTTGAAGTCTGGTCTGCGAGGTAGATGCCGAAAGCGGCCAACAGGTATCCGGCGCGCCAGGCAAAGCGCATTCTCAGATTGTC
Source organism: Pyrinomonadaceae bacterium (assembly GCA_035646355.1). Lineage (GTDB taxonomy): Bacteria > Acidobacteriota > Blastocatellia > Pyrinomonadales > Pyrinomonadaceae > PSRF01. The sequence goes on along the minus strand of DASRPN010000003.1, from coordinate 38,788 downwards.
TTGATCTGTTTTCAAAATCCTATTTAATCCGTGGTCTCTATTTCGGTTAGCGCCGCTACGCAACGTTCGCACACAGTTGGATATGCTTCAGACTCACCGACGCGCGTCGAGTAGTTCCAGCAGCGCTCGCACTTCGCGCCTTCCGCGCGTGAAACTGTGATCGACTGCGATCCTTCCACAACTTCAACTTGCGAGACGATAAAGATGTAGCGCAGATCTTTTTCGTACTTGCGCAGCAACGAGAGCGTTTCACGGAAAGCAGATATCGTTACTTTAGCTTCCAGCGAGCTGCCGATCTGTTTAGCGACTCGCGCTTCTTCAAGTGCTCGCAGGACTTCGTCGCGAATTTCAAACAAAAGGGTCCAGGTAGCGAACAAGTCGTCGTGACTCTGCGCACCCGCTTTCGGAAACTCGGCGATGTGGACCGACTGCACTTCGCGGGCCGGCAAGTTTTCCCAGATCTCGTCCGCTGTGAAAACGAGAATGGGCGCCAGCGTTCTTGCGAGAGCGTCAGCTATTCGCAGAAGTGCCGTTTGCGCTGAGCGTCGCGCTTTGTTGCGCGGCGCAAACGTATAAAGCCGGTCCTTGATGATGTCGAAATAACGCGCCGAAAGCGTGACGGTCGAGAAGTTATACAAAGCGTGATAGACGTTGTGAAACTCGTAAGCCTCGTACGCTCTTGCCACTTTCGCCAGCACGCGGTCCAACTCGGCCAGCGCCCAGCGATCGATCTCTTCCATCTCAACTTCGGACACCGAGTCACGACCCGGGTCGAATTCGTGTAGATTTCCGAGCGCGAATCGTGCGGTGTTGCGCAGTTTGCGATAGGCATCGGTAACACGTTGCAGGATTTCGTCCGATCCGCGCATGTCGTCGAAATAGTTTGTCGACGCGCACCAAAGCCTGATCGTTTCCGCACCGGACTGCCTGATCACTTTGTCAGGCTCGATCGCGTTTCCGGCAGACTTGTGCATCGCACGTCCCTGCGCGTCGAGCGTCCAGCCATGCGTGATCACCGTGTCGTACGGCGCGCGATCGTGCGCCGCGATTCCGACCATCAACGACGAATTGAACCAACCACGAAACTGATCGCCGCCCTCGATGTAAACATCAGCGGGCCAGCGCAGCTCTTGACGATTCTCGAGCACCGCAATTGACGACACGCCGCTGTCGAACCAAACGTCGAGAATGTCAGTCTCTTTGGTCCATTCAGTGGCGCTGCAACCTTTGCAAACGTAACCCGGCGGCAACAGTTCGCTTGCATCGTGCGTGTACCACGCATCGCCCGACTCGCGTTCGAAAATGTCGGCTACGTGGTTGATCACGGCCGGGTCGGCAACGGCCTCGGTGCATTTCGCGCAGTAAAAAACGGGAATCGAAACGCCCCAAACACGCTGTCGCGAGACGCACCAATCGGGCCGCCCCTTGAACATGTTGCGCATGCGATCGACGCCCCACGCCGGGATCCAGTTAACACGTTCGATTTGGGCGAGGGCGGCGTCGCGCAGCGGCGGTGCTGCGTCCGTTTCGTTTTGGGTGAAGTTGGTCCGGTCGCGCCCGTCTTCGTCCTTTTCGACGAGTTCGCCATGCACCTGGTCCATAGCGATGAACCACTGAGGCGTAGCGCGGAAGATCACGGGGTTTTTACAGCGCCAGCAGTGCGGGTAACGATGCTCGTACTTTTCGCTGAACAAGAGCACGCCGCGTTCGCGCATGAAGTCAACGATCTGATCGTTCGCGGCAAACACATTTAGGCCCGTGAAGTGAGCAACGTCGGGTGTAAACTTTCCGGCATTGTCGACGGGGCAGTAGATCTCCAGACCATAACGCTTGCCGATCACGAAGTCGTCGTGACCGTGCCCGGGGGCGGTATGGACTGCGCCGGTTCCGGCCTTGCTGTCGGCTGACTTCTTTTGCGCTTCGCTGACGTCTAGCTCGGTTTCGGCGTCGGCTTCGCCACCGAGCGTGACGTGGTCGCCAACCATTAACAGCGACGGACGATCGATCCACGGATGTCCCGCTTCGAGGCGGTCTAGTTTTGTGCCTGGAAATCGCGCGATCACGTTCGGCGTTGGTCCTAAACCACACTTTGCAGCGACCACTTCGACGAGCTCATTGGCGACAATGTAAACCTCATCACCGTGTTCGAACGCGGCGTATTCAAAATCAGGATGAACCGCGATGCCGAGGTTCGCTGGAAGCGTCCACGGCGTGGTGGTCCAGATCAGCACAAACACACTTCGTCCGGCCAACGCGGGATCGATTAACGCCGGATCGCTAAGCAGCGGAAACTTCACGTAGACCGACGGGCTCGTGTGCTGGTGATACTCGACCTCCGCTTCCGCAAGCGCTGTCTGATCCTTGATGCACCAGTAAACCGGACGTGCGCCTTTGTAGACGTAACCACGTTCGACGAAACGCGCGAACATGCGCGCGGTCTCGGCTTCATAGTGGTTCGACATCGTGAGGTACGGATTGTCCCATTCACCCAGAATTCCGAGGCGTTTGAAATCGCGCGTCTGGCTCTTCAGTGCGTTTTCAGCGTGCTCGCGGCAGATGCGGCGAAAAGTTTCGACGCTCAGGTCGCTCTTCTTTTTCCCCTTCTTCTCGAGTGCTCGCTCGACGTGTTGCTCGATTGGCAGTCCGTGGCAGTCGTAACCTGGAACGTACGGCGCGTCGAAGCCCATCATCGTGCGCGATCTAACGATGAAGTCTTTCAGAATCTTGTTCATCGCCGTGCCGAGATGGATGTCGGCGTTGGCATACGGTGGGCCGTCGTGAAGGATGAACTTTTCGCGGCCGGCGCGTGACTGGCAAATCAGCCGGTAGAGATTGAGTTCGTTCCATTTCTGAAGGCGCGCCGGTTCGCTCAGGGACAAATTCGCCTTCTGCGCAAAGTTCGTCTTAGGCAGATTGACTGTCTTCTTTAGATCGAGTGGGGTTTCTGTGGACATAAAATTTGAATTCGCAATAGTAACAAGTTAACGCAAAAAGGCACAAAACAAAGCCGCAAAAAGGCACAAGAGAGGCAGGCCAATGAGCGCAATTCTTTTTTCTGGCTTGTGCCTTTTTGTGTGTTCCTTTGTGCCTCTTGTGTATCAAAGAAAGAACCCGAACCATCGAGGATGTGATGGTTCGGGTCCGCGCTTTCCGCGTTTAAGCTATTGCTCAACCTATAAACATCTCATCCTCAGCGTAGGTTTGATTTATGGGCTTCGGTACGGGCGCCACGAGCACTTCGAGTCCACGGCGGAAGCCCGCCATAATCGCCGCCAGCTCGCGGGCCGGCTCGATCACCTTCGACTGAATGAAGTCGGTCGTTAGCGCGACTTGTCGATGCGTTCGATCGATTGTGCTGCTCACGAGTTCAACTTTGTCACGCGCTTCGACAGCGGTATCGCTGACGAGCGCCTTCAACTCGGCAACCTCACCTTTGATGATCGCCAACGATTCCGAAAAGTGCTGAGTTGCCGTCGAAAGATGACCGGAAACTGCCGTGAACTGCTCAGCGATCAGTTTCCCTTGAACGGCGATCTGCTTGCCTTGCTCGCTCATGACCGAAACGCGTTCGATCAGCGGCTCGAGCTTGCCTTCCATCCGGTTGACCGACTTCACGGCACGATTGACGAACACCGCGATCGCTACCATTGCGATCGCGATGACCAGAAACGAGGCAGCAATAATCACCATCACCCAGAACATCGGATCGTTGGTGTTCATCTGCAAGAGTGCGAGGTTCATGTTGCCCGTTATCTAAAACCTCAGTTATTTTTATCGCCGAAGTTTGGCGCTTCGATACGGCCTGACATTTCAGTCTTGCGCTTCTCTTCCTGATAGGCCTTCCTGCCCGCGTCGATCGCTGCGGCAACCGTACCGCCCTGGCGAGACGCAGCTTCCCGGGCCGTTTGGGCCACTTCACCGACTTTGTTCGCTGCTGTCGAATAAAGTTCGCCCGCGCGCTCGCGCGTGGCTTCGTAGTACTCGCCGGCGCGGTCGGTCAAGTGCTGGGCTGCTTCGCGCGACCGGTCAATGCCCTTGCGCGTGGCATCGGCGATGTCGCCGCGCAGTTCCTGACCGGATTTTGGCGCAAAAAGCAGGGCCAGAATCGCTCCGATCCCACCGCCGATCAGCAAGTAAGTTAGTCTAGTGGAGATGCTGTCGCCGCTATCTCTCCGATAATCGTCATATCCCATCGTCTGGGGTCCTTTCTGTAAATGATTTCGGCCTTGGACTATAGCATGGAGGAATTGCGAATTGCGAATTTCGAAATTCGAATTTCGCAATTCGAAATCACCCGCCGTTGTACTGTTCGAGCTTCCGGTAGAGCGTTTTACGGCCGATGCCGAGGGCGCGGGCGGCGTGAGACTTGTCTCCGGCAGTGTAGTCGAGCGTGGCCTCGATCGCCTGCCGTTCGATCTCTTCCATCGACGAGGGGACGGTGATTTGAAATGTGGTCGTGCGGCCCTCGCTGGCGGCCTTCGCACGCTCCACTTTAATCCGATCGCGTTCCTGGAGGGCGATCTTGCTGATGGAGTCAGGGAGGTCTTCGAGTTCAATCTGCCGGCCGGACGCGATGATGACCGCGCGCTCGATCGCGTTTTCGAGTTCGCGCACGTTGCCGGGCCAATCGTAAGTAATCAAAGCCTGCAACGCGTCTTTCGAGATGCCGGAGATGAATCGTCCAGTCTTCTGCTTGTAGTGCTCGATGAAGTGAATGACGAGCGGATGGGTGTCCTGCGGCCGTTCGCGCAGCGGCGGCAACTTAATAGGAAACACCGACAGACGATAGAAAAGATCCTGCCGGAAGCTGCCTAGCTCGACCGCACGTTTCAAATCGACATTCGACGCCGCCAGCACACGGACGTCCGTTTTGATCACTTCATTGCCGCCAACGCGCGTCAGTTCGCCGTCTTGCAACACGCGAAGTAACTTCACTTGCGCCGACGGACTCATCTCGCCAACTTCGTCGAGAAATAACGTTCCACCGTTTGCTTCTTCGAAGCGTCCGCGTCGCAACGCGCGCGCATCCGTGAACGCGCCCTTTTCGTGACCAAACAGTTCCGATTCCAGCAGTGTTTCCGGAATCGCGCCGCAGTTTAGTTTTACGTACGGCTGATCCTCGCGTCCGGAGTTGAAATGAATCAGGTTTGCAAGTAACTCTTTTCCGGTTCCCGACTCGCCCTCGATCAGCACTGTCGTTTGCGTATCGGCAACGCTGAGCGCGAGTTCGATGGCGCGACGGATGCCGGACGTTTGACCGATAATGCGATCGCCACCGTAGCGCTCGTGCAACGCCGTGCGCAGGTGCATGATCTCCGCCGATAACTGGTCGCGTTCGAGTGCCGTACCGATCTGATCTGCGATACCTTCGACCAACGCCACTTCATGGTCGTCGAAGCCTTCCCGCGCTTCGCTCCACACCAGGCCGAGCAATCCAAACGTCTGTCCGCCGACTCGAACGGGCGCGACGAGCGCAGCGCGTCCGCCCAGGAGCGAGTTGAATGCGAGACGAATCGGAAACGGCAGATCCGTGTCGAGCAAACGCATGGTCTTACCCTGCGCCAGCACTTCGACCATCGCTGGAAACGCTGTTACGTCAAGTGATTTTCCGTGTTCGTCTAAGAGACCTTGAATGCCGTCGACGGCGGCGCCAGGCGCAGCCTTGAACGCGGCCAAACTGATCTTTCCGCCGGCCGGATCGAGTACGCCCAGGGCCGAGTAGTCAGCACCAACAAGTGCGATGGCGCGTTCCAAAACGAGCGACGAAACCTCACGAAAATCCGAACGCGCGTTCAACGCATTCGCGATCGAAAGCAGCGCGCGCTTTGTTTCTGCTTCGCGTTCTTTGTCGGTGTAGAGTCGCGTGTACTGGTAACCGATGGCGATCTGTCCGGCGATCGATTCGAGAAACGAGACTTCATCGTCGAGCCACTCTCGCGGTGTGCCCGTCGTGTGCAGACCAACCAGGCCGAGAACGTTATCGTTAAGAATCACAGGCACGACCAGCAGCGAGCGCGTGTTCAAACTCGCGGTCAGCAATCGCACTTTCTGATCAAGTCCGGCGGCGGCGGTGTCGTTAAGACGGATCGGTTTTCGGATATCGACGTGATCCGAAAGTTGTTTCAGATCAAGCGGAATGACAGTACCCAAACTCGACGGTATATCCTCTGACGCGCGCCACTCATGGCTGATGCGCAACTCGCTGGCAGACTTGAGTTGAATCACGTCGCAGCGGTCGACGTCCATCATGCGGCCTAGTTCCGACACGATAACGGTGAGGAAGCGATCGAGGTTGATAGCTCGCGGGAGCGTCATGGCGAGGCGGTTGATAATTCCCTCGCGCGCCTCGTGCATTTTGATCTTGCGTTCTAGGGACAGGGATTGGGCAGTGTTCGACATCGTCGAGAAAGAGGATAGACGAACCAACTGCGAAGTTCAAAAGTCGTTAGTTGAATCCCTGTTCCCGCGGCCCTTATAATTCGGGGCATGCCGATCTACGAGTTCGAGTGCCGCAAATGCAAGGCACACATCGAGGTTTTTCAGAAGATTAGCGACAAGCCCCCTGTTAAATGCCGGAAGTGCGGCGGGCGGCTCGAGCGGAAGGTTTCCGCGCCTGCTATTCAGTTCAAAGGGTCGGGTTGGTACGTGACCGACTACGCGTCCAAGGCAACGAAGGGCGACAATTCGGAATCCGAATCGTCGACGGAAGCAAAAACCGATAAGTCCGAGAAGGCCGATAAGAAGACTAAAGAAAGCTCCCCGGCGAAGAAGACTTCCGAGAAGGCCTCAACCCCTAAAGCATCATCCGGCGATTAAAGCCGTCCACAGTTCGAGACATGTGCTCCAGTAGGTCATCAAAACGCGGATTTATTGCGATCCTTGCAATTCTTCTGGTGGCAGCTTCGATTGTGGGCCAGTCAGGTAACCGGCCCAACGCGAATGCTGCGCATGGCGTGCTGGTCGGCGTTGTGGCCCGTCGTGATGACCAACGAACCAATCCCATCACCAGCAAGGAAGTTTCTGTTTACGACAACGGCATCGAGCAGTCGATCCGCAACTTCACTCCGGATCCGTCGCCGGCACGCATCGTTTTGCTGGTCGACAATTCGTTATCGATTCGCGCCGATGTCGAGAAGTTGGAACAGGCGGCGCGCGAGTTTGCTTACGAGATTTATGAAGGCGACAAGTTGCTGATCGTCGGTTACGACGAACAGGCGGAGATCGTGTCCGATTGGACGGATGATGCGAAGTCGATCGAAAAGGCGTTGAAGTTGTTTCGTAAGAAAGGACAGCCGCACTTGTTCGACGCGATTCGTGCGGTGGTCGAGGGTGCGTTGCGGCCGGTCCAGGGACAGAAGCGGATCATCATCGTGATTAGCGACGGTCTGGATCGCGGCAGCAAGGCTTCGTTTGAAGAGACGCTGGCGGAGTTACAGCAGGAAAACATCATGGTCTACGCGGTGCAGGCGGTCGATCGAACGCGCGGTGCGATCCGGCGAGATGTGCCGAAGCCGCGAGTCGTTATCGACAAGCTGGCCGAAGGCACGGGTGGGCAGATCTTTTCAATTGACGAACCGCAGGTGGCTGCGAAAGCAATCTGCGATGAGTTGAGACAGAATCGATACGTGCTTTCGTATGTGCCGTCGAGTGCGCCGTTTGGGCAGGCTAGAAGTTTGCTTGTGTTAGGGAATCAGGGGATCACGGTGCGGTCCAAGTCGATGCAGCAACCGCACTAGCCTTTGTTTTGGCGCCGCGAGTACCAGTAAAAAAGTCCCGCCATAATTAAAAGCACGAGACCTTCCATAAAGATAAAGAACCGCCAGGAGAACTCGTTGTCGTCCGTGAAGGAATCAGAGTAGGCGACGAAGGTGCCGATAATTAACCCACCGGCGATCCAGATCAGTTGACGTTTCTTGTCCCACAAATCCGTGTTCACTTTTCACGCAACAAACCCGATAGCCAGTGCATGAGATTGAGGGCGTACTGCTTGTTATCGTAACCTGCGAAATTCATTCCCATCTTAAACTTTTCCTGGCCGGAAATCTGCGCGCTGAGCATCGCCGCTTCACCATGGACCACAACGCGTCCTTTACCGACTTTGAACGCCAACGCCTGCGCGCGTCCAGTCGCCGCGACCATGTTCTTCTGTTCGTGATTCGGCGAGTCCTGCGCAGTGTCCGCAAGTTTCAAGATAAGCGAACTATCCTCAGGTCCTTTCAGCGACTGTCCCGTAAAACTCAACACGCGATTAACGCGCTCCTTCTCGTTACGCCCTTCGAAGATCGGATGTGGACCAAGCAGTTTATTCTCCCGCGAGAAGACCAGAAACGAAGCAATTCCCTGAAGAGCATTTGCGGCGTCGAACGTATAACCCTTGCTCATGTCGACCCCAAGCTTCGTCGCGAGCGCGGCTGACGCACCACCAAACGGCGCATGGTCTGCAATCAACAGCAACGCACCGCCACCCTTCACCCAATCGTGAACTGCCGTAATCTCATCTTCAGTGAACGCCGACTGGTCGGATCCTTCGTCATCCATGTCCTCTGCGCCAAGCGCGTTTGCGATCACCAGGACCTTGAAACCACTGAGCGAAGCTTTAGTAAACGGCTTGCGATTCCGAATTACTTGATAGCCATCGCCCATCAGTAGATCGACAAACGGTTTGTAACGTCCATCGGCGGTGTGGAAGTTGTGATGCGCTTCGTCGAACATCACCCGCGGCCCATTCCTAGAGTAGGCGGGGTTCTCGACGGACGTGTCGAATTCAGTGTCGGCCACTTGCTGGGCCAGCGTTCCCGTTGCGAGCGCGAGCAAGAGAACACCGATCGTAAGAAGTCTCATTTTGCTAATTGAAGTTTCGACAGTCGCTCGGCAGCGAGATTCAACGTTTCGTCTTTCTTGCAGAAGCAGAAGCGAACTTGTTGCGCGCCGTCCGCGGGATTGCTGTAGAAGCTCGAGCCCGGCACACACGCGACGCGGATCTCGCGAATCATGTGACGCGTAAACTCGACGTCATTCGCAAAACCAAACGCGGAGATGTCAGTCATGATGTAGTAGGCGCCGTCCGGAACAAAGGTTCGGAACCCGGCGTTCTCCAGGACAGGGAGCAACACGTCGCGGCGTTCGCGATAATCAGATTGCAGTCGCTCGTAATACTCCGGCGGTAGTGACAACGCATAAGCGCCCGCCGCTTGTAACGGCGCTGCTGCGCCAACAGTCAGGAAGTCGTGAACTTTACGAACCGCGCCGGTAATTTCAGGCGGCGCAATGCAGTAACCAACTCGCCATCCCGTAACCGAATAAGTTTTCGACATTGAATTGACGACAACGGTGCGTTCGCGCATGCCATCGATCTGGGCCATCGAGATGTGTTCGATCTCGGCGCCTTCGCGCGGGTACAGAATGTGCTCGTAAATCTCGTCGGTGAAGCAAAGCGCATCATACTCGCGGCACAACGACGCGATGAACTCCATCTCTTCGCGCGTGAAAACTTTTCCCGTCGGATTGTTGGGATTGCAGACGATGATTGCCTTCGTCTTTTCGTTGAATGTCGCGCGCAGTTGATCGCGATCGAAACTCCAATCGGGGGCACGCAGCGGAACGTAGCGCGGACGCGCGTCGGAAAGAATCGCATCGGGCGCGTAGTTTTCGTAATACGGTTCAAAGACGATAACTTCGTCGCCAGGATCTACGGTCGCCATCATTGCCGCGATCATGCCTTCGGTCGAACCGCACGTGACAGTAATCTCAGTTTCCGGATCGATGTCGATGCCGAGATACCAGCTTGTTTTGCGGGCAATCGCGTCGCGAAAATCTTTCGCGCCCCAGGTGATCGCGTACTGGTTTACGTCGCCTTCGATTGCTTCCATCGCGCGACGCTTGATGTCTTCGGGTGCGGAAAAGTCCGGGAACCCCTGCGACAGATTTACCGCGCCGTGTTTCAGCGCCTCGCGCGTCATCTCGCGAATTACCGACTCGGTAAACAGGCTCGCCTTGTGAGACACGTGGCGGCTTTTTGAAATTGAAGGTGTCGTCACTTTCTTTTTTGTGCCTTTTGGTGCCTCTGTTGTGTGCCTTTTGTGGTCACGGGATGATTGTTTCGCCCGCCGCTTCCCGTTTCAGTTGTTCGAGAATGGACCGTATCGCCGCCGCATAACTTCCGTTAGGCGCGAGTTGAAGATACTTCTCATACGCCGTTACGGCTTCTTTGGGCTTTTCGAGTCGTTCGTAAGCTGCGCCGAGCATTTGGTAAATGACGGGTTCGCTGTCGGAAAGTTGATCGAGCGCTTTGCGCAACTCGACTACGGCTTCGGCAAACTGTCCTTTGTCTTCCAACACGCGCGCGAGTCCCACGTGCGCTTCGGGTTGAAACCCGCCTGCCTCGCGAATCGCACGACGAAATGAACGAATCGCTTCCGCGTCGGACCCCGCTTCGCGATGGATACGACCTTCGACCGCCGCAGCTTCAGGGTAAACGGCTCTTGCTCGTCGTGCAGCGTCGATTTCGTCGAGCGCATCGTTGAACTTGTTCAGGTCGAGCAACAATCGCGCGAGGCCGAGGTGCGCTGCGGCATGCGACGGCCGCAGTTTGATCGTTTCGCGATAAAGCTCTGCAGCTTTTTCTCTTGACGCATCGTCACGCGCCTGTTCGCGCGCGGTCTCCGCCTTTTGAAACGCTAGTTCGGCCTGGTCGGTCGTCGGTACGAGCTTCACCGATAGCGCGCGACGTCCGGGAAGCAACACTGCCGTCGCTTCTTTGAAACCGGTCGCGCGAACACGCACTGTGTGCCGGCGCGCTGTGACTTTCGCCACCGAGAGTTTACCCGACGCGTCCGTTGTCCCACGGCGCACGTCGTCGATCCAGACGATCGCATTTGGCTCACTCGTGATTGTGAGAGCGGCTTGAGCACGAATTACCGTCGACGCAAACAAAAGAACGGCAATTACTGCTAAAGCCTTCATTTCTATTCTTCTCTGTTATCCGTATCTCCGACGCGCCGTTTCCGCACATTCGGATCGGAGTTCACAACACGCGATCCGACTTCCGGCTTGAAGTTTCCGGCCGCATCGTAAAGACGCGAGTACTGGAGCCAGTTTCTGACGACACCTTGAATATACCCGCGCGTCTCTTTGAAGGGAACCGCTTCGGCGAACTCGTCGATCTCCAGAGGCAACGACGCCCTCCATTGGACCACTCTGCCGGGACCCGCATTGTAGGCCACCGCGACGTATTCGATGCGCCCATACTTGTCGATCTGATCGCGCATGTACGCGGTGCCGAGTTGAATATTCAAACGCGGTTCGTAAAGCGACTCGACTGTGATCTCACGTCCCACGCCGTATTTTCGCGCAACCAGGCGGCCAGTCGGAACCAGCACCTGCATCAGTCCGTACGCATTTGCTGACGAACGTGCGCGCGTCGTGAAGATCGTCTCTTGCCGGATCAGACCAGCGACTTGATAAGGATCGAGGCTTCGATTCTTCGACTCCTGAACGATGATGTCCCAGTACTTGAGCGGATAAAACACCTCCCATTGTTCGCGCGTCATCTCTTCGGGCTTCATCTGCGAATAATCCGGGAAGCTGCGTCGCATCGCATTCAACGCGCGAACGTTGTCGTCGTCTGATCGATAGATCTGAGCAATGGCGAGATTGATTTTGGGACTGTCTGGCGCTTTCTCGCTCACCACCGCTAATTCTTTTAGCGCCCACTCGTCGAGTCCGACGTTCCACAACTGATCGGCCTTGACGAGTCGTGTGTCTGCTTCCGGACCAGCGGATTCTTCGGCGACGGTCACGGTTTTCAAATTCGCAACGGCACGAGCGACGATTGAGTCTGCTGCAAAACTCTTAGGTTGGGTTGTTTTGCTTAAAACATCAAATCGCTGCTTCGCGAGATAGCCGTACCAGTTAGCGTCGTATCGCGCCAGCATCGCTTCGTACAACGCTCGCGCTTCTGCCAGTTTTCCTGCTCGCTCCGAATCACGCGCGGCCCAGTATCCGGCGCGTCCGCGATTGTCGGTGTTCTTGTCGGCGTAGTAAGCGAGGTGCTCGGTCAGCATTCTCGATGATTCAGAAAAGTTCTTCGCCTCGTGTGCTTCCCATGCGAGATCGAATTGCGCCTGGGCCACCTCGATTGAACTCCCAAACCCGTTCACTGCCGCGCGCAAGAAATACGACGCGTCTGCTGTGTTCTTTGCTTCTTTTGCAATCTGTCCGACGGCCACAAACGTTCGCGGAGTGAAGCTGCTCGTTGGAAACGCGCGACGCAACTCTTCAGTGCTGGCGCGTGCCTGGTCCCATTGCCTCGCCCGCGCATAAGTTTGCGCGAGATAGGAGAGCGCTTCGGCCCGCGTTTCAGCGGCGGAAGCCGGCACACTATTCAAAGCGGAAACAGCGTCAGTTGTGTTGCGCGCTGTGTGAGCGGCGATGCCGCGACGCAGTTGGTTCTGGGGCGTGGCCGTGGCCGGAAATCTGCCGAATGCTTCACCGTATGCCGCCGATGCATCGTTAAATTTTCTTGCTGAGTACAAACGATCGGCGCGCGTAATCGCTTCTTCGACACTCGCCGGCGACAACGTCGACGAGAGTCTGGGGATCGCGGTCGCTGCCTCAGCGGCTTCGTCAGATGCGGGCGCGAAAAAGTACAGTCGACGATACGAAGCGAGGGCGCGAGTTGAGTCTGATGTTTGCTCGTAAGCTTTGGCCGTTGCGAGTAACGCCGCCCCATCATCATTTGCTGCCAAATCTTTCAACGACAACGGAACGGCAGCAGTCTCGCCACTCTTTACCAGCAAGTTCGCCGCACGGAGCGTCGCTTCACGGGCGCGCAACGAGCTCGGGTGTTGCTGGATCAACTGCTGAAAGATAGCTCGTGCTTCAGCGGGTTTGCCTGCGTGCTCGAGCGCGTCCGCCCGCATGAACAACGCGTAGTCGGCGACGGAGCTATGGTCAGCGATGACTCGCGTATCGAGCAGTGATGCTGCTCCGGCGAAATCGCGAGCGTTGGCTTTGATTCGGGCGCGAAGAATGCGAGCGAGTGCGGCGGCTTTCGTTCGGGGAAACTGGGTTTCGATGCCCGCAACGAGGTCTTCCGACGGCAGAACGTCGTTGCGCGTCATGCTGCGCAGGCGATCGAGTGCTTGTTGTTCGCCGGGAGTTTGCGGGCGCGTTACGCAGCTCGCGCTCATGAGATACGGAAGTGAAGCCACTCCGGCTACGACGAGGCCGATTAAGACCAGCCGTAATCGATGCTTAGCAAGAACATTTTCCATATATCATTTGATATTTTTCCATTTGTCATTGACTTTGGTAAAGCTCGCCAAATCAAATGACAAACGATAAATGTCAAATGATATATGGAAAATGGGTTTGGTGCCTTGCTATGCGTTTACCGTTGCCCCGGGATAGTTCGCGCCGAGCTTTGCTGCATCACCTTCCGCGAGCGTGTTCACGAGTTCGCCGTGGAAGTAGTCGTAGCGAGCGGCAACCTCCGCTTTCACACGCTTGTCGTACATCTCGCGCGAGCGATCGATGTACTCACGCAAACGATCGTAGAGGTCGTGTTCGGATCGGCCCTCGGCGACTTTCTGCTCGTTGTACAACTTGATCTCGGAAATCAACAGACGTGCAAAGCGGCGGGCGTCGTTGTGCAGTCGACGCTCTTCATCGCCCGAAACTTCGACCGGTAGGTCGGCATCCTGGCCGTAACGTCGACGCGGCGCTGGTTCCGGTGCGGCTTCGACCGGCGGCATACTCGTCCATGCTTCAGCCGGTTCTGCGGCGTTGCCTTCAAAAACACCGTCGGCCTCGTCAGCCGGCATGGCTTCGACGATTGCCGCGGGCACGACAGGCTCAGGTTCGTAACTTTCAATCGTTTCCGCGCCGGAGAAGGATGCCTCTTCCGCAACTGGTTCCGGTGTCGACTGATACTCAGCCGCGGGCGCGTATGACGCTTCCGGCTCAGGAGCGGGCGCCGGTGCTTCTTCCGTACGTTTCGGAGCTGCTGCTGCGCGAGACATCGACAGCAGTTCGACGGCCATCGACGACACCGCGACCAGCGTTTCAAGTGCTTCGAGATTGATGGACTCGGAATCCAGACCGGCTGAGTCAGCATACAAAACAGCCACAGCCTTGCCGCGTACGTTTAGTGGAACGGCGACAATTCGTTGCGGGGGTTCTTCGCCGAGCCGGTTGATCAGCGAGTGGTCTTCTGCGTGAGAACCAGGCCCGCCGCTCCAGGTAGTCAACGATTTAGCAGCGCTGCTGATGACGTTGTCAGAACTAAGCGGAAGCGAAACATCCTGGATAGTCTGATCGCCTACAGTTCCTTCGAAACCACGGCCACGCCAGCCGGAAGCCGTATCGCCCTTGACCACGAAGAACGCAACGCGCGGTGCAAACGATGAGGCACGGTTGACGAGCGCTTTCAATACTTCGGCCTGCGATTTCTGCTCGTTGATCTCCGAAATGGCCGACTTGATGATGGCCATGTCGCTCGACGCTTTGGCGCGTGAGGTTTGAGATGAGGCCAATTCGACACCGCGTTCGTGAGCGGCGTGCAGGTGCTCCGTGATGGAGGCGAGCATGCTGCCTTCCATCTGCACATCACCCTGGCGGTCAAGAAAATTCGAAAGTGACTCATTCAGCAGGCTTTGCAGCGTCGATATCTCCTGTCGAATCGCGCTCAGGCGACCGTCAAGATAGCTCTCGATCTCACGCCGCAAACTATCTTCCAATTGTTCGTTGACCACAGCTCGCTCCTCCGTATCGTGGTGTTAGGGGTGACCGAAACCTCAAGGTCGTTCAGGTAGGATGTGTTAAACCCAAGGCTGATTCCGGCAATAAGGAGTCTCGCAAGGGGGCCGCAAAGACTCTGGAGTGATTATGAACGGGCGGTAATCCGCTAGTCAATGTGTTTTTCCAGACGGGAGGTGGGAATCCGCGTTATTTGCGCTGCTGATACACGCGGACATAATCAACTTCCATCCGCTGCGGCCAAATTGAGTCGTCAACACCCTCAGCGCCGCCCCAGTTTCCCCCAACGGCGAGGTTCATGAGCAGGTGAAAAGGCTTGTCGAACGGCCATTGCTTGTGATCGGCCGTGGGGCTGGAAAGTCGCTCGTTATTGAATTTGAAGAACTGACGGCCGTTGACGTACCAGCGGATCTCCTTGGGTGTCCACTCCACCGAGTAAACGTTAAACCCGCTCCGTGCCGAGTCGACCTTAGTTTTCGCAGTCTTCTGCGTGTTGATTGAATGGTGATACGCCTTCGTGTGAGCGGAGGCGTGAATCACGTCCGGGTCGTAGCCGACGTGTTCCATGATGTCGATTTCGCCGTTGTCCGGCCAGTAACCGGCACCGTAGTTCCGCTGCGTTGGCAACATCCAGATGGCGGGCCAGGTGCCGCGTCCGGAAGGGAGCTTTACTCGCACTTCGAACCGGCCATACGTCCAGTCGCCTTTGCCTTTCGTCACGAGACGCGCCGAACTGTACGGCTGGGATTCGCTCCCGTCACGCCGCGCTTCGATAATCAGCACACCGTTTTCGACGCGGGCATTTTCTTTCCGCCGGTCGGTGTAGTTTTGCAGTTCCTTATTGCCCCAACCGTGAGCGCCAACGTCATAACCCCACTTCGAAGAATCCGGCAGACCGGTGTAGTTGAATTCGTCCGACCAAACGAGCCGCCAGGAAGTATCGGAACTGGTTGGCGTCGCGTTTTGCCAGATAAGAACCAGAAAAACCAGTATTGAGAGTAATCGAGTCATCGTGAAATCAATCTTGTGAGTCCACACCGGAAAAGTACTACTTTTTACTAACGGCATCGTTTGGTATCCTCTAAAAGCCTTTCATCGAAGAACCAGGTCGAGGTGCTACCCACTAACCGATGGCCACGATTCTTATCGCTGAGGATTACGACGACAATCGCGAACTCCTGCGAGTGTTGCTGTCCGGCGCAAATCACCAGGTCCGCGAAGCAAAGAACGGTCGCGAGTGCCTGGATCTGGCTCGTCAGAACCCTCCGGATCTGATTATGGTCGACCTTTCAATGCCGGGGCTCGACGGCTGGGAAGTCTTTCGAGAACTAAAAGCCGACTCGCTTACGGCGCATATTCCGTGCGTGGCCGTCACCGCCCATACCGACCGAGATCGCGCGCGTGCGCTTCAGTCCGGTTTCAGTGATTTCGTTGGGAAGCCGTTTCGCACTGAAGAACTCTTGCTGACCGTGAAACGACTCGTTTCGAAATAGCGCGTCTACTGTTTGTAGACCGTTCCGCCTTTCATCACAAACTTCACTCGACGTAACGCTTTGATATCGCGCGTTGGATCGCCTTCGACAGCGATTAAGTCCGCAAACAGCCCCTTCTTGACCGCGCCGATCTGGTCGGCCATGTGCATTACACGAGCGTTGACCGAGGTTGCAGACCGCAGTGCATCGATCACGGGCATGCCGAAGTCGACCATCGATTCGATCTCTTTCGCGTTGTCACCATGAGCGAACACACCAACGTCGCTGCCGCTCGCGATCGTTACGCCGGCTGCGAGTGCTGCTTTGAAGGCAGCTCGCTTTCGCTCTCCGTTGCCGAGTTTCGCGACGGTGAAAGTTGAGAGCGTCGGACAAAAAGCGACGCCACGTTCTTTCATCAACCGGAACACTTCCGGATTTCCACCGTCGCCGTGTTCGATTGTTTCAACGCCTGCGATGGTAGCGCGTCGCATTCCTTCGGCAGTCGATGCATGAGCAGTTACGGGGACGTTCGCGCTCTTCGCTGTTTCTACTACGAGCTTAAGTTCGTCGAGAGAAAATGTGGGCGCCGCGCCCTGCGTGCCCCAGCGATAATCGGCGTAGATCTTGATCCAATCGGCGCCATGACCGATCTGGTCGCGGACCACGCGCGTCAAACTATCGACACCGTCAGCTTCTTCCGCACCCTGCGGCACGCGCCACTCGGAAGCGAAACCTTTCGGTCCGTAACTGCCGGTGGCGACGATGGCCCGTGTCGTCACAAGCATTCGTGGACCAGGAATAATGCGTTGTTCGACTGCCTGCTTCAGTCCAACATCAGCGTATGCGGCGCCTTCCGTGCCGAGATCGCGAATGGTGGTGAAGCCGGCCTGAAGTGTGTCGCGCAAGTGATTCGTCGCGCGCGCGACTCGCAAACTCAACGACTCCTTTGCCACTTGATCGTTCCAAACAGTTTCGCTGTAGGGATGCAACAGCACGTGAGAATGAGCTTCGATCAAGCCGGGCATTAGAGTCAGTCCCGGTAGTTCGATGATTTGCGCGTTGGGCCAAACGCCAAGAGACTTCAACGGACCAACGGAGTGGATCTTCGGACCCAGAACAAGCACGGCCCAGCCTTCGTGAAGCTGGGCCGATTCACCGTCGAAAACACGTGCCGGCTTTAGCAGATAAGGGATGTGACTTTCGGTACTCGCGGTTTGTTGCTGGGCTTTAGTCGCCGGCAGCAGCACGGCCGCACAGAGAAAGAGCACAACGCAGAATCGGACCACGATCATTTCTCCGAAATAACGACTTGTTCGATCGTTGGCGGCAGCGGATGAAGCGTGCTGCGTGAGAAGCCGGCATTCGCGGCCATGCGTTCGAGTTCTGCAAACGTATACGCATCGCCCGAGGGCGTCGTCGTCAACATCATCATGCTGAACCCGGCTGCGTCCGGTGGCGTCACGCGGTCGTCGTTGGGAACGAATTCCAACGTCACGGCGCGACCGCCTTCTGCGAGTGCCGCATGGACCTTTCGCAGCAGCGTCTCACAAGTTGGTTCGTCGAAGTGGTGTAGGAAATTCGTCAACAACACGAGGTCGTAGCCGCTGCCATACTCAACATCAAAAGCGCTGCCTTCGATCGTGTTATACCGTTCTGCGACTCCCGCTTTCTGCGCATTCTCTTTCGCGACTTCAAGCACCGCTTTCCAATCCAGCGCCATTACCTCTGCTTGCGGGTTGTTCTTGGCGAAAGCGATGCCGAAAAGACCATGACCGGCCGCAATGTCGAGAATCTTTAACTTGCGATCGCCCTGCGGATCGGCCAATTTCGCCATTAGTTGCGACGGCAGATCCATCAGCGCCGCCATCGCGCGCGCGAACGTTACCCACACAGGGTTGTCGGGACCGAGCGTGCCGTCGTCAGGCATCGCCGTACCGCCTTTTCGAACTGCCTCCGCCATGTGTTTCGAGCCCTCGGTCAGCTTTGGCGAGCCGAGAAACTCGACAGCGCCGCCGAGATACGCGGGCGAACGTTTGTCGAGAAACACAGACGAGTCGAGCGTCAATCCATAACGCTCGCCCTGCTTCGTAAGCATCTCCATGATCGTGAGGTAGTCGCAGAGAACGCGAATTCCTTTTTCCGACGCCTGGCACCGCTTTGCGATTTCGGGCACGGTAGCGTTGCCCTCGCCGATAGCGGTGAAAACTTCGAGTTCGAGACCTGCCTTTAACGCCTCGGTGCGTTGATGCGCATTCATTGTTTGGAAGAAAAGTTGTGGTGATGGTTGCTGGGACGCGGGAGTAGACATGAAAGACCCTTTCTTTAATTGATGATTGCGTTCTTCGGTGCGCTGATTCTGCACTTACCTGATCGGATCGCGCAACACCATCTCGGCCACTGCGGCGGCCATTTCAGCTGCTTGAGGGTGACTGCGCCGCAGACCCGCGATTTGCAATAGAGCCTCGCCCGTGCGTGAGAACATGCGGAAAAGATCGCCTTCTTCGGCGCGCGTTTCTCTCACGATTTGCGACCACAGTGCGCCGTTGGCCCATTGGAACGCTGCGCCGGCGGCGGAAAAGTTCAGTTCGGGAGCAGGCTCGACACCGTGTTTCCACTCTTCCGCCGACACTTTGAAACCGACGTCTTCGAAGCGCGACAGTGAACTTACGATCTCGTCGTCCAATTCTAGCTCGCCGTAGTCGCGATCCTCGTCCGCCGTAAGCGCGGCCATAATTCCTGCCAGTTGTTTGGTTGTGAGCGAGTTGAACAGACCGCTTTCGAGCGCTTCGCCGACAAGCAGCGGACGATCGATGTGCAGATCTGCGAGCCAACGTCCGCGTTCTGTGACTTTCTCCGCCTCGAAATCGAGATAACCAAACACGGCGAGCACCTTCGCGCGTTGTTCGAACGGTTGCCACACTTCCTCGCGCAGCGCCTCAATGCGTCGCGAAGAACGTTCATAATCCTCGGCGGTTTCGTGCAGCTTCCAGAGCACTTCGGTGCAACGCTGTCGCTCCGCACCGCGAAGTTGTGGCGGCAGCAGGTTTTCGATCGAATCGTCAAGCACCTTTAGCGCGTCAGTTTCTTCCATATACCGATCGCGCAATCGCGGCTCGTGCAGGACCAACTCGCGGCCTCGCTCACGAATTTCTTCAAACGCGTTTTCGATGTCGTCATCGCGAAGACGATAGACCGGCGAATAAACACGTCCGATTCGTTCCTGCGGAAAGCTGGCGGTGGTTCCATCTTCGCGCATACCGCGAATGCTGCCGTCGCGCTTCTCCGTCACCATCACTAATCTGCGGCTCGCGCGTCCCACACCGACAACTCGTCCCGGTTTGACGACTTCGTCGAGCCACGTGTGAAACAGTTCCGCGCGAGTCTGCGGCTTTGCTTCCTGAAGACGAGCACGCGCGCCGATTAGTCGCTCTAAACCAAGCACGACGGAAACCGGAAGATCGCAACCGTCCTCCTTCAATCTTGTGGCAATCATCTGTTCACTTTGTTGGCGCGCGTTTTCGAGTTGATGCATCTGCCGCGCGTAATCGCGATAAGCGAAACTGCGTTCCGCGATCTCTCGCACTCCAGCGAACGTGCCGTACGCATCAAGCAGATTAAGTAGCGTGGTGTACGTGGCGCGAAACTGGCTAGTCAACGGATCTGGGGCTGCTTTCAACAATTGCGCGATGCGTGCCGGATCCTGATGCAGGCCCGGAGCAGCGACGACAAAACCAACGTTATCGCGTCCACGTCGTCCTGCGCGTCCCGTCATCTGTTGCAGTTCGGAAGCCGACAACGGACGCCAACCACTCGCAGTACGTGCATCAGCACCAGTTAAGACGACACTGCGCGCCGGAAAATCTACGCCTGCTGCAACAGTCGCGGTTGCGAAGATCGCGTCCAACAACCCGGCGCTCATCAGTTTCTCAATCACCAGTTTCCAGCCTGGAATGTGGCCCGCGTGGTGCGACGCGACGCCACCGCGAATGATCGTGTCCCAGTGTCTATGACCGCGTACTTCCGGGTTCTTTTCGACGAAGCTGCGCATGAAGTCGCGGCGTGCTTCGCGACGACCCTCATTCGGATCACGTCGCACGAGCGCTGCTTCCGAAGCCGCCTGATCACAACGACGTCGCGTCGGCATGAAGACGATCGCGGGCAGCAGGTTGTAACCGTCCAGGGTCGACAATAAAGTCGCCGGCGGCATTTCAGGCATTCGAAGCTTCATTAATTATTCGCGCGATCTCCGGGTTGATTCTTTCGTCGTCCAGGATGATTGGAATTAATTGCCTGTTTGGAAGTAAGAGGGCCGATCGTAACGGCACCGGTCTTTTGCGTGGTCCAGTGATCACGCCGCAACGCACGCCACGTACTTCTTCCAACCACGAAGCAAACTCGTGCGCGTTGCCGATCGTCGCGGACAGCAGCAGCAAACGAATTCGCGGCGGTGTCAGAATGATCGCTTCTTCCCAAACGTGACCACGATCTTCATCGGCGAGATAGTGTGCTTCGTCAAGCACAACTAAATCCGCACTTACTTCACTTCCGCCGCGCAACGAGTCGAAGAGCTGATTGCGATAGATCTCAGTCGTCCCGACGATCAGCGGCGCTTCCCAGTTTTCTTTTCTGTCTCCGGTCAGGATGCCAACGCGTTGGGCGCCAAACTCGTCGATAAACTCCTGATACTTCGAGTTGGTGAGCGCCTTTAGCGGCGAGGTGTACCAGGCGCGCCGGCCCGCGGTTAAAAGCCGCCGGATCTCCTCGCGCGCGATCCACGTCTTACCGCTTCCTGTAGGAGCGGTTACGAGCACGTCTTCATACTCGAGCATCGCCAGTGCTTCGACTTGAAAAGGGTCGGGTTTGAACGGCGCTGGTGGCGGTGTCCCGATTCCCTCGAGGAGGGTTTTCAAATCGCGGGATGGGGGCACGGGACGTGCAGGTCGTTCAGGGGGTTCTTTTCTCGGTTTTGCTTTTGGGCGGCGCCGATCGTAGTTTCCCCTGTGTTTTCGCGGCATGCCGGTCATTTTAACTGCGCGAACGTGGCCTGCGAAGTGCTAACGAGACACGACAGAGTTACAATTCCGTCTCACAACGCGTTGACTGCGGTGGGCGTCTAAAGGCACTGAAACAAAATAAGCCGGTTGGCGTTTTCAACTAGGATGACTGAGCTGTTCGAAAATTTTGAGGTAAATCGCGAGTCCAGAATGGCAGTGCTGCTGCGACTGATTGGCGCGTCGCTCGCGGTGCATCTGGTGCTCATGTGGATGGTCATTTACGTTCCCGCTGTTCGTGACACCGTCAACATCGCCGCTCTAATCGCCACCACCAGGTGGGTTGACGAAGACTACACAGCCACCCGCATTGGGGACGAGGTTCAAATCGTTCAACTCGAGAAGTTTCGCTATCCCGACGGCTATTTTGCTCCCGAAAACCAGGGCTTCAGCGATCCGGCCGTAGCTGGGGCAAACGATCCGTTTGCGCCAAAGATAATCTCGCAGTGGAAGGCCGGAGGGCCTGATCCCGAAGCGACGCCGTCGCCGAGTCCTGAAGCGAGCCCGACCGCGTCCGCGTCGCCGAGTCCGAACGCATCCGGGTCTTCCGCTATCGCGCAGGCTAGTCCCGGTGCGAGTCCGGGTGCCAGTCCCGGTGCCAGTCCGCTGACTCAGGAAGACGCACAAAAGGAACTCGAGAAAACTGCCGAGCAGAACAATGTCGACCTTCCGGAAGAGAACCAGATCAACAAAAAGGCGCTGAAAGACTTTGCCGCTTACGCAAACGATCTGAAGAACCAGGGCAAACTCGATCTAGATAAACCGTTCGAGATCATCATCGAAGCCCAGTTGGACGAAAAGGGCAAACTCATTAAGCCTGTCTTCAAGAAGAAGGAGGGCGACGAGAACCTGGTCGAATTATTCGGCCGCATGGTCTCCGCGCTGAACGACAGCGGTTTTCTGACTTACCTGTCGCCAATCAGCAAAAACAATCCGAATTCGACGGTCAGAATTATGGTCAAGCAGGGCGAGAAGGATGTGCTCGCGTCGGTGGAGTCGGAAACGACGTCGCCCGACCGCGCGAAGGCACTCGCCAGTGTGCTAAATAACCTGCTTTACTTCGGCGCGGGTTCGCGAGCGGGTAAAGACGAAGAAGTAATAATGAAGAACACGAACGCCACCCCGGACGGCAAGAAAGTTGTGGTGAATTTTTCGATGCCGCGGCAGAGCTTAGTTGACATGATCAAGAAGCAGATGCAGCCGGGTGCATAGTGGTCGTCGGCGCGTTTTTTGGAGTAAATTATCCCAACTATGAGTTTCGATAAATTCTTAACGAAGGTCTTTGGCAGCAGTAATCAGCGCTTTTTGAAATCGATTGGTCCGATGGTCGCCGAGATCAATGCGCTCGAGCCGGCGATGCAGAAGCTCACCGATGAAGAGCTGCGCGCGCGCACCGCATTTTTCAAAGAGAAGGTCCAACGAGCGGTCGCCGGCATCGACGACAAAGATCGCCTCAAGCAACGCGAAAAAGAGATTCTCGAGGAGATTTTGCCCGAAACGTTCGCGACTGTTCGCGAAGCGAGTGTTCGCACCACCGGAATGCGTCACTTCGACGTTCAGTTGATCGGCGGCATCGTTCTCCACCAGGGCAAGATCGCCGAGATGCGCACGGGCGAAGGCAAAACCCTTGTCGCTACCTTGCCGGCGTACTTGAATGCTCTGACCGGACGCGGCGGCGTCCACGTCATCACCGTCAACGACTATCTCGCGTCGCGCGACGCCGAGTGGATGGGCCAGATCCATCGTTTCCTCGGTCTCGAAGTTGGCTGCATTCAGAACGACATGGATGATTTCGAACGGCAATCCGCTTACGCTGCCGACATCACCTACGGTACCAACAACGAATTCGGTTTCGACTACCTGCGCGACAATATGAAGTTTGACCTTGCTACGTGTGTGCAGCGTGGTCACTACTTCGCCATCGTCGACGAAGTCGACTCAATTCTGATCGACGAAGCGCGAACACCGCTAATCATCTCTGGTCCATCGGACGAAGCAACCGATAAATATAGAAATGCCGACGCGATCATTCCGCACTTGAGTAAGGGCGAGGACATCGACGGCAAGAAGACCGGTGATTACGTTGTCGACGAAAAGGCCCACACCGCTGTGCTTACCGAAGAAGGCGTCGATAAAGCGGAGCGGCTGCTCGGCGTCGGCAATCTTTACGATCCTTCAAACATGGAATTGCTGCACTGTGTCGAGCAGGCGTTGAAGGCGCACACACTTTACAAGTTAGACCATCAGTACGTCGTTCAGGAAGGCGAAGTAATCATCGTCGATGACTTCACCGGCCGTTTGATGAAAGGCCGCCGCTGGTCCGACGGCTTGCACCAGGCAGTCGAAGCGAAGGAAGGCGTCGAGATCGAGAAAGAGAACCAAACACTCGCGACGATAACGCTGCAAAACTACTTCCGACTATATGAAAAGCTTTCGGGTATGACTGGTACCGCGGAAACCGAAGCTGCCGAGTTCAATGCGACGTACAAACTCGACGTCATCGTGATCCCGACCCACATGCCGATGGTCCGCACGGATTTCTCCGACGTGATCTATCGCACGTTGCCTGAGAAGTGGGACGCCGTGATCGAAGAGATCAAGGAATGTCACGACAAGGGCCAACCCGCCCTCGTTGGTACTGTTTCAGTTGAAAACTCGGAACTGATCTCGCGGCGCTTGATGAAAGAGAAAGTGCCGCACAACGTGCTGAACGCGAAGTATCACGAACGTGAAGCCGAGATCGTGGCCCAAGCCGGACGCAAAGGTTCGGTGACGATCGCCACTAACATGGCCGGCCGTGGTACCGACATCCTGCTCGGAGGCAATCCTGACTTCATGGCGCGCGAGTTTTTGAAGACGGAAGAGATCGATCCGGACGAAGCCACTGAAGCTCAGTGGCAAGTCGCTTACGCGCGTGCGAAACGCATAGTCGAGGAAGAACACAAGGAAGTAGTCGACCTCGGCGGCCTGCACATCGTCGGCACTGAACGACACGAGTCGCGCCGCATCGACAACCAGCTTCGCGGACGCGCCGGTCGTCAGGGCGACCCCGGATCGTCGCGCTTTTTCCTGTCGCTCGAAGACGATCTGATGCGCATCTTCGCCGGCGACAAGGTGAAGGCGTTGATGCAACGTCTCGGCATGGAACAAGGCGTCGCGATTGAGTCGAAGATGGTTTCCAAGCGAATCGCAGCGGCGCAGAAGTCGGTCGAAGGCCGCAACTTCGAGGCACGTAAACACCTGCTTGAGTATGACGACGTCATGAACAAGCAGCGCGAGACGATTTACGGTCTGCGTCGTCAATTGATGGAAGAACCGGACCAGCGTGACTACCTGCTGGGCGATCCGCCGCAGGCTGGCGTCGCGTTCGACCTGCTGTCGGACATTACACAGCAGTATCTGAATCCCGACGTCTCTCCGGACGATTGGGACGTCGATAACTACAAGGTCCAAATCAAGACCATTTACGATTTCGACACCGATGGCGAAGGTCTAAATCTGCTGACGATGACGTCGCCGGAAGTGATCAGTTCCATCTGGGAACGTTTAAAGTTTAAGTACGAACACAAGGAACAGCAGATTGGCCCGGAAGCGATGCGCACCTACGAGCGCATCATCATGCTCAATATTATCGACGCACAGTGGAAGGACCACCTGCTGTCGCTCGATCACCTCAAACAGGGCATCGGGCTAGTCGGTTATGGACAGAAGGATCCGCTGGTCGAATACAAAAAGCAGAGTTTCGACATGTTCCAGGAGATGCTGGACCGCATCGATACCAACACGATTCGATCATTGTTCAACCTCCAAATCGTGTCGGAACAAGCTCCGGAGTCGTTGCAGCAACGACGAGCGGCGCGCCGGCCGGGATCTCTGCGTTTTACTGGTCCAAACCAGGGAGCGGCGCCGGCGGGTGAAGAAGAAGGCAAGATTAAGACTGTCGTTCGCGATCAGCCGAAGGTGGGGCGCAACGAACCGTGTCCCTGCGGGTCGGGCAAGAAGTACAAGAAGTGTCACGGCATAAACGCGTAGATGATTTACCTCCCCCTTCCCCGAAAGTTAACAGTGGCGGCGATCGTAATCGTGATCGCCGCAAGCAGTGGCTTCAGTCAAACGCCAGCGCCAACTCCCAACCCAGCACTTGCACCTGCAATTAAGCTTTTACGCGACGGCGAAAATAAAAAAGCGCTCGACTCTTTCAAACGTGCACTTAAAGAAAACAAAGCAGACGGTGAAGCGTGGTACTACCTCGGCATCGTCCATCTCCAATTAAGCGAGTTCAAAAAAGGCTCCGACGCTTTTAAGAAAGCTATACAACTACGGCCCGATCTCGCGGCTCCGGCGCATGCGGGATACGCTTACGCTCTCGTGCTTCGAAACAGACTAAATGAGTCAGTGATATCGGCGAATAAAGCTTTGACGGTTGATCCAAAGAATATCGAAGCCCTTTACACGCTCGGTATCGTGGAACTTCGCCGGGGCGCAAGAGAAGAAGCAATCAAAAAAGCGGAAACGCTTATCGCAATAAAACCCGACTTTCCGGCAGCTTACCTATTGAAGAGCCAGGCCTTCGTTAGTACCGGCAATACCTTTCACCCGAACTCAATTCCTAAGGATGAACGGCAACTCCGGTATCGATTAGCGGCCGATGCCCTTGAGAAGTATCTGCGATTAGAAAACGATCCCAGCCTCGCTGAAACCTGGAAGGAGCAGTTGGAGACTTTAAGGTTTCATGCTGGAGACAAGGGCGATATCTACGTTGGCCGTGAAGTTACAACGAAGGTCAAACTAATCAGCAAACCGGAACCTGCCTACACCCAGGTAGCGCGCAACCAGCAGGTAACCGGCACCGTCGTGCTGCGGTGCGTGTTTGCGTCGGATGGGACCGTTAAGCACATTCTCGTAGTCCAGGCGTTGCCGAGCGGTCTCACCGAACAATCGATCGCTGCCGCAAAGAAGATCAAGTTCATTCCAGCTACGCTCGACGGAAAACCCGTTTCGATGTGGATGCAGTTGGAATACAACTACAACTTGTATTGACCCTGTTAACAAACCGCCCGTGGTCCGGTTGTCGCTTGAGCTCAGAAATCACTTCCACCAATCCTGTCGTCGCTGCAATCATCACCGGCAAAGCTCCGCAACCCGCGCGCCTCGCCGCCGCGCGCGGTATGCTTCCTTTACCGCAAAACGATCTGCTGGAAGTGCTCGTCGCGTTAACGGCGAGCGACGACGAACAGATCTCGTCAGCAGCAACTGAAACACTCAACGCCGAAACGCCAGACAATCTTTTACTCGCAGCTAAAGCGACTGAAACCTCACCTAACGTATTGGCCTATCTCGCTACTCACGCCGTCGGAACACACGAAGTTCACGAAGCGACAATTCTCAACAATCGAACTCCGGACGACGCTATCGCAACGTTGGCTTCTGCTACGTCCAACGGATCGCTGCTCGAGTTGATCGCCGTCAACCAGCAACGACTCGTTCGTTCCCCTGCAATCATCGACGCCATACTCGCCAATCCAGCGCGCAGCGGTGAAGCCGACAGACGAGCGACTGAAACGCGCAAGGAGTTCTTCGAAAAGGAGCGCGGCGCGCGTCAGATTGCCGACGAGTTAAGGGCACGTGGTCAAACAGCGGCCGCGGAGTTTTTTGAATCCGCCGAACTAACTACGGCTAGCGGCGAGATGAACTTCGATGACGCGTGGCTGATCGCGCAGCATATCGAAGTACCCGACTCGGACATCGACGATTCGTGGCTGCCCGCCGAACGATTTGAAGAGTTGTTACCGGAGACGGTAGCGGAGAGTGTCGCAAATGCTCAGCGCGTGATCCAGAGCGAGCGACTCGAGGGCAAAGAAGTTTCAACTGAACGCGTTTCGCTGATTCGGAAGGTCATGTTCATGAACGTCAAAGACCGGATGAAGCTGGCGATGAAAGGCGATCGCGAGGCCCGCGGTATTCTGATCCGTGACTCCAACAAGATCGTGTGTTCGGCGGTGATAAAGAATCCACGAGTAACGGACCAGGAAGTGGAAAACATTTCGGCAATGCGCACGGTAGCTGCCGAAGTGCTGAGGTTGATCGCGATGAATCGAACGTGGGCCAGGTCGTATACGATCATTCACAACCTGGCCCGCAATCCCCGCACGCCAATCCCCACGGCAATGACCGTCCTGATGCGCATTCGGACCAAGGATCTCCAGCAACTCAGCCAGAATCGAAACATCTCGGAAACGGTTCGGCGTCAGGCTTATAGGCTGGCCCAGGCACGATCTGGTGAATAAGCGAACAGATTTCGGGCGGGTTGTTACGAGAGTTTTGCGAAAAAGTTAATAATGTCCTTGACAGGTTACAAATTAAACGTATAATTTCGCACAACTTCGTAGCCAGATTCCTTGCTTGTTTGAAAATTGTATTGGGGTGCGACGGGGTTAAAGGCGCGGCCGTTTATTATTTGCCCTTATCTTCCGCCCGCTAATGAGCCGCCCGATTGAGTCGTTTCGCAGTTTTGACGATTCCATGCTTTTGTCTGCCACCCTGATTTGCCCGAACCTACCCGTAAAAGTTTCGCCCCGTCGGTTCAGTTGAACTGGCGGGGCTCCTCTCTCTTTTTAGGCCGAAATTCTCGGGTTAGTTCTTCGTTACGGTCTCGAAAGCCTCGACAGGTGTCGACCTTGCTGCTCCGTCAGTGCTTACAGCTTTGCCGCACATGCGGGCAAAGAGTTGTTCGTACTGGTCGACGACTCGATCCCAGTCGTAATTGCTCCGGATTCGAAGCTGTGCGCGATGACGATAGGCGTGCACGAGCGACCCGTCGCGTAAAACCCGTTGTAACTTCTCAGCTAAATCTAACTCGTCGGAGTAAGGTACACCGGCCTCTCCTACCACTTCGAGGTTTTCCGGAGTCGCGAGTGTTAGCACGCAATTGCCGTAACCCATCGCTTCGAGCAGAGCTGGATGGGTACCACCAACCTCGGTTGCATGGACGTAACAGTAGGCGTTCTGCTGCAGCGCGCGGTAATCCTGGCCAAAAACGAATCCCGTGAAAATGATTCGCTTGTCACCGCGGGCGCGCGCCTTCAGATCCTGAATGTACTGTTCCGCATATGGTGCGTCTCCGACGATCAACAGGCGATAAGCGGTGCGGACTCTCTTGAACGCTTCGATTACGAGGCGGGCATTATTTTCCGGCTCCAGTCGCGAGACGTACAAGACGTAACGGTTGGGCTCGACGCGCCACTTCCTCACCAGTTCGCGATCCGGCCGCCGTTCCACTTCGCTTCCGTACGCGATCATCGTCGATGGGGCTTTGTGCCGCGTCAGGTAATAGTCCTGAATGACCTGAGCATCGGTGACCATTTCGTTGGGCAACAACGTCGAGAGCTGCTCAGCCAACTGATAATAACGACGACCCAGCCAGTTCCACTTCTTTCGTTTGTGCTCGAGGCCGTCGACATTGATTGCGACGGGTGTTCCGGTGAATCGCAAGATCGGCGAGAAAGGTGCGTTTGCGGCGTTGCAGATCAATGCTGCGTCAAATCGGCGCGAGACTGCATGAATTGAAGAAAGAAAAGTGTGGACGATCGTGTCGAAGTATTTGTGGCGGATCGTCGGAAGTATTTGCAGCCGAACGCCGTGATACTCCATTTGTCGCGGCGAAACATAGTGCGCGCGACAATAGACGGTCACGTCGTGCCCGCGGGCCACAAGTCTGGTAGACAGATGCTCCGCGAAGGTTTCGAATCCGCCATAGCTGGCGGGAATTCCACGTGTTCCCAGAATAGCGATACGCATGGTCCTACTTATTTATACCCGTGTTCCCACCTGCTGGTAAATCTCAAGCGTCTGCCGTGCGGTTTCGCGCCAGTCGAACATTTCCGCTCGCTTACGACCTTTGACGCTCAACTCACGTCGAAGGACGGAATCATTTATCAGTCGCTCGATTGCCGCGGCGATTGACGACACATCAAAAGGATCGACCGTCAGTGCAGCGTCCCCTACTACTTCCGGCAGGCTTGTTTTGTCGCCGACGATCACCGGCGCACCGCATTTCATAGCCTCCAGCGGTGGTAATCCGAAGCCTTCGAAATACGACGGGTAAACAAAACAAAGCGCTCCTGAATACAACGCCGGCAGATCAGTTTCAGGTACGTAGCCGGTAACAATAACCGAGTCTTTCACTCCTGTTTGTTCGAGAGCGCGCAATGTTTCGTCGTAAAGCCACGCACACTTTCCAACCAGGACCAGTTTAGGTAACTCAGTTTGAGTATATTTACCCCGCAACAAAGCGTACGCGTTTATCAATCGTGCTAGGTTTTTGCGGGGCTGAATTGAACCGACCGAGAGAATGTATGGTCCGTCTATCCCGTAATTATGTCGCACGCGTTGCAGTTCCCTATCGTCTTCGACCGGGGAAAAATGGTGCGGGGCAGCGAGCGGAATCGCGGTGATGCGCGAGGGTTCAATACCGTACGTATCGATGACGTCGCGTCGTGTGTGCTCCGACAGTGTAAGAATTCTTGCCGCGCGACGGGCGGAGTGCCGCACAGTCAAACGAAGCTGCGTTCGACTGCGGCGGCGGAAAGTTTGCGGCAAATGTTCGAATGACAGGTCGTGAATACTCACAACAACCGGACACGGACAAAACGGCGGCGCGGTGAACTGCACGTGCAACACGTCAACCGGATGTTTTCGCAGCTCGGCACTGAGTGTTAGCGGGATACGAATTAACGGTGTGTGAGGAAGGGTGTTGCGAACTTTGAAGTTGGGCCACCGCTGGTGGAAACGATCGCGGGCTTCGGCCGTCGTTACATAGAGTGTGTAATCATTAACTTCATCGATTTGCGCGAGTGACTCGATGAGGTTAACGGCGTAGCTTTCGTTTCCTCCCAGCTTCGTGCCAACTGAATGAGCGTCGATTGCGATCCGCATTCTTCAACCCGTGTTCCGACTCGTCTGTGAACACGGATTCATCAAATCAGGCCATCTACTTCGTCTTGCCGGCGGCGGCCTCGTCGGTTTGCTGTCCGCGAGTATCGCGCTCACGGATGCGGGCGGCTTTACCTCGCAGACCGCGCAGGTAGTAGAGCTTGGCCCTGCGCACCCGGCCGCGCTTCACCAGGTCGATGTGGTCAATGATGGTGGCGTGCAACGGAAAGATTCTCTCGACGCCGACGCCAAAGCTCGTCTTTCTGACGGTGATCGTTTCGCGCGCGCCGCCGTGTTTGCGAGCAATCACGACGCCTTCGAAAGCCTGAAGTCTTTCCTTCGTTTCCGATTCCTTGATGCGTACGTGAACGCGTACCGTATCGCCCGGCTGAAATTTGGGAATGTTCTTCCGCAACTGGGTCTCTTCAATGGTATCCAATCGATTCATTTCTCAACGCTCCTTAATTATTGCAATAAATCCGGACGATTACGTCGCGTCTTCGCGACCGCCGCTTCTTTGCGCCAACGTTCAATCTCCGCATGATTGCCGCTCAACAAAACATCCGGCACCTTCATGCCTCTGAATTCCGGCGGCCGCGTGTACTGCGGATGGTCCAACAGCCCTTCGGAAAAAGATTCAAACACCGCCGACGTTTCACTACCTAATGCTCCCGGCAACAGCCGGACAACCGCATCGATTACCACCATCGCCGCCGGCTCACCACCGGACAAAACATAATCGCCAATCGAGATCTCGTCAGTCGCCAATGCGGCAGAGACCCGTTCGTCGACGCCTTCGTAGCGTCCGCAAATCAGAACGATCCGCGTCGCGTCTTTAGAAAGATCTTGTGCCTGCGACTGTGAAAACGGACGTCCCTGCGCTGACAACAAAACGACCCGAATCTCAGGCGAAAAGTCTTCCTTCCGTGCGGCACCCGTAAGCGCTTCCACTGCGCTGAAGATCGGCTCGGGTTTCAATATCATCCCGTCGCCCCCGCCAAATGGACGATCGTCTACGACGTGATGCTTATCGGTGGTCCACTGTCTTAGATCGTGCGCATGAATATCGACGAGTCCGGCGTTGCGCGCTCGTTTCACGATTCCGCAATCAATCGCTTCGCGAAAGAATTCGGGGAAAATCGTGATGATATCGAAGCGCAGCATCTCAAAGATCTAAAAGTCCTTCTGGTGGATCTACCAGGATCGTTTTTGCGACGGGGTCGATCCCGACCACAATCGAGGCCGCTAACGGCACTAGTCTCTCGTTTCCACTTTCGTCACTAACCACCAGTATCTCAGCGCCACCCGTTCTCATTACGGAGCGAACCTGGCCGATACTCTGGTCGCCGACTTTAACGGTACATCCTTCAAGTTCCCAATCGTAAAACTCGTCGGCTTCGAGTTGAACGCGATCGGATTCGGGAACTGCGAATTCGTATCCGATCAATTGCTTGGCGGCGTCGATGTCGTCGTAACCATCAAGCTTCAAAACGACGCGGTCTTTTTGAAACCAGAAATCCTCGAGGCTTCCGGTTTTCTGCTCACCGCGCGGCGAAACGAGGACGACTTCTTCGAGGTCTTCAAACCTTTCGGGAAAGTCCGTCAGGAGTTCCGCTACTACTTCACCTTTCAACCCGTGGGTTTTCACGGCTCGCGCAATTAAAACCAGATCCGAGCCGGGTTCCGCCATGTCGTTTACTCCACGATTTCCAGGAGATAACGACGGTTCTTTTTAGTGCCGCCTATTCGCGCCAGCGATCGCAAGGCGCGGATGGTCTTACCCTGCTTGCCGATGATTTTGCCGACGTCGTTCTGCGCCACTCGCACTTCAATCAACGTCGTACCGTTTTTTTGCTCCACTTCACGAACGTCAACACTGTCGGCCTCATCGACCAACGCTTTGACGATCATTTCGATGGCGTCTCGCATGGTTAATTAAAAGTGCCCGCCGCGAAAATTTCAGCCGTGGGTTTCGGTGCCCGCAACCTCGGCGCTTGCGGCCTTGTTGCTGGCCTTGATCAGCCGGCTAACCGTGTCAGTGGGTTGCGCACCTTTTCCCAGCCAGTAATTGACGCGAGTCAGGTTGAGTTTGATCTCGGCTGGATTCCTGGTCGGGTTGTAAGTGCCCAGGTTTTCCAAATAAGCCCCGTCGCGTTTGGACTGTTTTTCTTTGACGACGACGCGATACGACGGGCTCTTCTTCGCCCCGGTGCGCATTAACTTAATTGCTAACAAATCGTTCCTCCTTCAGAAATGCCGCGCGCGTGCGTGGCAGTCTTGCTTTACTTACGTTTCTTTCGTTTCTTCTTGTGTTGCTTCTTTTTTGACCGGCGCGACGGGCTCGCACCCATTGGGCCGGCTGGTAGTTGCGGCAACTCCCCGTCGTCACCCGAAAAACCGGCCATGTCCGGCATACCCGTCATCTTTCGCAGCATTTTGCTTTTTAAACCACCGCCACCAAACAATCCTGAACTGGAAAGTTGGCGCATCATCTGACGCATCTCGACGTACTGCTTGATGAGCTGATTGACGGCGGCTACGTTTGTACCGGACCCACGAGCGATCCGTCGGCGGCGGTTCGCGTTCAGGATTCGATGATCGTTGCGTTCTGCCCACGTCATCGAATCGATCATTGCTTCGGTCCGCTTCAGTTCCTTCTCCATCATCGCCGACTGCTCGTCGTTTAACTGCGGCATGCCCATGCCGCCGAGAAGCTGGTCGGGCAACAACTTCATGATCTTTGAGAAAGAACCGAGCTTCTTAACCTGGCGCAACTGCGAACGAAAATCGTCTAACGTGAACTCGTTCTTCTGAAGCTTTTTTAGCTGCTCTTCCGCTTCTTCCTGATCGACCTTGGACTGGACTTCTTCGATGAGCGACAAGACGTCGCCCATGCCCAGGATGCGCTGCGCGACTCGATCGGGATAAAACGGCTCGAGCGCGTCGTAACGCTCGCCAACGCCCACAAACTTCACGGGTTGACCGGTTACTTGTTTGATCGACAGCGCGGCGCCTCCGCGTGCGTCGCCGTCCATCTTCGTCAGAATCACACCTGTGATGCCGACGCGGCGATGAAACTCTTCCGCCGATCGAACTGCGTCTTGTCCAGTCATCGCATCTGCGACGAAGAGTATTTCGACGGGGCGCGTTTCGTTCTTGATATGGACCAGTTCTTCCATCAGCTCATCGTCGATGTGCAGCCGTCCGGCTGTGTCGATGAGCAGTGTGTCGAACCCGGTCTGTTGCGCGTGTTTTTGCGCTTCGCGGACGAGAGTCAACGGATCGTTGCTTTCCGGATATTCAAAGATCTGTTGGCCGGTCGCTTTCGCGATGACCTTCAACTGTTCGCGCGCGGCCGGGCGGTAAACGTCAACCGAAAGCAACAGCGGCTTGCGCTCCTGGTTATTTGCAAGCCAGCGCGCGATTTTCCCGGTAGAAGTTGTTTTGCCCGAGCCTTGCAGGCCAACTACCATGACCGTGTTTGGTAGTTGCTTCGTAAAAACGAGTCGCGACGATTGGCCGCCGAGTAGTTCAACCAACTCGTCGAAAACGATCTTGACGACTTGTTCTGAAGGCTTGAGTTCCTGCCAGACCTGCTGGCCTTCGGCCTTCTGTTGGACCGAGGCTATAAAATCTTTTGCGACTTTATAGTTAACGTCGGCTTCCAGCAGCGCGAGCCGGATCTCTCTCAACGCGGCGTCGACGTGCTCCTTTGTCAACACGCCTTCGCCTCGGAGATTCTTTAAGGTGCGCTTTAATTTATCCGAGAGCGACTCAAACATAACTCTAGGCGAAGTTCCGTGCTGAAAACGGAAACGGAGATGATAGCGATGGGGTTTTGGGGTGTCAAGGCGAGTGACCGTCGTCACGACGCGTGTAACCTTTGTGTTTTGAGAAGTTAATGACGCCCGCGGGTTTGTTCGGAATCGTACACCTCCTCCAAAAAACTCGCAGGAAGACCTGTACGCCTGACGTTGCATGTGTTAAATTCAGCACCGATAACACGTTTGCGGCTACCGTGCGTCAGAAAGCAGCTTTGAAACGGTTCCCTCCCATCGAACAAAACGCGTTGAAAAGTCGGCTTGATTGATCATTTAAAGGTACTAAATGGATAAACGTGTGGGTCACGGGCCCCCAGGCCGCGACCAGCAAAAGCCCCTTAATGAGCGAGGTGTGGTCGATCTTGCCGATGCGAGAGTGCGAATTCGCTCGCGCCCTAAGCCGTCCAACGAGTCGCTGCTTCGAGAGCTTGATGAAATTCGGTCGCTCCTGGACCAGGGCCTTTCTACTGAAGCCAAGCAACGCCTCGCAACGCTGATCTCCAACGCACGAAACTTTCCTTCGGTGCTGGCGCTGGCGCGGTGTGCCCTTTCGACTGCGCTCGAACAGCAGGGCCACTATCGTGATTCGCTCGCGGCAGTGTCGATGTACGAGTCGCCTGAATCGCGCGCAAAACTCGACCAGCAGACCATCAGCTATCTCCGGGTACAGATCGGGCTCGGTTACAACTACAACGGCGATCATCCAAAAGCGATCGCGATGTTGCAGGCGACCTTGCGCGAATACGCGGAGACTGGCGCCGCTAATCTTGGTCCAATCTATGCCGCGTTGTCGCGGACGTATCGCAGCATCAGCGAGTACCCCATCGCGCGCGACTTCGCGCAACGGGCTTTAGAAAGCTTTCGCCAGAGCGGTGAATGGCGCGGACTGGCGGACTCTTACTTCGGAGTCGGCGTTGCCGATATTCACGAGGGTAATTACGAGTCCGGTCTCGAGAATCTCGAACAGGCGTTGAAGTTGATCGGCGATCGTCCCGCCGCGCATCTGCTCGGCCGCACTTACGCTAACATGGCCGGCGCTTGCTGGTTCCTGAAACGTCCGCAGGAAGGCATCGATCACCTGAAGAAGGCGATCACTTATTACGAGCGCACCGACCACAAAACAAACGCCGCCGACGGTTACAACAATCTCGGCATCAATCTCATCCTGATCGGACGGTGGGATCGCGCGCAGGAAGCTCTGGAGCGTGCGCTTTCGTTGGCGAAGGAAGTCGACGAACGTGGCGCGAAAGTGCCGATGATCCTCGATTCGTTGGGTGAGTTGCACATGCTGCGCGGTGATCTCGATACAGCGAAAGAATATCTGACACAAGCCGTCGCGCTCGCTACTGAAAACGGAAACAAGTGGTACGCCGGTCAGGCATTGAGAACACTCGGCCGCTGTTGTGTCGCTCGAGAGGATCCGGCGACCGCGTTGGACAAAGCAAAGGAAGCATTGGCGCTTGCTGAACAGATCGGCGACCGTCAGGCGATCTGCGAGTCACGGCTGATCGCTGCCGAGGCACATCTGCAGAGTGGCGAGTTCGATCAATGCGCTGCGGAGCTACAGCGAGTTAATGAGGCGACCACCGACTCCGCGACCGATCTCGGTTTCACTGGCGAGTCGCATCGACTCGGCGGAATGCTGGACATGGCCCAGGGCGATGCCGGCGCGGCTGCACAACACTTCGGCAGCAGCGTTTCGATTTTCGATCTACTCGGCGATCGTTATCGTGCAGCACGCGCGCATCTCGAGTTGGGCCGCGCGTACAACAAGATTCTGCCCGAGCGTGCCGGCGAACATCTTAGTCGCGCCTTGAATACGTTCCGTGAGTTGGGCGCGAAGATTGATCTTGCGCGTGCGGAAGAAGAGTTGAAAGTTCTCGCGCGCGCTACTCCGGAGCGCTCGCAGGAACAATCGGCGCTGACGCAACTGTTAACGTTGCGCCTCGCTGAGGCGGTCGCTTCGCGCGAACTTTTGTTACGCGAGCTTGCGGCCGTCATGCGTCAGGAAACCGGAGCGCAGCGTGTGATCATCACCGAGCGCGGTGAACATCAGGAGCCGCGGGTGGTGGTCACGATGGGTTGCACCCCCGCTGAAAGTATTACGATCGCCGCCGAGCTGAACGATTTGCGGGACGAAGCAGATCGGCAAAAATATTCGCGAAAACACGACGTCGAATTGATTCCGTTGAAATCATCGAACGCTCCGCCGGCGCTGATGTACCTCGCACCGCGCAACCGTTCGACTTTGCCGAAAGGTATCGCGCTCGAGCCGCTGTTGCGTGTCGTTGAGTTGGGCATGGACGTTTGTGCTTTGCGGGCGGGTGCGAGTAAAGGCGCCGGGCATGAGAACGCCGACGAGTTGGCGGGCACGAGTTTGATGCCCGGGTTTATCCATTCGAGTCCGGCGATGACGCAGTTGGTGGAAGAAGTGCACAAGATTCGTTCGTCCGACGTCACCGTTCTTGTAACGGGCGAATCCGGGACGGGTAAGGAGTTGGTCGCGCGCGCCATTCACGCCATCTCGTCGCGGCGGGCGAAAGTATTTGTGCCTTTTAACTGCACCGCCGTACCGAAAGAGTTGTCAGAAGGTTATCTGTTTGGTTACCGGCGAGGTGCGTTTACGGGCGCAGTTTCAGATTCGCAAGGCGTGATTCGCACGGCCGCGGGCGGGACTTTGTTCCTCGACGAAGTCGGCGATCTTCCGCTCGACGTGCAGCCGAAGCTATTGCGATTCCTTCAGGAAGGCGAGATTCAGCCGCTTGGTGAGCAGCGGCCGAGCAAAGTGGACGTACGCATCATCGCGGCGACCAATACGGACCTCGAAGACATGGTGGCCCAGGGTCGTTTTCGTGAAGACCTTTATTATCGTCTCAACGTGATTCGACTTCGCGTGCCCCCGCTGCGTGAGCGACGTTCTGAGATCCCGACGATCGTCAACTATTACGTCAATCATTATTCGGCGAAGTTTGGTCGCAAGGATATTCAGATCACGCCGCAAGCGGTGGACTTGTTGATGGTTAGTGACTGGCCTGGGAACGTGCGGCAACTGTGTAACGAGATACAGCGGACTGTCGCGCGGGCAGAAGATGGAGCGATAATTACGCCTGAACAGCTATCACCAGAATTGAAACGGACCTCATCGCCGACTGCGCCTTCAGCAGCGTCGATCGCGGCAATGTCGTCGTCGTCGGATTTGCAGAGTACGGGTACGCTCGCGGAGGCGTTGGCGGAGGTAGAGCGCCGGATGATTGCCGACGCTTTGCGGCGTCACAGTGGGAATATCTCGCGCGCAGCTCGTGAACTCGGCCTCACGCGCCGTGGTCTATACCTGAAGCTCGAGCGACATGAACTCAGCGTCAGCGCCTGACGACCGCCATTACACAACAACTGGTGTTTTTCGCTGCGCGATTTCCTGCGCGATGTTGCAAATTTTGTTGATG
The DNA here is from genome assembly GCA_035646355.1 of Pyrinomonadaceae bacterium. GTDB lineage: Bacteria > Acidobacteriota > Blastocatellia > Pyrinomonadales > Pyrinomonadaceae > PSRF01. Next base: position 1,313 of record DASRPN010000003.1, on the reverse strand, counting down.
TCGAACGGCTTCGCGATTACCCAATCGGCGTTGACGGCGTTTCTGGTTTGCACGCTGATCGCATCAGCCCAACCACTGACGATCGCGAGCGGAATCGTCTTCGAACGCTCGCGGATTTCCGTCACCAGCTCCCAGCCACTCATTTCAGGCATGCCGATGTCAGTGAATACCGCGTCAAACCGCCCTTCGTACTGATCGAACAGAGCCAGTGCGACTTCACCGCTCGGCGCCGAGATAACTTCACAACCTTCAGCTTCGAGCGCTTCGATTAGAACTTCGCGTACGTGAGTTTCATCGTCGACGACGAGCACGCGAGTCTTGTCTTCGCTGGTTGTCGTTCCGGGAGTGACGACGCTTGGTTCGTCGCTAGTCACGGCCGGGGTGACGTTCGGTAGCGAGATCCGGAAAGTGGTGCCGCGGCCGGGTTCGCTATCGACCTCGATCGACCCTTCGTGCCGGCGGATGATACCGAAGCTGACTGCGAGGCCCATGCCCGTGCCGGCTTTGCCCTTCGTCGTGAAGAACGGATCGAACAGTCGCTGTTTCGTTTCGGCGGTCATGCCCGTGCCGGTGTCGGTGATGCACAGCACTACGCGTTCGCGAGTTTCCTGCGTGGAGACACGCACTTCTCCGCCGGACGGCATTGCGTCGACAGCGTTGTAGATCATGTTGACGAGCACTTCGCGTAGTTCGACTGGGTCGCCCTTGACGAACGCGTGGCAGTCGGCGTGTAGCGCGAAGCGGATTGGAGCGAATTCTGAGCGCGATTCCCAGCGTGGGCGGGTCATTTCGCAGGCGTCTTTCAGCAGGTCGGCGACGGAGATCGTTTCGAATTCGCGGCTTGGTCGTTGGCGCGCGAAGTCCTGGATGCGGCGAATGATATGGGCGCCGTCTTCGGCGCTTTTGATGATGAGTTCGAGGCCGGATTCGACTTTTGTCGGGTCGGTGCTGTTGCGGAGGATCAGTTGGGCGCGTCCGAGAATGCCGGTTAGGGTGTTGTTAACGTTGTGCGCGACGCCGAAGGAAAGTTCACCAAGGGCCGCCATTTTTTGGGCGTGAATCTCTTGTTCTCGCTGGGCGACGTGGCGGGTGTGTGCTTCAGCGATCCTTTCGAGACATTTCTTCAGCCGCTCTCTGGTGGCGTGTTGCTGCGAGTTGGCGAGCAACTGGTTCGCCTGAGCGCTAATTTCCCGTCTTTCATCATCCGGCAACTGGTCACACATCTCCTCGATGAGTATGAGCAGCGCCCGCCCCGCGCTCTCGCGGTCGCCACACCTTTCGGCAACCCGCCGCGCGCGTTCAATGATCGGCTT
>DASRPN010000002.1:0-7061 GCA_035646355.1 Pyrinomonadaceae bacterium | reverse complement strand
TTCTCTTCGGCGGCCGTTTGAAACGTGGTGTGCGATGCGCCCCACCAGAGATCCGCCTGCGGGCGGTTTCGTTCCACGCGGACGCGCTCGAGGATCTCACGCGAACCCATGTCGAGAAACTGCACTTCTACGTCCGGATGTTGCTGTTTGTAGCGGGAGATGAAGTCTTTTAAGAGGTCCTGCCCGTGCGGCGTATAGACCAGCAGCCGGCGGCTATTGTTGCTTCCAGAACGGCATGAAGGCAAAACAATAGCGAACGCGAGCACCGCGAGAATCATCAGAGTTGGCCGTAGACGCATCACGCTATGCTAACATCAATTGGGCATTGAACCGCGGATTGAACGGATCTATGAGTACGATGAAACGAAGAATTATCAGGGCAGGCGGATGGGGCATCGCGAAGCGCCTCATCAAACCGATTCCGATCGTCGGGACAGTCTTTGCGGTTGGGCTGGCCGGTTACGAGATCAAGAAGAAGGGGTTGATACCCGGCGCGGCCCACGTAGGCCTGGACGTGATTCCGCTGGTCGGAACGGCCAAGAACATACTCGAAATCTTCACGGGCGATCTCATTCCTGACAAGGCCGACCGCAAAAAGCGGGCGCTTACGCCGATGTCGCAAAAACCGGTGGACGCTCGTTAAACGGTCGCGCCTCCGCGTACGCATGGGCCAACTTGAACAGCGTTGACTCCGACCAATACGGTCCCAGCAACTGAAATCCAATCGGCAGTCTCTCCGTTGAAAGCCCGCAGGGCACGCTGATGCCCGGCACTCCCGACAAGTTCGCAGTCACCGTGTAGATATCGTTCAAATACATCGCGAGCGGATCGTCAACCTTTTCGCCGATCGCGAACGCAGTCGAGGGTGAAGTCGGCGTGATGATCGCGTCGCAGCTCTGAAACGCCGTGAGAAAGTCGTTTTCGATCAGCGTTCGCACCTTTTGCGCTTTCAGATAGTAGGCATCGTAATAACCCGCGGACAGAACGTAAGTTCCCAACATAATCCGTCGCTTAACTTCCGCGCCAAAACCTTCTTCACGCGTGCGTCGATACATCTGACGCAACTCCGGAGCATCTTCAGCGCGAAAGCCGTAGCGAACGCCGTCGAAACGAGCAAGGTTTGACGAAGCTTCCGCTGTGGCGATGATGTAATAGACCGCGATCGCGTACTTCGCGTGTGGAAGATCGACGTCGACGATCTCGGCGCCGAGATCGCGGTAGACATCCACGACGCCCTTCACCGCGTTTCCGACTTCCTCGTCGAGACCTTCGCCAAACAACGCCCGCGGAAAACCGAGTCGCGCACCTCTTAGATCGCCGGTCAGCGCGGTGTAATCGGGAACGGGAACGTCCGCCGTCGTCGCATCGCGCGGATCTTGTCCGGCGATCACGCCCAACACGCGTGCGACGTCTTCGACTTTGCGCGCGAAGATTCCAATCTGGTCCAACGACGACGCAAACGCGACGAGACCGTAGCGCGAGTTGCGTCCGTACGTTGGTTTCAATCCGAGGACGCCGACGAGAGACGCGGGTTGACGAACAGAGCCGCCGGTGTCTGAACCGAGTGCGACCGGCACGATTCCCGCTGCGACGGCGGCGGCCGATCCACCCGACGAGCCGCCCGGAACGCGAGTTGTGTCCCACGGGTTTCGCACTGGTCCAAAGGCGGAGTTTTCATTCGACGAGCCCATCGCAAACTCGTCGCAGTTCGTCTTGCCGATGACCACTGCGCCGGCCTGTGTGAGACGCTCAATGACAGTGGCGTTGTAAGGCGGATGGTAATCGCCGAGAATTCGGGATCCACACGACGCTTGCATACCTCGCACGCAGATGTTGTCTTTGACAGCAACCGGCACACCGGCGAGTGGACCATCAGCCGCCGCTGCGCGTTCCAATGCACCCTGGCGATCAATCTGGAGAAACGCGTTCAGCGTCTCATTGAGGTTCTCGGCCGCGGTGACTGCTTGTTCTACTGATTTGATGGGCATGAAACTTGAGTACTGTGGTTAGTTTCCCGCAAAGGCGCAAAGTCGCAAAGAAAACATTTGTCGCTCCAAGGCTGATTGTCTTGGCGTCTTTGCGCGCCTTTGCGGGAAACTTCTTCATTTCCTAGAGCACTTTCGGGACGCGAAAATGGCCTTCCGCCGGATCGGGCGCTTCCGCGAGAGCTATCTTTTGGCCCAACGATGGGGCGATCTCGTCGTCACGCGATGAGTCGGTCTTTTCGCCCTCGGGAGTGAGGCCTCCGATCGCAGGCGCGACGTTAACTGTGTCGAGTTCGTTAAGTTGCTCGATGTAATCAATGATCCCGGCGATTTGTGGTCCAAAGAGCTTGAGCTCTGCTTCGTCCAACTCGAGATGCGCGAGTTGGGCCACTTTGGCGATGTCCTTTTCTTCTATCGGCATAATTTTTCAGGATCGATAATGAATTCGAACGCGCCGACAACGCGCTGGCCCAGGAGTTTATTGATCTTGTAGAGCATCTCACCTCTCATTGCCATCATTTGCTTCTGCCAGATCAGATCGGCGACTGCGACCATCAATGTGCGATCTCGTAACGCGAACGGAACGGCACGTTCCTTGAGTCCTTCGCCGGCGCAGTGCTTCCACGCCGCAATGGCTGCGGCTTCCGCGACTTCCGGCGCGTTGCCGGACGCACGCAACACTGCCGGCAATGCTTTGATTAATGCCTCCATGGTTATTTGCGATCTCGGATTGAAACACGCAAACTGTTCACCCGCAAGTATGCCAAATCATCTGTGTGAAAAACTGATACTCGCGTCGGGGAGTCCACGACGAAAGGAACTTTTAACGGCTGCAGGTTGGCCATTCGAAGCGATAACGGCTGGAATTGACGAGTCGTTGAAGCCCGACGAGGATCCTGCGACTTACGTGCAACGACTCGCACTTTCGAAAGCCAAAGCCGTTGCGGAACAGTTGGACCACGGATTAGTGCTTGGCGCGGACACAACCGTGGTCGTAGACGGTCACATACTGGGCCAGCCGGTTGACGATGGCGACGCGAAGCGAATGTTGCAATTGCTGAATGGCAAGTGGCACGAAGTGTTAACGGGTGTGGCTGTAGTTCGCGTCGGCGGTGAATCGCGGGTCGAGTACGAAACGACGCGAGTGCGTTTTGCGGAGATGACCCAACGCGAGCTCGATTGGTATATCTCGACCGGCGAGGCGCGTGGCAAAGCCGGAGCTTACGGTATACAAGGCGCGGCTGGACTCTTCATCGAAGAAATCCAGGGTGATTATTTCAATATCGTGGGATTACCGCTCCGGCTCGTTTATGAATTAATAAAACACTGATCCGCCATCGACGTTGATGCCTTGCCCGTTGATCCCGCGACCTTCTTCAGACGCAAGCAACAGCGCGATCGCTGCAACTTCTTCAGCCGTGGCCAACCGGTTCTGCGGACTCATCTTCTTAATCGCTTCCAGAGCTTCATCAGCAGTGCGCCCGGTCCGCGTCGTGACCCGTTCGATACCCCGCGTGACCATGTCAGTGTCGACATAACCAGGGCAGATCGCATTAACCGTGACTCCCGACGTTGCGACTTCAAGTGCCACCGATCGCGTCAAACCCATCACACCATGTTTCGAAGCTGAATACGCAGCGATGTAAGGCGCGCCCGTCTTGCCGGCAATCGACGCGACATTAATCACGCGACCCCATTTCTTTTCGAGCATCGCGGGCAGGGCAGCGCGCGTGCAGTAAAACGTTCCTGACAGATTGATCGCAAGGTGACGAGCCCACAAGTCATCGGATGTCGTCACGAGAGTCGCGCTTTCGGCGATCCCGGCGTTGTTCACCATAATATCGACGTCGCCCAATCGTTCGCGTGTATCGGAAAACATCTGCGTAACGCTTTCTGACTTCGAAACATCGCAAACCAACGCAATCGCGCCGTTGCCGATCTCAGCAGCGACCTGTTCAACCTGTTCGGCCGTCCGGGCTGCCACAGCGATGCGGGCGCCCTGCTGCGCAAAAGCGAGAGCGATGGCCCGTCCGATACCCCGACCGCCACCAGTGATTAGCGCAATTTTTCCGTTCAGCATATTAGTGGCCCGTAAACCGGGGATCGCGCTTTTCGAAAAATGCGTGAACGCCTTCATGGCCGTCATCAGATTCGAAACAACGCATTTGGGCTTCAGTCTCGTAACGCAACATCTCGTCGAGATCGGAGGTGCCACTCATGTAGACCGCTTGTTTCGCCGAGGCGACGGCGATCGGCGGTGCGGCTCGAAGTCGTTCGGCGAGCTGAAGCGTGGTCGCTTCCAACTCTTCCGGCGCGACTACCTGGTTCACGATATTCAAGCGCAGCGCTTCAGCGGCGTCGATTGTGTCGCCGAGGAAGAACAGTTCGCACGCTTTGTTCGGACTGACGAGTCGCGGCAGGAAATATGTGCCACCCCAGTCCGGATGCAATCCGATCTTGACAAACGACTGGCTAAACGTTGCGTTGCTCGATGCGATACGCAGGTCGCACGCCAGGGCGAGATTGAGACCGGCGCCAGCGGCTGGACCATTCACGGCTGCGATCACCGGCTTGGTCATCATTCGAATCGCGCTGATCACGCGGCGTCCGGCGCCGAGAATGCGCTCGAACTCGTCTGAGTCGCGACGTTCCATCAACTCGCCCATGAAAGCAACGTCGCCGCCGGAGCAGAACGCGCGGCCCGCGCCAGTGACGATCACGACGCGAGTAGAGCGATCGCTGCCCGCGTGCTCGAGCGCTTCCGCAAGATCGCGACGCATGTGTCCGATGAAAGCGTTCAGCTTCTCCGGACGATTCAAAGTGATCGTCGCGATGCCTTCGCCTTCAGAGACCAAAATGTGTTCGTACATTTGTTTAGTACTTTGTGCTTTGTACCTTGTTCATTAACCGGCGCTCACGGTGCGAGCTTATGCTGCGCTAGTGACAAAGAACCAAGTACAAAGTACAAAGCTCTATTTCCCTTTAAACTGTGGCTTGCGCTTCTCGACGTAAGCCGCGAGGCCTTCACGAGCGTCTTCGGATTGAAACAGTTGCTGTTGCAACTCACGTTCGAGTGCGAGACCGTACTCGAGCGGAATTTCGTCACCCGTCTGCACGCCGCGCTTGATCCTGCCAACTGCCATCGCCGCCTTGTTGGGTGTTGTGAATTGACGCGCGTACTCCAGTACATCAGACAAGAAGTTTTCAGTTTCAAATACTTGATTGACTAGACCAAGCTCTAATCCGCGTTCGAAGTCGAACAATTGTCCCATGGCCATCAACTCAATCGCCTTCGACTTACCGACAATACGGACGAGCCGTTGAGTTCCACCAGTTCCCGGCAACACGCCGAGCGACACTTCCGGCAATCCCATCTTCCCTGCGCTCTTGCGCGCGATGCGAATGTCAGCAGCCATCGCCACTTCCAAACCACCGCCGACGCAGTGCCCGTTAATCGCCGCAATTACGAGCTTCGGCGTCTGCTCAAGTCGCGAGAGTGTTTCGTTTGCGTGGAGACAGAAGTAGTACTTGAACACCGGCGTGACGTCGGAGAGCATCTGGATATCGGCGCCCGCGCAGAAAAACTTTTCACCAGCACCGGTGATGACGATCACTTGCACGCTCTCGTCCATGCGTGCCTTAAGAATGCAGGCGTCCAACGCCTGCATCATCTCGTAGCTGTAGGTATTGGCCGGCGGATCGTTCAATGTCAGAACGGCAACACCGTCTGCGGCTTGATATTCGACTTTCATCCTTCTTAGATCTGTGGTTCCAGTTCGTGGGTCCATACACTTAGATTCTCAACTCGCAGCGTCGCATTTACCGGCTCCAACAACAACCCCGGCGAGAACCCGCCCAGAAAAAGCTGCGTCAAATGTTGCGCCAGCTCGTGCACACCGAGTTTCCCCTGCGGGTCGTACCAGTTATAGATCCAGTTCATCATTCCGAACAACGCGTAAGTCGCGACAGTCAGATCGACAGCGTGATTGTTGGTCAGATGCTGAACTTCCTGGAGAATCCGGCGCGCGAGCTTCGTGTAGTTGTCTTTGCGCGTTGATACATGCGCGTGCAGGTCGCCGCGAAGCGATTCCGCTTCATGCGACAGCACCTTCATCTCGGCCATGTTTGCGGCGAAGAACGAAAGGTGGTTCTCGATAAAGATGCGTAACTTGACTATGGGCTTGTCAACTTCCTGGAGCTGTTGTTCCAGTCGCTCGAGCACGCGACCGAAACAGTTATCCTGGATCAGAAACAGCAACTCTTCTTTCGAGCGGCAATAGTGATACAGACCGGCGAGACTCACGTTAGTGGCACGTGAGATGTCACGCATCGACGTCGAGTGATAACTCTTCTCGGCGAAGATGCGCGCCGCGGTGCGGAGGATGAATTCAAGTTTTTGATCGTGACGCGAAGCAGGGGATTGCGAATTGCGGATTGCGGACTTCGAATTTTGTGTTACGTCACTCGACTCTAGTTCTCTCATCGTTTTAACCGATGCAGGCTGTTGAATTTCGCAATTCGCAATTCCAAATTCGCAATTCTTCAAAGCCTCACATACTCGAAATCGAATGGCTTGCCCTTAATGCCCGCGGCCGGAGGCGCGATCCAATTGGCGATCTTTCCGACCTCGTAGACCGGATGCATCAGGCTGCGAACGTATTCGCGATCCTCGATCGACGGCAGCCACTCGGCTTTGCGCCGTTCAAATTCTTCCTTCGAAATCAGATTACCTTCGATATCGAATGAATGACCGGCGTATTCGCCGACGTGACGATGAAAACGCGGATGCGGCAGGTACAGCCGCTCACTGCGGCCTTCGTCCGCCAGCACCTTGGTCCAGCGGGCCAACCCCTTCTCACAATCCTTCACATATTCCGTGCGCAGCACTTCATTCAGCGCGTTTCGCAACGGCACCTCGCGAGTTTTCAGTTCACCGTCTTCGACAACGGTCATCTTGAAGATCTCGTTTGCGGCGGTGTGTTCGCTGTATTGCTCCTGCTCCTTGTAACGCCCCTTCAAACCGGCCGCGAAAAAGTCAGCGGAGTTGGAACTGATCTCGCCGCCGAAGAGATCGAG
>DASRPN010000001.1:0-21813 GCA_035646355.1 Pyrinomonadaceae bacterium | reverse complement strand
ACATACATGAGTGAATGAAGGTCACCGACCATACCGCCATCACGTGTGAGGAACGGCTTCCACGATTGACGAAGCGCCGACTGTTGTGCCGGCAAGCGAAGACGATATCGGATGTGTGTCTGCTGCGGTGCGTTGTCGATACGCCAGACCGTGTCTTCTCCACGACCGACGGTGAGTTGACCGCCGCGCGCGTCCGATGCGGAGAAATTTTCGATATAGCGAAAGTACCGATCGTCGTATTCAGGGTGGACTGCCATCGCCACCCGCAGCAAACCAGGCCGCTGCCGCTGGACCTTCATCTCGACAGCAAAGCTTGTGAGATCGGCTGGATCAATTCGGATCTTGTACTGAATAGGCGCGTCTTTAGCGTACACCGCAACCGAACCCAAGAGGGCCACACAACATAGCACCATCATGCGAATGATCTTCATCGTAGGTCTTGGACGAGCGGGTAGTAGTTTTTCTTCAGTTTTTCTCTGTGAGCTCTTGTAACCTTTCGAATCCTAGCGGCACACTCTTTGCGACTAGCTCGGGCCAATGGTCCGGGTGGGCGAAAATCATTCACGTTAGAAAAAGGAATAAGAAAGTGTATGGCAACCAAAAAGAATACAAAGAAGCGATCGGCCGCGAAGAAATCAGTTTCGTCAGCGTCAAGTAAGAAGAGAGGGCGCAAGAAGTCAGGTAACCCGAGCTCGCCCGGCCTCATTAGCAGAGTAAAAAAGGTTGCGCGCAAAGTTTTGACGGGCGCCGTCGCTGGGGCGGCTACCGGCGCTGTGGTAGGAGCTGCAGAAGCTGGGACCAAAGCGGCAGGTCTTGGTCAGTCCACGAAAAAGATAAGCAATGGGAAAAAGAGATCAGCCAAGCAGTGAATCGTGGATATTCAAGCGCCGCACCAGAACGCTATTGCAACAACAGGATCATATTCGTCCGAGAAGAAAAAGGATAAGAACGATCAAGAGAATCGTTCCGATTCCTCCGCTTGGCCAGTACCCCCAGTTCCTGCTGTGGTTCCATCTTGGCATCGCACCAATTAACAAGAGAATGAGAATCACTAAGAGGATGATCGTCATCTTGGACCTCCTTTTTTTGCCCCCTAATCGTAAGCTTTCCCATCGCTACGAGAACGCTTCTCAAGGAAAGTTAAAACTCACAGTCTGCGCAACATCTCCGGCGGCAATGCCTCAAAGATTTGGCGGACGGCAACTTCGGACAGCCGTAAATCAAGCTGTCGAAAACTAAGGATCACTTCCTCTGAGTTAGTATCGAAACTTATTGATTTTTCGTCTGGAAGTGTAGCGTGAACGATCACCTCTCGACTGGTTGAGAGATAATCAACTGTCATCGGGCGTTTTTTTGTTGGAGCGATCTTGAACTCCAAGATCTCAGCGTCCAGTTCAAGCTTCATGATGCGGCATCCTTTGCAAGAAGGGATTCGTAAGAAACTTGGCGCGTGCGCTTACCTGACGCCCGCCTGCGTCAGCACCGCAACCGTCCGGTCATGCCCGCCTTCGGCTGCCAAGATCAGAGCGGTTTTGCCTTCAGAATTCTTTACCGTCACATCGGCCCTGGCGACCAACAAATCTCTCACTACTTCATCGTGTCCGAAGCGTGCCGCCTGAATTAAGGCAGTGTTGCCTTGATCATCAATGCCATTGATGTCAACGTTCGGAGAGACCAATAGCGTTTTGACTGTGTCGGCGTTTCCAGCGCTCGCAGCGCGCAATAATGCTTCGGTTTCCGGACTTCGTCCAGCTCGTTTGGCAGCGCTACATCCAAAGAGCATGATTAGCACTGAAAACACGATGATCAAGTTTCTCATGCGTTGCATAACCATCCCCTGAAAACTTTCAAGCATTGTACTCGGGATGGGGCGAGTTTACGCTCATTGCTCCCCTCCGGCTACTTCAAGTAACTGTCAGTCACGAGGACTCGCTGGAAGCAGAGCGCGAGCTTGGCGCGATACTCCCGTGCGTCCGCCCACGTTTGCGTCTGCCGTAATTGCATCATTAGCCGCACCAGCGCGAAACGGCGCGAAAGAAATCCGAGTATTTTCGCCTGCTGGATGAAACAAGCGTTGCAGGCCGGCACGAGCGGGAACGTCTTCCATAGACTTCGATAAAACCGCCTTCCAGAACAAAACAAAGTAAAATTGTTCGTTCGAGTGCTTCGGAAGTTTAAGGTTTGAAACATAGGACGTTCGCTTAACGTTAATCCGGCAACCGAAGCGTTCGACAAAACATTACCGTATAAACGAGCAGAAGAAGGGTCTCGGCATTTCCATGCAAGAGCTCACGGCTTACATTTCTCATATTAGACAATCGTCCCAGCTATAATCAGGCGATATACCACATGCCTCTTATATAAATACTCGGCGAGTTGAGTCGTACTTCTTCCGGAGTGCAGAAGACAGCAGCCCTTGACAGTCAGGCTACTGCGCCATACCGTCGCGTGGTCGAGTTCCCCTTGCAGCTTCATGGATCTCCACGAAAACGACGTCGTTTCTCACTACAAGATCCACTCCCAGATTGGGGCGGGTGGCATGGGTGAAGTCTATCTGGCTACGGATACCCTTCTTGACCGGAAAGTTGCTCTGAAGCTTCTGCCGAGTGAGGCGACTTCAGACCAGTTCCGCGTTCGCCGGTTTCTTCAGGAAGCAAAGGCAGCATCCTCACTCAATCACCCACACATCATCACGATCCATGAGGTCGGGAGCACAGATTCGACTTACTTCATTGCCACAGAATTCATTGATGGAGTGAGTTTGCGCGAGGCGATCAATCGTGGCCAGCTCGAGATTGGAAGGATTATAGAGATCGTTACCCAAGTAGCGTTAGCTCTCACGGCAGCGCATGAGGTGAACATCATCCATCGAGACATCAAACCCGAAAACATCATGATGCGCGACGATGGGTTCGTGAAGGTGCTCGATTTCGGACTCGCCAAGCTGCTTCAACAAGGCCTCGTCCAACCTGAGTCCCCAACGCTTGTGAACACTGCGGATGGAGTTGTTTTAGGCACGCTCAGTTACATGTCACCCGAGCAAGCTCGCGGGCAAGAGGTTGACGCAAGAACTGACGTTTGGAGTCTCGGCGTCGTTCTCTATGAAATGCTGTCAGGCAGACGACCGTTTGAAGGCACAACTCAGAGTGACGTATTAGCGTCGATACTGGGCCGCGAACCTACGCCCCTGGCTCGCTACTCACCCTCAGTTCCAGCAGATTTAGAGCGCATCATCAGAAAAACTCTAGCGAAAGATCCCAACGAGCGTTACCAAACTGCGAGAGGATTGCTTGTCGACTTAAAGACCTTGAGCCACGATCTGCAACGTCAGAAACTCGCATCGGAAGTGGTTCCACCTACCCTACCGGCAGATCAAAGACCGGTTGCACGTCTTTCGCGAAGGCATCTGTTTATCGGCGCAAGTGTGTTGTTGCTGCTGCTGATTGGTGGCTTAGGGTTGTTTTTGCGGCAACGGTTACGGCCGACACCAACGGCCGTGGGCGAAACCATAACTCTGGCTATCTTGCCATTCCGTCCGCTGAATACAGACGAAGATACAGCGTTCCTCACAACCGGACTCGCGGACGCGATTACTACACGACTGGCTAACGTTCATCAAATTCGCGTTCGCCCTACGAATGCGATCCTCAAGTATGAAGGACAGTCTGTAAGTGCAAAGACAGTGGGTGAAGAATTGTCCTGCAATTACGTAGTGCTCGGCACATTGCAGAAGTTGGGTGAGCGTTTGCAAGTTAACGTGCAACTGGTTCGCACGAGTGATGAGGCACTGATATGGGGAGACCAGTTCGATAAAGTACGAGCGGATATTTTGAGTTTGCAGGATGCTGTTGCGACACAGATCGCTGATGCACTCAAAATCAAGATGACCGCAGCTGAGCAATCCCGCGTTTATCGTCGCTATACGGAAAACGTTGCGGCGTATGAATTGTATTTGTTAGGTCGGTCGAAACTCGTGCGCTACACCAGAGAAGATACGCTTGCGGCAGTAAAAGCGTTCGAAGACGCATTGCGTCTCGACGGGAACTACGCGCTTGCGCACGCCGGCCTCGCTGAAGCTGGTGCTCAAATGCGGATTCGTTTCGCGCAACCGGAGGAGGTACAAAGCTGGGACGAGCGTGCTAAGGAAGCTGCTAATCGCGCGCTTGGCTTAGATGCCAATTTGGCGGAAGCTCATGAAGCCCTGGCGGCTGTTTATCGCAACTCCGAGTTCAATTGGGAGCAAACTATAGTCGAGAGCGACCGAACTCTCACTTTAAATCCGAATCTGGAGCAGCCGCACTATTACCGGGCCGCCGCCTTCTACCATCTGGGTTTACTGGAGTTGGTTGAAGCAGAAGTTAGTGAGGGTTTACGAATCAATCCTCTGAACAAGCTCGAAGCTTTGCGCGTACGGGGTACGACAGCCCTTCTCAACGGTCTATATTCTGAATCTGCCGCCTTGCTGGAGGAAGCGCGTCGTATTAGTTCGGGCCCGGTGACGGATTGGTATCTGGCCCAGGCTTACTACTATCAAAGTGGACAGGAGCGGGCAGAGAAAATCCTTACAGATCTTCGCGGCAGTGCACAGGCTGAGCAGCGCGCCAAGGCGACACTTGCTAGTTTTCTAGCTGCGCGCCATGAGAGAGGGCGTGCAGAAAAACTGCTCGAAGAAGTGCTCGCAGGTTCATATCAGGACCATCACGTTCATTACAGCGTCGGCGTCGCTTATGCACAACTCGGTGATAAAGCTAAGGCGCGGCAATGGTTGGCGCGGGCTATTGCAACCGGGTTTCCCTGTTATCCGTGGTTTCAGCGGGATCCGCTTCTCCAACCTCTACGCGGCGACGTGGAGTATGAACGTATGCTTGGAGAGTTGAAAAAAAATTTGGAGGCGGCGAAAGCAAAATACGAGTGAGTTGATGTTTGGGCCACCTTTCGGCTCGGCAACAATTCCGTAATCCAGTTTTTACAACAGGTTAACGCTAACCGGTTACTCTCTTGGTAGTTGTTCCGTCTGTGAAGTAATGCGGAGTGGTTCGAGATCACGATGCCAGGACGAATATTGATCATCGAAGACGAACCGGATATTGCGGAAGTACTTCGCTACTGTTTTAGAAAAAGCAGGGTTCCCGACACGAACCACACTGACTGCCGAAGAAGGATTGGAAGCCGCGCTCGACCGCGCAAACCCGCCTGCATTAATACTCTTCGACATACTCTTACCGGGCATGAACGGAGTCGAAATCTGCCGACGGCTCCGCAGAGAACCGACTACGTATCGTACTCCTATCGTGATCATGACCGCTAAGGCGCTTCCAGCTGTGTAAGTGACGTCCGAACCAAAGCCTCCAAGGATCGCCTTTGAAACACAATTTGCCGGAATCCCTTCCTGACAAATAACGCCAACTAAACCAGACTTGTCGATTGCGGAGCCACTTACGAAGCCCTGTCCTATCATGGTGATGCCATTGGCTGCTGGGGTCGGAGAGTTAGGGGAAAAACATGGATGAGCGTCACTCGCTGTCAGATCTTATGAACCGGGTGAGGAGTGGGGCTGGTGTTACGTTGATGAATTGTTCTTCGAGTCACTTCCGGGATCGTTCACGACCGAATGGTGCGGTGTGCTTCGAGCGACGCCCTGAGAAAACAGCCTTGAATGAACCAACGTCCCGCATCTTCCTAATCAATCGCAGACTGATTAGTTATCAACTCTCGTCGTACGCTTTCTTGGCGCGCACGTTGACGAACTCTTCCGTCTCAATAATGTAAGCCGTTAGGTGGTAGCCGTAGACACAACCCGTATCTAATCCAATGGCTTTCTTTCCGCGTCTCGGCTCGGGGGCGGGCCAGTGGCCAAACAACACCGTCTTCTCTCCGTAGTAAACGTGGTACCACGGAGTTCCCTCTTCACTCTCTCTGTCTGGACCAAGCGTGCGTAGACGCGTCAGGTCCCCCGTGGTTTGCGAGTGAAGCTCAACGTTTGGACGCAGTCCGGCATGCACCACCAAGTGCGTACCCAAATCAATCCAGAACGGCAACCGGTTAAAAAAACTCGCGTAGTGATCCTTCTCACCTTTTAACTCACGATGCACTTCCCGTTGCGCAGGCTTGAGCTCGACGTCTTCGCCAGACCACTTTCGTCGCAACTGCAAATCATGATTACCGATCACGGTACTGAAGCGTGGATCAGTCATGAATATTTCGAGGACTTCGCGATTCTTAGGGCCCTTCGTGATCAAGTCTCCCACGGAAACAACACGGTCGCGCTCGCCAAGGTTAACCTTCTCCATTAACGCCATCAGCTCGTCGTAACAACCGTGAATGTCTCCAACTACGATCGTGCGGCTCTTCATCCAGACCTCCGAGTCAATATTCGGCGCAGTCTATTGCATCACTCTGGGTCAATCAATACGCGTGCCATTCATATACTATTGAGCCGAACGGAGAAGAAATGTTATCTTCCTCAGGCAATACCCAACTAAGAAACTGATAAAGGATTAAGGAAATACTGCATGGCAATTTCGTGGAATCACAAAGGCCGTCAGGCATTGCTCGCTTTAGTCACAGTCCTTTCGGTCGCAGTCGTTACATCCGCGCAAAAAGTTTCCGATACCAGTTCCAACCAATCAATCAAAATCAAAAACTTCGGCCAGATGGACGACCGCTTCTATCGCGGCGCCCAGCCAAAGGAGCAAGACTACAAAGCTCTCGCTGAGCTTGGCATCAAGACGATCATCGACCTCCGCGAAGACACAGAAGCGTATTCAAAGTCTGCGGTCGAGGCACAGGGAATGACATACATCAACATTCCCATGATCGCGAAGAAGTACCCAACGCCGGAAGCCATCGAGACGTTTTTGAAGACGGTGAACAATCCCGCGACGGGTAAGTTCTACGTCCACTGCGCGGGCGGACGACATCGCACAGGCGCGATGGGCGCTGTCTATCGCTACCAGTTTTATAACTGGGACTTCGAGCAGGTTTACAAAGAGATGAAGAAGTTCGATTTCTACACGAGCTGGGGCCATGGGGCCTTTAAAGACTTCGTGAAGGACTACTACGAACAATCGCAACAGACCAAAGCGACAGAAAAGTAGTCACGTTCAAATTAAAAACGACGAAGGCCGCTCTTCATCACGAAGGGCGGCCTTCAGCATTTTCCCCAACGACTAGAAAACTAACGATAACTAGATATCTAATCTAACAACAGCCTCTGCGTATTTCTGCGATTCTCTGCGGTAAAAAGAGCCGTAAAAACCATAAACGCAGAGCCGCAGAGAATCGCAGAGATACGCAGAGTACACTCTTTAGCGATAGATGTACGTCTTGCTTTCTTTCTGCTTCCACTCAACGCCGTCGATATTGTCCGGATCGTAAGAGAGTATCTCGTCACTCAACTTGCTCGTCCGCACCACCGGATCAATGTTTACGAGATAAACAATCTTGCCCATCGGTTCGTCCGCATCGGGCCGGTTGAGTTCGAGAAGTTCAAATTCATAGCCGTGTCGAATGAACATTTTCTTCAGCATGTCGTTGGTCTTGTCGACATCACGCGTCGCCACTGAAAGCTCCATAGAACGAAACACTTGAAACTGTTCGAAGTATTCGAGCAACGACAAGGCGATCAGCACGAACACCGTCAGAATAACTGCCATGTCCCAGCGACCAACGCCCGCCGCCAGTCCGACGCCGAGACAAACGAGCAACACGGTCGTCTCTTTCGGATCACGAATGTTTGTCCGAAAACGCACGAGCGACGCCGCGGCAAAAATACCAAACGCTCGCGCCGCGCTATCGCCGACCACCATCATCATCGCGCCCGCAACTACAGCCATCAGTATCTGCGTTTGGGCCACATAGGGATTGCGGCGCACGATCGAAACCCCACGTCGAGGACGAAACGCAAGTAGTGCCGCGAGAAACGCGGCGAGTGAAAAGCGCAGGCCGATTCTCGCAGCCAATGCTTCCCAACTCGCTAACGTCGACGGCGCAAGTCCCTCACCGTCTCGTCCGAAGAGTTCGCCGACTAGCGGAATCTCATCTTGAGGTGCAGCCGTCACAGCGGGAGAGGCCGCACTCGTTGGCGCCTTAGTAACGACGTCATGTTCGGGAGGAACGCGAAAATAATAAGCCAGTAATCCGCTGCCCAGCAGGAGGAGAACAAACGTCCCCAACACCGCGAGAGTCACACGCTTCATGTTTCGTTTACCTTTCTAAGCTGTAACCACAAAAGGCACAAAAAAGACAAAAGGCGCAAAAGGCAGGGATTCATTGCTTGGCCCATAGTCGCTTGCTCTTCAGCGGATGAACGCTGCCCACGTGCGGCGAACTGTTTGGGCCTTCGAAAAACAACTGGCTGTTGAACGGCTCCTCATCCGGAGCCATCTTCGGCATTTCGTAAATGCCGTCAGGTCGCATCACACGCGCCTTCACATTGTCGCGCAGGTACGCAGCCAGCACCGTTTCTTTCAAATACTTCTTCAGCCTCGCATCGAGAACGGGCACCACAACCTCGACACGTCGATCGAGATTGCGCGCCATCCAATCGGCTGAACCGATGTAAATCTCTTCCTCACCGCCGTTCGCGAAATAGAAGATGCGACTGTGTTCGAGAAAACGTCCGACGACACTCCTGACGTGAACAGTTTGCGAAAGTCCCGGTTCACCGGGACGAATCATGCAGGCGCCACGCACGATCAGATCGATCTTCACACCAGCCTGCGAAGCTTCGTAAAGCGCTTCGATGACCTGAAGGTCAGTCAGACGATTTATTTTGGCGGTGATGTGCGCGGGTCTACCTGCCTGCGCATGTGCCGTCTCGCGTTTGATCAACGCCATCATCCGCTTGCGCAGGTTGAGCGGCGCGATCATCAAGCGGCTGTATTCCTTCTGGATCGAAAACCCGGTGAGAAAATTGAACAAGTCGGTTGCATCGTCGCCGATGACTGAGTCGTTGGTTAATAACCCAAGGTCCGTGTAGACCTTGGAAGTCGTCGGGTTGTAGTTTCCGGTAGCAATGTGCGTGTAGGTTTGCAGTCCATCCTGTTCGCGCCGCACGACAAGCGCCACTTTGCTGTGCGTTTTCAAGCCGACTATTCCATAGACCACGTGCACGCCCGACTCGGCCAGACGCTCAGCCCACTCAATGTTGTTTTCCTCGTCAAACCTTGCCTTGATCTCGACCACCGCAGTGACCTGTTTTCCTCGTTCGCTCGCGGCCATTAACGCCCGCGGAATCGGCGAGTTCCTTCCGGTGCGGTAGAGACAGATCTTGATAGCCACGACCTGCGGATCGTCAGCCGCCGCCTGGATGAAATCGACTACAGTTCCAAACGCGGAGTAAGGATGATGCAGCAACACATCCTGTTTCTTGATCGCATCAAACAGCGACTCTTTGTTCCGTAGCGCAGGCGTCACGACTGCCCTTAGTGGCTTGTCTTTCAGCTCCGGCAAGTCGAGGCCATGGAGTTCCATCAGGTCGGGAACATCGAGCAGTCCGTTGATCCTGTAGACGTCATCGGACTCGAGGTTAAGTGACTTCGCCAGATACTCAACCAGCTCGGTAGGCATCGTCGACGAGACCTCCAACCGCACCGCATAACCAAAACGCCGCTCTCGCAGCGACTCTTTGATCAACTTCAATAGATCTGCCGCTTTGTCATCGCGAATCTCAACGTCGGCGTCGCGGGTAACGCGGAAGAGATGTCCCTTGCCCAGGTGCATATTGGGGAACAACCGGTGGATGTTTGCCTCGATCACCTCTTCCACGAGGGCAAACTTCAACTTCCCTTCACTCACCGGGATCAATCGCGGCACCACCGGCGGCACCTTGATTCGCACAAACCTCACTTCATTTCCGATCGGCGATCCAGCGAGCGTGTCCTCCGGATTGCTCTGCACCGTCAACCCGATGTTTAGACTCAGGTTCGAGATGTAAGGAAACGGACGCGCTGGATCGACGGCTTGCGGCGTGAGTACCAGGAAGATGTTCTTCATGAAGTACTCGGCCAAATTCTGTTTCTCGGTCTGCGACAGCGACGAATAACGCGCAATCACGACGCCGTGCGACTGAAGCTCCGGCAGCACTTCTTCACGCAAACAATTAGAATGTTCATCCACGAGCGTTACCACTCGCTTTCGAATGACGCGGAGTTGCTCGTAGGGCGTCAGTTCACCGGGCATTGGTCCAATCTCTTCAATGTCCAGCATCTCCTTGAGACCGGAGACACGGACCATGAAGAACTCGTCGAGGTTTGACGAGAAGACGGCCAAAAACTTGAGCTTTTCGAGCACCGGCGTGGTTCTGTCCAACGCCTCCTCAAGTACGCGGCGGAAAAACTCCAACTGGCACAAGTCACGATTGAGGACTGACCAGGCGAAAAAACGTTTTGGTTTAGATTTCGGCTGCGCCGGAGATTCGGGTTGGTTCACTTGGTTTCCCTGAGAGGTCATTTTTCTGTTCTTTGTACTTCGTACTTGTTCTTGGTTTCAAGTCGTTGATACAAAGCACCAAGTACTAAGTACCAAGCTCGCCTTTGCCCCAAAAGTCTATTCATGGCGGCTTCGCCGCCCTGATGTGACGCGAGGCTGTGCCTCGCCGTAGTTGTGAAATCGAAATGGGGGCTATGCCCCTGGTTCGGCCTATGGCCGATAAACACTGGGGGCAAAGCCACCAAGCTCCAACCTAGTTTGAACAACGCGCGTCGATGATCATTCGCGCCTTGCGTTCGAATTCCGCGGTCCATTGGGCCGCTGGTTGATCACGCTCCGCGTTTCGCGAAGCTTCAAAGACTTTCGTGATGGTTCGATTCTTTTTTTCGGCGTCGAGCAAACGCTGGAGTCCATCGGCGAGTAGTTTGCGTCCTCCGTCGCTGATGCCGGTGTCGCCGACGCTCTTCGCGGTCGTCGCACAACGTCCGCCACTCACTTCAATCGGATCCTTCTTCTTCCAGACGTCCAGTCGCGCCTTGTTCTCGCTGGAGCGTGAATGTCCAAAAGTCGATCCCATATCGCCAACATAGAAAACAGCCTGACCGGGTTCGCAACTGCGTGTACCATCGGCGTTCTTTTTCGACTTCAGACAAGCGAACTTGTGATTGTCGGTTTTGGTGTCGCCGTGATCGATGAACGCCAGCCAGAGTTTGAAGGCGTCGATCTCAGCGCGTGGAGCGCCGCCCTGAAGGAGTTTGGTGAGCGTGTCGCCGAGTGGGCCTGAATCTTTGTTATTACACTTGACGTCGATGCCTTTTGCGAGCGGCAGCTCAATGCCGGCGGCGGATTGAGAGCCTGAAAAACTCGCGCCTTGAAAACTGCTCGTCAGGCTCTTTTCGCAATCCGGACAATTGACGTCGGCTACCCATTCGTCGTCAGCGAAGAAGCCGAGCGCTTTCGAGAAACGCGACGACAGGAACTCGCCGTAGATCTCGCCGTTTCGCTTGTCCTTCGACTGTCCTTTGAAGTGGGGTTTGATCTTGTAACGAATCAGATCCCCATCTTCGTCCGTCGCGCCTGAAACTGAGCAGTGAAACTTGGGCGTCGTGCCCGCGCCGGGATTTTCATCTTTGTTCGCGACACAATTGAACGTCCGCGCGAGTCCGTTGTCGTTAACGGCCGGAGCACCGCGCCGGGCTCCGGTCGCCGGGTTGTAGCCAAGCACCGGATCGTAGCCGGGATCCGGCGGTGCATAAACTTTCGCAGTTTGTTCGGCGCGAGCGCGCTCGGCTTCGGTAAAGCATGCCTGCTGCGCGCCGGCGGTTGGCGCGACAGAAAGCGCAACCAGGCAGATCAATAACGGGAGTAGCCACTTTCGCGACTGGTTTCGATGCATTGTTTCACCCTTAGACTCTCTATCGTTCACGGCTGGTTTTTACATAATTGTTGAGCGCCGTTTAGTAACGCGAAAAAACGAACGCTCCTGGATTGACTCGTCCGAAGTTTGCACAAGATAGCATTGTTTTGGGCTTGCGCCTACAATGCGAAATCTCGTAGCACCCCGTTTAAAAGGAGCCTCCACTCGTGACCGCGAAAGCCTTCTTGCTGATTCTCGTTCTTCTTTCGTCTTTGGCTACCGTCCCCGCTCAAACTAAAGCCACCAAACCTCGAGCGCGCGATCTTGGCATTCCGTTCGATGGAATACCCGGACGGTTGAATGCGATTACTGACGTGGCGGGTGTCGAAGTCGGACAAGTCACGCTGATCTCCGGCGATGGGAAGCTCGTCGTCGGAAAAGGTCCGGTGCGAACAGGTGTTACGGCCGTAATACCTCGCGGTCGCGATTCGAAGGATCAAGTGTTCGGCGCGTGGTTTACATTGAATGGAAACGGTGAAATGACTGGTACGACGTGGGTCGAAGAATCGGGCTTCCTCGAAGGCCCGATCATGATTACGAACACACATAGTGTCGGCACGGTTAGAGACGCGGTGATCGCCTGGCAGATGAAAAAGCAGGGCGCCACTTTTCAGCCATGGTCGTTGCCGATTGTCGCCGAAACGTGGGATGGATTTCTCAACGACATCAATGGCTTTCATGTTAAGCCGGAACATGTTGCGCAGTCATTGGACCAGGCCAGGTCCGGTCCAGTGAAGGAAGGCAATACGGGCGGTGGCACAGGAATGGTAGTTCACGGATTTAAAGGCGGGACTGGAACGTCCTCGCGCACGTTCGACGCTGGTGGTTCGAGGTACACGGTAGGCGTGTTGGTCCAGGCGAACTACGGTTCGCGCGAGAGTCTGACGATTGCGGGAGTACCGGTTGGTCGTGAGTTGAGCGATCTCACGCCGAAGTTAGGTCAGTCAGACACCGGTTCGATCATCGTCGTGGTGGCCACAGACGCTCCGCTGCTGCCGCATCAGTTGAAGCGCGTCGTGAAACGTGCAGCGCTCGGCATCGCGAAGAATGGCGGCATCGGCGGGAATTCCTCGGGTGATATCTTCATCGCGTTTTCGACAGCGAATCCGAATGCCGCGACCGACGTCGAATTAGCGTCGCTGAAGATGCTGTCCAACAATCAGATCAATCCTGTGTTTGCTGCGACGGTGAATGCGACAGAAGAAGCGATCATCAACGCGATGGTTGCTGCGGAAACGATGACCGGCGTCAACGGCAACACGGTCTACGCGCTGCCGCATGATCGATTGAAGCAGGTAATGAAGAAGTACAACCGGTTGAAGTAACATTTTGAGTTAAGCGGGTTTTTTGCCAGACACAATGATCATCTGGGTGGGAAAGTTCATCTGATCGTTTGGAAAGAAGGGGCGAATTGCCTGGTGGACTTCCTGCGCGATTTGCGCATTCTCTGCTTCGGAAAGCGTGGCTAGTTTCGAGCGCAACGTTTCGGAGATCTCGGACCGAATGGACCAGAACTGCTGGGCTGTAATCGGCGCTTGCACTTGAAATTGAAGGACCCTGTCACTCACTTCGGTCGCGCCCGCATGCTTCAGGATAGACGCAAGCTTGCCCAACTCCGCGAAACGAAACGCATCCGGCGCGTCGGGATCGGGCGGTTGCGCCGCCACATGTCGCGACACGACGTCACTAACGATGTGGCAGAACGGGTTGAGCTCGCTTTTGTGCCACACGACAAAAGCAATCGCGCCACCAGGCTTCGTCACTCGCAACATCTCTTTGCAGGCAGCTAAAGGGTCGGGAAAGAACATCGCCCCGAGCCGGCTCACCACCACGTCAAACGACTCATCAGCGAACGGCAGCGACTCGGCCGTGCATTGTCTGAACTCAACGTTTGTTATGCCGCGACTTGCCGCCTCCGCACGTGCCGCCTCGACCATTTCGGCGATCGCATCCGTGCAAGCAACCGATCCGTTTGGTCCAACGCGCCCGGCGATCGTCAACGACGGTTCCCCAGAGCCACCGGCGACGTCCAGCACGGACTGTCCTTCACTGATGCCCGCGTCACGAATGAGCGCCTCAGTAACCGGCGCAAACATCTGCGTGATTATGTCGCTGTGTTTAGTCCAGTACCTTGCGGTCTCACCCCACTTCTGCAATGGGTCGATTGGTTGAGTCATGGCGGAGGCTATTTCTTCCGGCGTAGCCGGTTCTCGGTGTAGAGCTCGAATTCCTTTCCCGGTCCTGCAAGTTCGAACGTTTCAGTGAACTCATCATCGCTAACGATCTTGTACGTCTCTCGCGCGCGATATCCGGCCGGAATGTTTTCAATACTCTCGCTTGTAAAGACGATAGTTTTGCCGTCGGCGCTGATGCTGGTCGTCACATACTGGCTGACGAAGCCTTCGACGTGAAACTGTCGTAGCACTAATTGCTTCCGGGCTTTATCGAAGCTTATCAGGCCCCAATCTTCGTGCGACTCGCCTTTCGGATTCGCCGCTTGCGGCGCGTACTCGCTCTGATTCTGCACCTGTAGAAACTTCCCGTTCAACACAAAGCGGTAATCACGTCGCACCGTAGACGTGCCGGGTTTTCCGGTTCCGGTGCCTTCCCATTTACCCACGAAGTATTTCATTGGCTGCCAAACGTCTGCACCGGTGTTTGTTTGGGCGAAGAACGTACTGGCTGCGAGTAACAACGCGACAGAAAAGAGCGTGATTTTTAACATAAGCTCGTCCAACCTAATTTTTAGCGGTTGATCTGTTTTGGTCGCTGAAGCCGGCCATTCGCGATTGCGCTTCGGATAGCTCTCCTCGGATGCCCGCGTGAGTAGGCATCGAAACTGATAGAGCCTCGAGGGTCTGTACGCTCTTGCGATAGTTTTCAAGCGCCTGTGATCTCGATCCAGTCTTGCTCAAAGCGTCGCCTAGCTTCAACCACCCCTCAGCTAATTCTCGACGAATCGTGGTGTCTTCCTTAGCGTTCGCGCTGAGCTCTTCGCGAATACTCAGTGCCTCGCGATAGTGTGACAAGGCCCTGGCGTTGTTGCCGCCGTGCAACTCGACGTCGCCAACTTTGATCAAAGCGACCGCTTCGTTGCGGCGAAACTGAGCGCTTGAGGGATCGGCCGCGACTAACTCACGAGTGAACGCCAACTGCTTGCCGTAGTGCTCGTGCGCTCCATCGCGGTCACCGCGTTTCAAGAGCAAATCTCCGACGTAGCGATGGCTCTCATTCAACATGAGACGCAGATCGGTGTTGAGGGGATCCGCCGCCACCAAAGACTCGCGCACCTGCAATCCGCGCTGCTGCATTTGCAACGCGCCTTGCGTGTTACCGGCGTGGTCCATCGCGAGTCCAAGGTATTCATAAGAAATAGTCAGCGCGCGTCGAGAACGGGCCGTGTCGGGATCGTGCGCAGCGATCTCCTCGCGTAGCCGCAAACCCTCGCGCTGATTCTCGAGCGCACCTTGCGAGTCTCCCAGCTGCAATAACTGAAGGCCGATGGCCGTGTGCGTGGCAGCCAGATTATAACGATCGAGAAAGCCCGATTCTTCAGTCGCCGCCAACTCACGCCTTGCGGGTAACTGCTCGCGCAGCATCTCAAACTCCCTCGAGATATCACCTTGCGCTCCGATCAGGGTCGCGATGAACCAGTAGCTATCGATTAAATCCCGGCGATAATCGCGATTCGACGGCTCAGCAGCGACGAGCGCCTCACGCAAGGCTGCTGCTTTACGGTGACTCTCGAGCGCACCCGGCAAATCGCCGAGATGCGCGACCGACGGCGTGTACTGCACAGCGCCCAGTTTTTCATACGCGGCCGCCAACTCACGTTGCAGTCCGCGATCGCCGGCAGCGTCTTTCGCGAGACTGTCGAGATACTTCAAACCTCGTTGCACGATCAGCGAACGAGCCGGCGTCGATCCCGGTAGATTCCAAACTGCGTCATGAACTTCAAACACGATCGAATTGGCAAGCTGCCGTACCTCGTTGAAGCGTCTTTCGGACCGCTCACGTTCTGCGCGAGCGACGCGCGCCTGCCACGTCGTCGCCACGATCCCAACGATTAGCGTAATCAGAACCAGCGCAGCTGCTGTCACCGCCACCTTTTGTCGCCGGATGAACTTACCCGCGCGGTAAGTAAACGTGTCGTGACGCGCGCGAACAGGCAGACCGTTCAAGTGACGCTGAATGTCTTCGGCAAACTGTTCGGCCGTGGGGTAGCGTCGCTGCGGCTCTTTACGCATCGCCATGAGGACGATGTTATCGAGGTCCGCATTAAGGCGTTTCTGAGGTTTTTCAGGAGCATCCTCACAGATCGTCTTTGCCATTTCGTGAGGAATTCGACTCTTGAAACGGTAGGGTGATCGGCCACTTAACAATTCATACAAAACAACGCCGAGCGAATACACGTCTGTCGCGGTCGTGACTGACTCACCACGCAGTTGCTCAGGGCTCGCGTACTGCGGCGTCATGAACGGCATTGCAGTCGCGGTCAGATCGGGACCGACGGCCGTCTGGTCCAGAAGTTTTGCGATTCCGAAGTCGACCAGTTTCGGCACACCATCACCGGTGACCAGAATGTTGCCCGGCTTTATATCGCGATGAATGACGAGGTGTTGGTGGGCGTACTGCACCGCAGCACAGACGGTGCAAAAGATCTTGAGACGTTGTTCGATCGATAGTTGCTTATCGTCACAATATTGATTGATCGGGCTACCTTCAACGTATTCCATCACCAGGTACGGCAGTCCGTCCGGCGTTTCACCGCCATCAAGTAGTCGCGCGATGTTCGCATGATTGAGATCGGCCAGGATCTGCATCTCGTTGCGAAATCGACGCTGTATGGGTTCGCCGCCGAGGCCCGGCTTGATCAGTTTGATCGCAACTTGCTGGCGATATTGTTCATCGTCTCGTTCCGCGAGGTAAACAGCACCCATTCCGCCGCGACCGATCTCGCGAAGAATTCTGTATGGACCAATGCGATTCCCTGTCTGCGCAACGTCGTCGTCGAAGCGCAGCAAAGATGCATCGGCTGCGCACTGTTCCATCAGGTCGCTGCTGGTGTCCACGCGGTGGGCCAACAACAAATCGATCTCCGCACGGAGATCTCCGTCATCAGCGCAAGCGGAATCCAGAAACCGTCGCTGTCGCGCAGTATCCAACTCCATCGCTTCCGCGAGGAGATGTTTTACTTGTTGCCAGCGTTCCGGGGTGATGAGTGGCCTCCGATGTTTAGTTGGCGGCGCAGCCAGAGCTTTGCCGAGTCCCATTCACGTTTGGTGGTGGCCGGCGATATGCCGAGCACCGTCGAAACCTCGTCGATCGTGAGACCACCGAAGAAGCGTAACTCTACGATCCGCGTTTGTTGCGGATCGAGCGCGGCGAGATCGGTTAAAGCTTCGTCGAGCGCCATCAGATCCACTTCTCGTTTTTCAAAGAAGCTCACTGCTTCGTCCAACGAGACTTTCGTCGCGTAACCCTGCCGTTTTTGTGCCTGCCGATCCTTGGCATGATTGATCAGGATCCTTCTCATCATCTGCGCCGCGATGCCGAAGAACTGTGCGCGGTTCTGCCAGTCCACGGACTTCTGATCAATCAACCGGAGGTAAGCTTCGTGTACGAGGGCAGTGGTTTGCAGGGTGTGGTCGGGTCGTTCCCTGCTGAGATAGTTCTTCGCCAGCCGGCGCAGCTCGTCGTAGACAACGGGCATGAGCTGATCAAGTGCCGCCTTGTCGCCCTCACTCCACGCTACGAGTAATTCGGTAACCCCTTGTTGCGGTTGAATCATTGCCGTGAGCTGGGGGTCGGCTTGAAGTCCGTGGGAGAAGCGAAATTCTAGCTTTCACGACTCGCCAAGTCCAACAAACGCACCGGGAAAAATTATTTTGAGCCTTTCTGAGCGAGATTCCTGCGTTTGTTAATGAAGGCAATAGTGCCTCACCGAAGGGAGAAATATATATGACAAGAATATTAGCTGCCTTAATGCTAATGGTTTTTGCGGGTTTGGGGCTCGTCACAAACAGCCAGACAACAAGCAAACCAACGACGAATGACGTCAAGATCCGTCAGCGGATGAGCACCGGCGGTGTTACCGCCGTGGAGAGTCTGCTTTACATAAAAGGTCAGCGAATGCGCAGTGAAATGCCCGGAGCCATGGGCTTCACCACGATCATGCAATGCGACCTGAAACGCACGGTGACGATCAATGAAAAGACAAAGACGTACCTCATCGCCTCGACGGATGGAAGCGCTGTGAGCACGGGTGAGGGTGACGGAGGCGGCGCACCAGTGGCTCCAACCGCACAACAACCGCCAACTCAACCTCGCGGCGGTCTGGTCAACATCACTAACACCATTACCGACACCGGCGAACGAAAAGAGATGTTTGGCTTCACCGCTCGCCGCATAAAAACGTCTCTTGTCAAAACGGCAAGCCCAGAAGCGTGCGACAAGGATCAAAAAGTCGAAACCGACGGTTGGTACATTGACTTTCAGTATGCGTTCGAGTGCCCGACTCAAGGTCAGAAGCATCAACCGTACGTTCCTCCCCAACGGCCCGGCTGCAAAGACGAAATTCGCAGCAAGACCATCGGCAGCGCCAAACTCGGTTTTCCTCTACTTGTTACCACTACCATTTACCAACCCGACGGCCGAACCAGCACGATGACGCAAGAGGTGCTCGAACTCTCACGCGAGCCACTCGCCGCATCTCTGTTCGAGATACCCGACGGTTATGCGCTCGCGAAAGATACAAACGAACTTTACGGCATTAGCACCGCTGCCACGGCCTCTGCCGCTTACAACCCACGGCCCAACAGCAGCGCCGCGTCAACGACGTCAACAACCGCGAGCACGTCAAACGTCACCAACAGCTCAACTCCTAAAAAACCCGGCGTGATCCGCATAGGCATCATGCTGCCGAAGGTCCAACTGACTTCCGGTGACACAACACAAGCAGCGGAGACGTTGCGCAAGAGTTTCGCCGGCTATCTGAATGGTCCAGCGATCGAAGTCGTCACACTCTCTGCACAGCTTCCCGCGCAGGCGGTGGAAGAAGCTCGTCAGAGCCAGTGTGACTACATACTTTCCGCCTCGATGAACGTGAAGAAAGGCGGCGGAGGTTCGATGTTTGGGAAAGCGATTGGCAACATCGCAGGCTCTGCCGCGGGACACATCCCAGGCGGCGGTTCGGCAACGACTGGCGCTGCACGTTCGGCCGCGATCACTGGCGTCTACACGACAGCCGCGATCACCAGCTCGATCAAAGCCAAAGACGAACTCTCGCTCGAATACAAACTCGACAGTGTTGAAACGTCAAAAACTGTCCTAAGCAACACCGCAAAAGCGAAGGCCAAGTCGGACGGCGAAGACATTCTTACGCCAATCGTCGCAACGTCAGCACAAACGATTGTTGCGACCGTGACGAAGAAGTAAGTGAGGCTGAATGATGCGCGTGACAGGATCATTAACATTAATTCTTCTCATCTTCGCCGGGCGGAGCTTCCTGCCGCCTGCGCCCACACAATGCACCGACCAGTGGACAGGGACTATTACCTACCAGATCACGACCAAGAGGAAAGGCACAGCGGAGAATAACGTCAACATCTCGCATTGGAACGACGAGGGCTACTACGAGACAAAAGCCGAATTGGACGGTCGCCGAAATGAACACGGACATCAAATTGCCGTCGTCCGAGCCACCGCTTACGAAAATAAGGAATGGGGTAGCCGCGGGAAAGGTGTGTGTTATCGCGAAACCGATCACGACCAGGCCGTTCGCGGCGAGGCACACGAGAATACGACTGGTTTCTCCATCAGCTTTGATTCGCGCACCGGCGAATATTCGGTGTTAGCGCCCGTGCTAATGGTGTATGCATCGGGACAACACGTCGTGAGTAGCCGCGTTAAAGGCACGTGTAACAATCCTTACAACAAAGACTTCAATCAGGTGGACAAAATCGAACGCTATCAACTTAGCGACGACGCACCGGTGTTGATTGGAAAAGGCCGCATGGATCCTGCAAAACCTGACGTGTTAGCCGGAAGCGAGACTGCTGAGCACGACACGCGCCGTGGTATCAAAACCGTCACCATCAAGTGGGATCTGCGTCGTTGCGCGAAACAATAACTAAAAGAGGTCTAGCGATGTTCCGTACTATCGCGGTGTTTCTGTTGCTAATTTTTTCTGTTCCACCGCTTGGCAGTCGCGTCGCCGCCAACGGTGGCGGCACGATCGCATACATCCGCAACGGCACGGAGATCCGTTTGATCGACGCCGACGGTTCAAACGATCGACGACTATGGACGCATCCTGATGCAAAGAAAGAGCTCGGTATCTACGACGTCGCGTGGCGTCCTGATGGAAAAGAACTCGCCTTCTCCAGCGGGCATGCCGCCGTCACTTCGCTTTACCATGCGGACGTCTACGCAATTCGTCCGGACGGCAGCGGCTTTCGCAAACTGACCAACCCGCCGGATCGCGCCGAGTTCGCGCGTTATCCGAAAGGCACGGTCAGCGTCACCGTGAGTAATAACCAACCGATCTACAGACAATCGCAGGCGAGCGCTGGAGTCTTCATCGTCTACGTCGCAGGTGCGGACGAACCGCAGCAGATCACGCTCCCGCCAGGTTCGACCAAAACACTTCTTTTCAAGAACGTTGCCGACTTCGGCAACTTGGCCCAGGCAGTCGTCGCCATGTGGGGTCAACACCGTTGGTTCACTCCCGGCGTTGAAGTGCAGGCTGGAAGAACTGTGAAGGCGCCGGTGTTTAGTATCACTGGCGACGGAATCGAACTACTCGGCGCGTTCCGACCAGTGTGGCGCAACGACGGATCTCGCGTTAGTTATCGTTCAGGAATGTGCACATTGAATAGCACATCAGTGAATCCCACGGCGGGCGAGTACGTCTACAACCCACTCTTCGGGGGTAAGAACCCGCTCGGCACATGTGTCTGGGACTGGGGTCCGACGGCCGCAACCGCGAACCAGCTTATCTACACGGAGAATGCTTCCGGCGACTCGAGCGTTTTTCGCCTCAACGAAGGCAAAACACATCCAGGCGATAGACTGACGCAATACTCAAACATCGCCTATCAACTACTTTTCGATCTTCGCTGGCTGCCGGATGGTTCAGGTTTCGTATTCTCGAACCAAACGCTGATGCGAGACTCCGCTAATCTCTTTCGCTACGACTTCGCCAGCCGGAAGACGACGCAAATCACACGTCTGCAAAACGAGTTCACCGGTAACTTGAGTATCTCGCCTGACGGGCAATCGGTAGTTTTCGAACGAGCAAAGTCGCTGGATGAGGATCGAACTACGGATCTGTGGATCGTGCCACTCAACGGTGGCAACCCACGGTTGCTTGTAAAGGATGGATTCTCGCCGTCCTGGCGCTAGTCATCAGATCGTCAGCACAAAAGTGCGGCGCTTAACGCTAAAATTGTCGGGAAGAAAATCAGCGTCTGCTGCGTCAAATCGATCATGATGAAAAGCACCGCAATTGCAGCGACAGCATTCTACGCGTTGGTGGCGTGCGCTTCATTCAGGCAGGCCGGTACGAATGTCGCGTCGTCGCCAAACGTCGATGTCTTTGTAGGGACCAGCCCGTGCACGGACTTCGTGAAGCCGAAACTCGAGATTCCAACCGGAGAAAACTGCGATCGCATCAAGTGGCGGGTTAGTCTTTTCGATTCAGGCAAATACGATCTGACTCGCGAATGGGGCTTTCACATCGACAACCGGACTTACCTGCCAAAGGGTACAACCACCTTCACCGGCACGTGGAACATCGGTAAGGGACGCACCGGAGATCCGAATGGCGTGGTGGTCCAACTCGACGGTGATAAACCGAACAGCATCGGTTTCGCGTTGTTCGACCAGAACATCCTCCATCTTCTCGATCCGAGCAAGAACCTCACCGTTGGCGATTCTGGCGCCAGCTATACGTTGAGTCGCAC